>CAVERK010000064.1:0-12740 GCA_963618035.1 bacterium
GCTCTTCGGCTTGAAGTCGTAGGTGACAGCTGGGTCTTTCACAACCAAGGTCAACTTGATGGTGTTCACAGGGCTGGAACCATAAGTCACTTCAGCTTCGTAAGTTCCAGGGATTACACTTCCCTTAGCAACCATATAAGTCAGAGTGTGCTTGTAGTAACCGTCTGAAGAAGCAGAAGCAGGCTCTGAAGCAAAACCACCAGGAGCCGTGAAACCTATAGCAATATCGCCCTTAGAATATTCTGCGCCGTTGTTCTTATCCTTGGCTGCAGCTGTAAACTGGGCATTATTGATAGTGTAAGATACCCCTACAGATGAAGCCGTGTTGTCAAACAATTCGGTCAGGTCAAATGTCAACACATTCTTCTCGTCATTATCGCTCAGCGTCAGTTCCGCAGTATAGGAACTTACCTTAGCAGCCTTGATGAACTTGATAGTGATAGTGCTACTTGCTTCTTCTGTCGTACCATCGAGGTTCATATATGTAGCCTTTACCTCAACCGACTTGTCTGCAACTCCACCCTTAATCTTGGTGCCTGAGATTGAAGCCTTAGCGGCGTCAACGACAGCCTTTTCTGATGTAAATTCATATTTCACATCGATTACATTCGACATCGTAACGAGCTCATTCAAGTCAAACTCCTTGTTGATCTCCACTTCTTTATTTGCTGTAGAGACACTGAATGTAGTCGAACCAGCTCCTGACACCGTGACTTTTACATCATAAGCAGACAGTATTTCATTGTCATAGACATCTTTTGTAGCTATGGCATAGCTGCCGCTTGCAGCCTCCAGCTGTTCTTCAGTGACACCGCTAACAAGGGTAACGCCCATGTCGTAGATACCCTTATTGGCTGTAGCTTCTGCTCTTGTCAGAGCTTTTTCTGTCTTGTTGGGAGTCACGCCAGACAGGTTGAAGATGGAAGAGCCCTTGGAGTCAACTAAGTAGAAGTTGTAAGCCGTAGCATCTGCGATGGTCGGGTTTATCTGAGCACTGATGACACTCTTGGTTTCCTTGGTAGGAAGCAGGAGATCGCCCTCCTTGAAAGTTGTTCCGTCGAAGTACTCACCATCGTCAGCAGCCACGCCATAAGACATCGTGATTTCTGCGTTATCTGTCAATGTAGCGGTTACATCTTCTTCAACAGTTACAGCCTTAATGCTGGAAATCATGGCAGCTCTCGGCAGCACGATATCCTGGTATTCGCCGTCTGCGTTAGGAGCGTGGATAGTCAGCTTGACACCGTCTATCACGCAGTAAACACCACCTGTAGAGACGCCCAGGTCTTTCTTCTCGCCATTCTCGCCATACTGTGCATAGATGTGTCCGTCTTTGCCCAAAGAGAATGTGGGAGATATGCCGGCAGCACCCTGTGCACCCTGCTCGCCCTTGTCTCCCTTGTCTCCCTGTGCACCCTTAAGGTCGGCCAGCGAGATGAGGTCGGTCCAGGTGGAGCCGTCGTTGTAGCTTACCTGGATCTTGCCATTGTTCACTGCAATCGTGGGAGTCACGCCGTTCTGGCCTGCTGCACCGTCCTTGCCGTCGGCACCGTTCTGACCAGCTGCACCATCCTTACCGGCTGCGCCGTCCTTACCGGCTGCGCCATCCTGACCATTGTTGATGGTGTAGGTGTTGCCATTGCCCAAGGTAATGACAACGCCGTCTGCGGTGGAAGTCACGCTTTTTACCCACTCGCCACTCTTGATCTGGCTCTCCAGAGCAGCGATGGCACTGGAATTGTTTGTTATCTGTTGCTGCAGATTATCGATGTCGTCATCGTAATCTTGGCAAGAGACAAATGTCCCTGTAGAGAGCGCCATCAGGGCTCCAAACAAGGTTGCACTAAAGATTTTTTTGTTCATAATTACTAAAATTTAAATTTTAAATTATAAATTAAAAAACTAAAAATTGGTTACACGTCTTATTAAATCATTCACCTCCATTTATCAATATATCGCGCCTCTCTTAGCGAGAAAGGTAGATTTCTATGGAAGAAATCTACCTCTGCACAACGCACTGTGCATGGGCAAGTTGCCCCTGCTCGATATCTGACAATCATGACATTACCCCACACGCAGATAGCGGAGCCGGACTGTACGGATGCCGTCTCCACGGCTTCATAGGTGCCGATTACCCTCAATGTTAACGTTTATTAACCAATTATAGACCCACCAACATTAGTTTGCAATGTTAATATTCATATCTTTGTGGCGTACTCTCGTGTAGATTTCTTCCATAGAAATCACTCGCTCAGTGTAGAGATAATTCCCCGATTGACCATATCCACTTCGTCGTTCTCCAACGCAGCCAGATAGATTTGCGTGGTCTTCTCGGAGGTATGCCCCAATCCTGCACTTATGACCGACAGGGGAGCGTTGTGCCGGTGGGCTATCGTCGCCCAGCTGTGGCGGGCGGTGTAGGAGGTCAGCTTGCAGTCCACGGACAGCAGATCCGCCAGCTTCTTGAGCCGACGGTTGTAGATATTGATGGCTGAACGGTATTGCCGGTAGGCAGCTTTCGCCTCTTCGGACTTCAACATAGGGAACACATAGCACGAGCCTTCCGTCTCATGGGCATACCGCCCGATTATCTTCTGCATGTCGGACTCGATGCGGACGGACAGGAGCTGTCCCGTCTTGCGGCGGACGTAACGGATGAAGCCGTCCTGGATGTCTGTCTTCTTGAGATAGGCTGCGTCTACGAATGCCATGCCGCGCATGCAGTAGCAGAAGATGAAGATGTCGCGCGAGAGCTCCAGAGACGAGCCTCGGGGCAGGCTGAGCTTGTAGAGCTGCGCCACCAGCCTTTCGTCAATGGCACGCTTGCGGGTCTTGTCAACGCCTGTATAGACATTCTGAAAGGGGTTTGCCGGTTCGGCAAGATGCCTGCGGACCGCCTTGTTGTAGACAGCCCGCAGGATGCGCATGTAGAAGGAGACGGAGTTCCGCACGATGCCATGCTGCAAGAGGCTGGCATTGTAGTCCTCCACCAGCTGCTCCGTTATTGCCATGAACGGTATGTCGCCACCGAGAAACAGGGAGAAGCTGTGCAGCGCACGTTCATAGTTCTTCGCCGTGCCCAGACGGTTGCAGCGGTACAGATAGTCGACCTGTCCGCGCATAAAGGACAGGACGGAGGTGCTGTTGCTGTCGGGGCTGCCGAACAGTCGGACGACATCGTCGGCTGCATACTCCGTGCCGGAGGCGTCGAGGTTAGTGACAATCGCCTGCAGGGTGGACACGCCGCAGTCGATGCGTCTTTGCAGGATGCCGGCTTCCGTCGCGTGCGGAGACAGGCGTTGCCGTTTGTCGTCCCAGTCGGACGGCATGACATGGATGTCCGTCGTTATCTGCCGGATGACCCGCCGGTGTGTCACCTGATAGCAGACCGTCCCCGCCCTGCCCTCTATCCTTGACGGGCGCACTTTTACTCTTATTGTTGCCATAGTTGCATGAATTGATTTGTTTGTCAAATAAGTTCATGCAAATATTGCAAAGTCTCGCGCGCGCGTACATATATATAATGGTGTATGGTTAGTGCTTCATCAGCTTCTCTGCATGGTAGGACGAACGCACGAGCGGTCCGCTCTCTACCTGTGCGAAGCCTTTCTCCATGCCGATGCGGCGGTACTCTGCGAACTGTTCCGGCGTGACGTACTCCTGCACAGGATAGTGCCGCCGCGACGGTTGCAGGTATTGCCCTATGGTCAGTATGCTGCACCCTACCGCCAGCAGGTCGTCCATGGTCTCGAGCACCTCGGCGGGTGTCTCGCCAAGCCCCACCATTATGCCCGTCTTGGCACGTATGCCGCTCTGCGCCACCTGCTCCAGCACCTGCAGGCTGCGGTCGTAGCATGCCACGCTGCGTACAGCCGGCGTTATGCGCCGCACGGTCTCCATGTTGTGGGATATGATGTTCGGAGCAGCGTCGATGACCTGCCGGATCAGCTCGCGCCGCCCCATGAAGTCGGGTATCAGCACCTCCATCGTCACCGTCGGGTTCATGGCCTTTATCTGCCTGATGGTCTCCGCCCAGTGCGCTGCACCGAGGTCGGGCAGGTCGTCACGGTCTACCGACGTAATCACGGCATGCCACAGCCCCATCAGCCTTACCGACTCTGCCACATGACGCGGTTCGTCGGCATCGAGCGGCAGCGGCCGTCCGCTGGCGGTGTTGCAGAAGCGGCAGCTGCGCGTGCAGATGTTGCCGCCAATCATGAAGGTGGCAGTGCCACGGCTCCAGCACTCGCCGATGTTGGGACAACGGCCGCTGCTACAGATGGTGTGCAGACGGTGCGTGTCCACAATCTTCTTCGTGTCGGAGTAGCGTTCGTTGGCTCCGAAGTTCACCTTCAGCCACTCGGGCTTGCGCAAGTGTTGTTCCGCCATATCCTCCCGCCCCTCAGTTGCCTTGCAGCTCGCGCTTGAAGAAGTCCGTTATGCGTGTGTAGAGGTGAAGGCTCGTGTTGCCTCCGCGTATGCTGTGGTTGCGGTTGGTGTAGACCTGCATCTCAAACTGCTTGCCCGCCTGCACCAGACGCTCCGCATACTCGGCGGCGTTCTGGAAGTGCACATTGTCGTCGGCCATGCCGTGGATGAGCAGCAGGCGTCCGTTCAGCTTGTCGGCACGGCTGAAGCACGACGATGCGTCGTAGCCTCCGGCATTCTCCTTCGGCGTGCGCATATAGCGTTCGCCATATACGGTGTCATAGTAGTTCCAGTCCGTGACCGGTGCCACTGCCACTCCGGCACGGAACACCGGCGTTCCCTCGCTCATGCTCATCAGCGTCATGTATCCGCCGTAGCTCCATCCCCAGATGCCGATGCGGTCCTTGTCGACATAGGGCTGCGAAGCCATGTACTGCGCTGCCGCCACCTGGTCCTGCGCCTCCCTGACACCGAGGTTCATGTATGTCTGCTTCTCGAATGCCGCTCCGCGACCACCTGTCCCGCGGCCGTCGACACACACGAGGATGAATCCCTGGCCTGCCATGTATGTCTCCCAGCTGACGCTGAACTGATCCAGCACGCGCTGTGATCCTGGGCCGCTGTACTGATAGAGCAGCACGGGATATTTCCTGCCCGCGCTGAAGTCGGCAGGGCGCATTATGATGCCGTTGAGCTTGTCACCACGGTCGGTAGTGAAGCTGAAGAACTCCTTTGTAGGCATGTTGTATGCCGACATCTTCTGCCGCAGTTCGGCATTGTCGACAAGCGTGGTCAGGGTCTTGCCGCTGTTGTCGTTGAGCGTTATGACGGTCGGCACGGTCAGGCTGGAGTAGCGGTTCAGGCTGTACTTCATGTCCGAGCTGAACTGTGCGCTGTTGGTGCCGGCATTTGCCGACAGCTTCGACTTGCGCCCACGGCGGTCAATCTTGTAGACGGCTTTCTGCAACGGGCTCTCCTCATTGCTCTGATAGTAGAACGCATCCTCGCCGGCGGCATAGCCGTAGAAGTCAGTCACCTCCCAGTTGCCGCTTGTCACCTGCTTCACCAGTGTGCCGGCGGTGGTGTACCAGTACAGGTGGTTGAAGCCGCTGCGGTCGCTGAGGAAGCTGAAGTTCTGTCCGTAGAACTTTATCCCGTCGAGGCTCTCCTCCTTTATATATGTGTCGCTCTCCTCGCGCAGGATGAGCTTGCAGACGGTGCTGCGGACATTGCCCATGTATATGTCCAGACGGTTCTGATGGCGGTTCAGCGTCAGGATGGCCAGCTGGTCGGGTTCGTTGGTGAAGTAGATGCGCGGTATGTATCCGTCGGCATCGAGCGGCACCTGCATGGTGCGTGTCACACGGCTGCTGATGTCGAACGTGCGCACTTCGACGCGGCTGTTGGCCTCGCCCGTCTTGGGATACTTGTATGTATAGGCACCAGGGTACTTGGCATACTGCCCGTACTGCGGTGCCTCGCCACGGAATACGGGGAACGAGTACTCCTGCACCTGGCTCTCGTCGAAGCGCAGGAAGGCGAGCATACGGCTGTCAGCACTGAACGCCATGGCAGTGGCGAAGCCGAACTCCTCCTCATAGACCCAGTCGGGTATTCCGTTTATCACCCCGTTGCGCCGTCCGTCGTCGGTCACCTGGCTCTCGCTGTTGTTATAGAGCAGCTTGACGAGGAAGATATTGTTGTCGCGCACGAAGGCAACCATGTTTCCGTCGGGACTGAACACGGGCGACTGCTGCGGCCCGCCGTCGCTGAGACGCTCCACCTGATTCAGAATCTGTCCGTTGGAGTTGCGCTTCAGGCTGTAGAGCCAGTAGACCGCCGTTGCCGAGCGGCGGTAGATGGCGTTCGTCTCCGTCGCTATCAGCAGCTTCTGTCCGTCGGGAGCGAAGGTATAGCTGTCGAAACGCTTGAACGTGCATCCGCGTGCCGTTGCCACGTCGAACAGCACCTCCACCTGCTTGCCCGTCTTGAAGCTGTATTTGATAATCTGCGTGTGTGCGGCGTTCATCTGCGTATAGTGCTCGCCGTCGCCAGGGATGGGTGTCACGCCATATATGTTACGGGGCGAGAAATCCCCCTTCACCACTTCCTGCAATTCCAGGTTCCTGCCTCCCTGTGCCGTTGCCGATGCGCCGCACGCACATGCCAGCGCAACCGCTAAAATCAAACTCTTCATACTGTCTAAAATTTCTCCACAAAGCTAAACAGAAAAAGTGACACAGCAATGCAATCTCTCCGCGTGCTTGTGTGGCGGATGTTGCTTACCTTTGCCCTCACTACCGACAGAGAACACAAGGGACACAACAATGAAGAAGACCATCATGACAACCGCCGCACTGCTCATCGCCGCCGCCCTTTGGCTGGGGCAGAGCTTCGGCATCAACGGCACCACTGCCGCCGGCAGCACAGCGGACAGGCAGGAACGTATCGAAGCCGCAC
Organism: bacterium; assembly: GCA_963618035.1. Lineage (GTDB taxonomy): Bacteria > Bacteroidota > Bacteroidia > Bacteroidales > Bacteroidaceae > Bacteroides. The sequence continues at coordinate 6,889 of CAVERK010000064.1, forward strand.
GGACGGCAGAGGGCGTGCCGTCGCAGATGCTTGTGCGCGACGGCTACATCACGTCATACAACAAGGAGACAAGATGCCCCAACTGGGTGGGCTGGCATCTCACGGCGGAGCACTGCACCGACGGGAAGATCTCGCGGCGCGGCGTGCCCTACTATGACGAGGACGGCAATGCCATCGGCATAGGGCGGCTGACGACGAAGACCACACGCAACTCCTACATCGTGGATACGGACGTGCCCTCGCCACGGCAAGAGCTTGACGACTGGACCAACAACCGCTACAAGATGTCGCACGGACACATGTGTCCTGCCGCCGACTGCGACTGGAGCAAGGCGGCAATAAACCAGTCGTTCCTGCTGACGAACATGTGTCCGCAGGATGCGTCGCTCAACAGCGGCGACTGGCGCGTGCTGGAGGAGCGGTGCCGCAAGTGGGCGGTGAAGTACGGCGACATCTACATCGTTGCCGGCCCCGTGTTCAGCAGTGACACGACACGCACCATCGGGAGCAACAGGATCGGCGTGCCGGATGCCTTCTTCAAGGTCGTGCTCCATCTCGGCGACAAGCCCAAGGCATTAGGCTTCATCTATGCCAACGAGGCAGCACGCCACGACATGAAGCACTATGTCCTCACGGTCGATGAGGTGGAAGCCGCGACAGACATTGACTTCTTCAGCAGCCTGCCAGATGACATGGAGGCCGCCGTCGAGGCATGCGCTGACATCAGCAAATGGTGAACGCAAGAGTAGATATTGCTGTAATATACTGAAAATCAGCATCTCCATGGACGTACATCCAGAGGTTCTGTGACTGTACGTCCAGAGGTTCTATGGCTGTACATCCATAAAGCTGTGACTGTACGTCCAGAGAAACCATGGCTGTACGTCCAGAGAAACCGTGGTTTTTACGAGTACCTGCACAGCTTCTTCTACCCAAAATCAGGCGGCGGGATTTCCCATTGCCCCCAACTTGCGCTATCTTTGCGCCGTCAAACTTATTGCAACGGACATGAGTGAAAATCCTGATAACGACAACCTGCTTAGTTCCATTGACTATCCTGAAGACCTGCGCAAGCTCGCAGCCGACCGGCTGCCGGAGGTGTGCGCCGAGCTTAGGCACGAAATAATCAAGGAGGTGTCGTGCAATCCCGCACACTTCGCGGCGAGCCTCGGCACGGTGGAGCTTGTCGTGGCTCTGCACTATGTGTTCAACACCCCGCGCGACCGCATCGTGTGGGATGTCGGCCACCAGGCATACGGACACAAGATACTGACGGGGCGGCGCGATGTGTTCTGCACCAACCGCAAGCTCGGCGGCATACGCCCCTTCCCCTCACCCTACGAGAGCGAATACGACACCTTTGCCTGCGGACACGCCAGCAACTCCATCTCGGCAGCCCTCGGCATGGCGGTGGCGGCACAGCTCAAGCAGGAGACCGACCGCCGCGTGGTGGCGGTCATCGGCGACGGCAGCATGAGCGGCGGACTGGCGTTCGAGGGGCTGAACAACGCCTCGAGCATGCCTAACGACCTGCTCATCATCCTCAACGACAACAATATGTCCATCGACAAGAGCGTCGGCGGCATGAGGCAATACCTCGCAAACCTGCACACGACGACCGGCTACAACCAGCTGCGCTACAACCTGTCGCAGGCACTGTCGCGGATGGGACTGCTCGACGACGAGCGCAAGAAGTCACTGATACGCCTCGGCAACAGCCTCAAGTCGGCAATGGCATGCCAGCAGAACATCTTCGACGGCTTCAACATACGTTACTTCGGCCCCGTGGACGGACACGATGTAATGGGGCTGGTGCGCGTGCTGCGCGACATAAAGGACATGAAAGGTCCCCGACTGCTGCACCTGCACACCACCAAGGGCAAGGGCTTCGAGCCTGCCGAGAAAGACCCGAGCAGCTGGCACGCGGCAGCTGCCAAGTTCGACCCCGAGACAGGACGCTACCTGACGGCGAAAGCCGGTGAGGAACTGCCACCGAAATATCAGGACGTGTTCGGCAGTACGATCGTAGAGCTGGCGGCAGCGAACCCGAACATCGTGTGCATAACGCCCGCCATGGCACAAGGCAGCGGACTGGGCAAGATGAAGGAGACCTATCCCGAACGGACATTCGACGTGGGCATTGCCGAGGGGCATGCCGTGACCTTCTCCGGCGGACTGGCCAAGGAGGGCATGCAGCCGTTCTGCTGCATCTACTCGTCGTTCATGCAGCGTGCCTACGACAACATCATACACGACGTGGCACTGCTGCGGCTGCCGGTGGTGCTGTGCGTAGACCGTGCCGGCCTCGTCGGCGAAGACGGGCCTACGCATCACGGGACATTCGACATGGCATTCCTGCGCCCGATACCCAACCTGACAATTGCCTCACCACTTGACGAGCGCGAGCTGCGCCGTCTCCTGTACACGGCACAGCTGCCAGGGAAAGGACCGTTCGTGATCCGCTATCCGCGCGGACGCGGCGAGCACACCGACTGGCAATGCCCGTTGGAGGAAGTCCCCGTGGGCAAGGGCCGCTGCCTCAAGGACGGGCAGGACATGGCCGTCATCACCATCGGTCCCATAGGGAATGTTGCGGCAAGAGCCATCGCCACCGCCGAGCACGACACGGGGCGCAGCATTGCGCACTATGACCTGCGCTTCCTCAAGCCGATCGACACCGCCTTGCTCCACAGCATAGGTTCCAAGTTCAGCCGCATCATCACCGTGGAAGACGGCGTGCGCAACGGCGGCATGGGCAGTGCGGTGACGGAATACCTGTCCGACAGCGGCAGCACGGCACACGTCACACGCCTCGGACTGCCCGACGACCGCTTCGTGGAACACGGTGCGGCAGACGAGCTGTATCACATCTGCGGCCTGGATGCCGAGGGCATCTGCCGGTCAATCAAGGAGGAGCTGGAGTCATGAGAATCATCATAGCCGGAGCCGGAAACGTGGGCGTGCACCTCGCCAAGCTGCTGTCGAAGGAGAAGCAGGACATCATCCTGCTCGACGAGGATGCCGACAAGCTGAGCACACTGAACAACAGCCTCGACATCATGACCGTGGTCGGGTCGCCCACGTCATTCAAGACGCTCAACGACATCGGCATAGACAATGCCGACCTGTTCATCGCCGTCACGCCCGACGAGAGCCGCAACACCACCGCCTGCATGCTCGCCATGCACCTCGGGGCGCGCAAGACCGTGGCCCGCATCGACAACTACGAATACCTGCGCCCAGGACACAAGGAGTTCTTCAACAAGATGGGCATAGGATCGCTCATCTATCCCGAGCATCTGGCAGCCACGGAGATAGTGTCGTCCATACGCATGAGCTGGGTGCGCCAGTGGTGGGAGATCAACGGCGGCTCGCTGATACTCATCGGTGCCAAGATGCGCGAGAAGGCCGAGATACTGAACATCCCGCTGTACAAGCTCGGTGCACCCGACCTGCCTTATCACGTCGTGGCAATCAAGCGCGGCAACGAGACCATAATCCCTGGCGGCAACGACGAGATACATCTGCACGACATCGTCTACTTCACAACGACACGCCGCTACGTGCCATACATCCGCAAGATAGCCGGAAAGGAAGACTATGCAGACGTGCGCACGGTGATGATCATGGGCGGCAGCCGCATAGCAGTGCGCACCGCCATGTACGTGCCGGACTATATGCAGGTGAAGATTATCGAGAGCGACCCCGACCGCTGCAACTACCTCACGAGCGTGCTGCCGGAGAAGGTGATGGTCATCAACGGCGACGGACGCGACCTCGACCTGCTTGCCGACGAGGGGCTGAAGAACGTCGATGCCTTCGTGGCACTGACGGACAACTCGGAGACCAACATCCTGGCATGCCTCGCCGCCAAGCGCATGGGCGTGGAGAAGACCGTGGCCGACGTTGAGAACACGGACTACATAGGCATGGCAGAGAGCCTCGACATCGGCACGGTGATAAACAAGAAGTTCATCGCCGCCAGCCACATCTATCAGATGATGCTCGATGCCGATGTCAACAACGTGAAGTGCCTGACCTTCGCCAATGCCGACGTGGCAGAGTTCACCGTCAAGGAAGGCTCGCGCATCACGGGCGGCAAGGTGAAGGACCTCGGGCTGCCGCGCTGTGCCACCATAGGCGGACTGGTGCGTGGCGGCGAGGGGCATATCGTGAACGGAAACACACAGATACAGGCTGGCGACCACGTCATGATGTTCTGTCTCAGCATGACAATAAAGAAGATCGAGAAATTCTTCAACTGACACACACTGACCGGTATGATACGGAACAAGGCCATCATAAAGATTGTGGGCTACCTGCTGCTGCTCGAGACGCTGCTGCTGCTGCTGTGTGCCGCGGTGTCGGCATGGTACGGCGACACGGCCCTGCGCAGCCTGCTGCTCTCCGCCGCGATAACAGGCACCGTGGGTGCGTTCCTCAGCCTGTCCATGCGCAGGGAGAGGCTCAACTCGCTCTCGCGACGCGACGGCTACCTCATGGTCAGCCTCACGTGGGTTGCCTTTGCCGCATTCGGCATGCTGCCGTTCCTAATCGACGGACACATCCCCAACGTTGCCGACGCTTTCTTTGAAGCCATGTCGGGACTGACGTGTACGGGGGCGAGCATCCTCGACGGCATCGACAGCTTCCCGCGCGGCCTGCTGCTGTGGCGCAGCCTGTCGCACTGGATCGGGGGCTTGGGCATCATCATGATCACCATTGCCGTGCTGCCGTTCTTCGGGGTCAACAGCCTGCAGATGTTCGCCGTGGAGGTCAGCGGACCGACGGTCAACAAGGTCAACCCACGCATCGGACGCACGGCACAGCTCATCTGGATGGTCTACACAGGCATGACCCTGCTGCTGGTAGTGCTGCTGGCATTGGGCGGCATGGGCATCTTCGACAGCGTGTGCCACGCCATGAGTGTGGCAGCCACCGGCGGCTTCTCCACCCATCAGGACAGCATCGCCTACTATCACTCGCCATACATCGAATACGTGCTCACATTCTTCATGTTCGTCAGCGGCATAAACTTCAACCTGCTGATACTGCTCGTCATGAGACGCGCCGGCCGCGTGTTCCAGAATGGCGAGCTGCGCTGGTATGCCGCGATGATAGGAGCCGTGACGCTGCTGTTCGCCGCCTCGCTCTATCTGACGCGGGGCATGGGAGCAGAGGAGTCGCTGCGGAAGTCGCTGTTCCAGATCGTGTCGCTCCAGACATCCACCGGACTTGTGTCCGAGGACTACGGCACGTGGCCCATGTCGCTGACGGTGGTGCTGTTTGGCGTCATGCTCGTGGGCGGCTGTGCCGGCAGCACCTCGGGCGGAATGAAGTGCATACGGTTGCAGGTGCTGGTCAAGGTGGCGAAGAACGAGTTCAAGCACATACTCCACCCGAACGCCGTACTGCCGGTGCGGCTCGACAAGACCGTGTCGCAGCCGTCGCTCATCACCACCGTCATGGCCTTCTGCTTTCTCTATATCGCCATCATCTTTGCGGCGGCATTCCTGCTCTCGGCCATGGGTATCAACGTCATCGACGCCTTCGGCCTCAGCGTGTCGTCGATCGGCAACATGGGCGTGGCCTTCGGCTCCTACGGCCCCATCTATTCGTGGAGCTCCGTGCCTGATGCCGGCAAGTGGCTGCTCTCCCTGCTGATGCTGTTGGGACGTGTCGAGATATTCACCGTCCTGCTACTCTTCACGCCGCACTTCTGGCGGCGCAGTTAGCCGTATCCTAAAGGGCTTATCTGTGGACGTTCAACCACAGTTCTGTGAATGGTCATCCATAGACCTGTGAATGGTCATCCATAGAACCTGTGAATGGTCATCCATAGAACCTGTGAA
>CAVERK010000065.1:0-12620 GCA_963618035.1 bacterium
GTATTATAGCATAAAGAAATATTGCTGTCCGCTAAAATGGTCTTAATATTAGTTTCAGTGGGGCTTACTTTTCAGGAATACAATTCGCAATGCCTGTTTATCGGCACTGCGGACACAAAATTCCTTGCTCTTTGAGTTTTAGCGGACAGCAATAATTGACAAACCGTTTTCGTCATCGGCCGTGCTTTTTTCGTTTTGAGGGTGGCGGAGGCATACGGCATGAACAAAAATTGCTTACTTTGCAGACAGTGAAAAAGCAGACAGTGCATTTATGACAAAGACGACAGACAACAAGATATCCTTTTCTTTCCAGAAGAAGACATGGCTGACGACACTCATCGTGGCATTCTTCGTGGCATACCCCAACAACGCATGGTTCCTGTGCGACCTGGGCTACTACGTCGACGACGGCGACCAGCCCAAGTATCTTGCATTCTTCACCCTGCGGTTCATGATGTTCTGGCTGCTGTCGTGGCTTGTGCTGAAGCTCGACTTCCGCAAGCTGCGCGGTGCCTCGATGGGTACGTACATCGGCATGAACCTGCTGGTGGTGGTCGCCGGCTTTGCTGTCTATGAGCTGGTGACCCATGTGCTGCCGTTCAAGAGCTATGACCACTTCCTCAGCATGCTGATGTTCCAGTTCATATTCCTGTGGCTCGTCTGCACCTCCATCGCATACATCGACGACCTGTTTGAGATGCAGCGGCGCAAGGACAGTGAGATTGAGCGGCTGAGGATAGAGAACCTCGAGAGCCGCTGCAATGCACTGACCAACCAGATAAACCCGCACTTCTTCTTCAACTCGCTGAACGGCATAACGTCGCTCGTCCGCAAGGGCGACAACAGGCAGACCATCGGCTACATTGACGAGCTGTCGGACGTGTTCAGGTATATCCTTCAGAGCGAGAAGAAGTCTCTTGTGTCGCTCGACGAGGAGCTGGGTTTCGTCGGAGCATACAGGCAGATACTGCAGGTGAGGTATGCCAACAAGCTGAATTTCGACATCGACATCCACGACGGCGACGGTCTCTGCCTGCCGGTGCTGTCGCTGCTGCCGCTGCTCGAGAACGTCATCACGCACAACACGATCGACAGCGAGCACATCATGAACGTCAGAATCCGTCTCGACAGCAACGATGAGCTGTCGGTGGAGAACCCCATATATCCCAAGCTGGACGAGCCTGCCACCCACGGCACGGGCATCAGGAACCTCGGCAACAGGTTTGAGCTGCTGCTCGGCACGAAGATACGCGTCGAGAACGACGGCACGACGTTCAGAGTGGTGATGCCGCTGAAGGCGGAGATGTGAAACCCCAAAAACAGCAGAATGAGATGAGAGTACTTATCGTAGAGGACGAGACGTCTGCCAGCGAGAACCTGACCGACATTCTCAAGGACATTGACCCTGGCATAGAGATTATGGGATACACGGAGAGCGTGCAGCAGACAGTGCGCTGGCTCTCTGCCGGCAACAAGCCCGACCTGATATTCATGGACATCCACCTGTCCGACGGCTCGTCGTTTGCCGTCTTCGACAAGATGAGCGTGGAGATACCCATAGTCTTCACCACGGCCTACGACGAATATGCCATCGATGCCTTCAAGGTGAACAGCATAGACTATCTGCTGAAGCCCGTGAAGCAGTCGGACCTGGAGCGTGCCCTCGACAAGTTCAGCCGCCTGGGCCGCAACGACACGGACCGGTACATAGAGATGATGAAGGAGCTGGCTTCAACGCGCGGCTCGTACAAGTCGCGCCTGCTGGTGCCTGTCAAGGACAAACTGCTGCCCGTGCAGGTCAGCGACGTGTCCTGCTTCTACACGGCCAACGAGGCAACGACGATATACCTGAAGAACGGACAGAGCTATCAGTGTGGCTGGACGCTGAACCAGATAATGGGCAGCTTGGACCCCAACGAGTTCGTGCGTGCCAACAAGCAGTTCATCCTCTCGCGGTCGAGCATCAAGAACATCACCATCTGGTTTGACAGCCGTCTGAAGATAGACATCGACGTCGATGTGCCGGAACGCATCTATGTCAGCAAGAACAAGGCCGCCGAGTTCAAGGCGTGGATAGTGAAGTAGTATAAAGGACGGATTCCGGAATCTCAACATAACAAAAAAGGACATAAGAATGAAGAAATTTGGCATTATGCTGGCAGCATCGCTGATGCTGGCAGTCAGTGGGGCGTACGCCCAATCGAAAGTGTATTTCACCAAGGATATCACGCCCGAGGCCCTGGTGAAGATCTATGAGGCTCTCGGCGTGAAGGCACACGGCAGCGTGGCGGTGAAGATCAGCACCGGCGAGCTTGGCGGTCATAACTACCTGAAGCCGGAACTGATAGGACAGCTTGTGAAGACGGTCAACGGAACCATTGTGGAGTGCAACACTGCATATCAGGGCAAGCGTTTCAGCACCGAAGACCACAAGGCGACAATCAAAGCGCACGGATTCTATGACATCGCCAACGTGGACATCATGGACGAAGAGGGGGACATTCAGATACCCGTGAAGGACAAGACGCACATCGAGTACGACATCGTGGGCAGTCATCTGAAGAACTATGACTTCATGATAAACCTGGCGCACTTCAAGGGTCACGCCATGGGCGGCTTCGGCGGCGTGCTGAAGAACGCCAGCATCGGCGTGGCATCAAGGAACGGCAAGACCTACATACACACCGCAGGCAAGGTGCAAAGCCCTGCCGAGCTGTGGCAGAACCTGCCGGCACAGGACTACTTTCTGGAGTCGATGGCAGCTGCAGCACAGGCCGTGCACGACTACTTCGGCGAGGGAGACATTGTCTATATCAACGTCATGAACAATATGAGCGTCGACTGCGACTGCGATGCACATCCTGCCGACCCGATGGTCAAGGACATGGGCATCATGGCCAGCACCGACCCAGTGGCTCTCGACAAGGCTTGTCTGGACAAGATATTCAACCACGCATCCACGGCAGGCGACGATGCCCGCCCACTCATCGAGCGCATCAACCGCCAGCACGGTACACACATCGTGGACTACTCCGAGAAGATTGGCCTCGGCAGCATGACATACGAGCTTGTGGAGCTGTGACCCATAGCCGCCACAACAAAAAAGAGCAGGGGAACGCCCCTGCTCTTTTTTGTTGTGGTATCGTATAGCTTCCGCTTACTTGCTGCTTGCCAGATATCCGCTTGTCGTAGCTGCTGCCTTTACCTTTGCAGTCTGCTTGCGGTTTGAAGAGGTGACGTTGAGCAACATCAAGTACTTGCGGTACTGCTCCTTGCTCAGGACATCCTTCATCAGCTTCAGGTTGTGCTTCAGAGCCTTGTCCTTGGTGACATCCATGCTCTCCTGCTCGCTCTTGAAGAACTCGTTGATGTCATACACGCTGGCGCGCTGGTCATCGTTCAGGTTCAAGTACTTGCTCAAGCGTGTGAATGAAACCTCGTAAGTGCCGGTGCTCTTGTCTGTGCCGGCTGCCTTCACACTCATAGCTCCTACCATTGTCATCATCATGACACCTGCTAAAACAATCTTTCTCATAATACCTAAAAACTTAATTAAACAATATAGTAACCTATAAAAAACTAACCTTCGTTCAGTCGGTAGTCGTGGCGTATTGCCAATACCTAATATCTATCTCTCTTTGACGATGCAAATGTACAGGCTTTCTCAATAGGTTGTACACATTGTGTCAACTTTTTCACACTAATGACATAAAATTGTCACATTTTTAAGCTTAGATAACATTTCTGTCCAATCTGTTTGGGGAAAACATGGAAATACCTACATTTGCGTCGTGGGGTGTCGTGCACCCTGCAACACACACAATGCCGAGAATCTATATATGACAAGACCGCTGCACATCATACTGCTCATGCTGACGCTCCTGCTGACCGTCTGCATCGGGGCTGACATTGCATCCGGCACGCCTGTGGCGGATGCCGCAGGTGCGTCTGCCAGTGCCGCGAAGAGCAACGACAACGGTTCGCTGCGCAGCTGGGACTTCAGCCCGAACGGTGACGAGAGCATTGTGGAGCCGGACATGTGTGACATCTACCGCATCTGCAACACCAAGCCTGTGCGCCTGCTGTCGCCGAGCTGGTTCAAGCAGCAGCGCACCTCATGCAAGGCACTGCACACACTGAAAACCCTCCTGTCGACATCGGCATACAGGTATAAGCCATTCATGCAGACCATGCCGGTGGCAGGCTGTGTCTCTACGGGCGGCATCGCCGTACTGCTGAGGCACATACTCCGTTAGCTGTCTGTGGATTTCAGGAACACGGGTCCGGCGGACTTCGCGTGCCGTCGGACGCAAACACATTATATTATTCACCAATCACACAGACAACATTATGGCAAACATAAACAAGATAGAGATGGGGAAGACCGTCTCCGCACTACCTTATATTAATATAGAGAAATCGTTTTTCGGACTGAAGCAGACAATCTGCTACAAGCCCACCAACAGTGAAGTACAGATTGTGCAGTATGAGTATGCCGCCGACAATGGGGCTACGATACAGAAGCTGCTCAACACCAAGCCTGCCGAGGCTGCCGCACTGATAGAGAAGGTTCGCATGCTCGACAAGGCTCCGATGGGCAACTTCAGGCTCGATGCCTGCGTGTCTGCCGACAAGCAGTTCGTGGCGTTGCAGCTGTTCCAGTACTCCAACCTGATGTTTCATCCGGCAACGGACGTGAAGATTTATCAGGGTGAGGATGCCAAGCTGATGGCTTCGATACTGTAAGGACTGCACCGGACGGAATAAGGAGGTACTACATATATGAAAGGCAAATATCCACTTTTTGGAGCCATCGGGGCTATAGCCGTGGGGCTGATACTGATGCTGTTCCCCAATGAGGCAGGCAACTACTTCGTCATCCTGATAGGACTGCTGTTCATGCTGCCGTCGTGCATAGGCATCGTGGGCTACTTCAGGCTCCCTCCGGAGCTGCGGCCGTTCTTTCCGCTTGGCTCTGTCGGCGGTATGCTGTTCGGATTCCTGCTGATGGTGATGCCAGGCTTCTTTGCCGACTTCCTTACGTTCGTGCTGGGGTTCATGGTGCTGATGGGAGGCGTGCAGCAGATAGCGTCGCTCACCATGGCACGCCAGTGGGGGACTGTCCCCCTCACGATGTACATCATACCGATGCTGATTATCGTGGCTGGTCTGGTGGCGGTGTTCAACCCCATGGGCACACGCTCAGCGGCATTCATCCTGATTGGTGCGTGCTGCGTGGTCTACGGCCTGTCGTCCATCTTCAACTGGTACAGGTTCGGACGGCATAACCCGAACATTCATGCCGGCACACGGCAGGACGGCGACGGCACTGCCGATGTCGAGGATGCTACCGACGAGACCATACTACAGCACAGTGAGATGATACGCCGCAAGATGATGGACAAGCACGGCGACAACGTGGAAGAAGCGGAAATCATAGAATAGGTGCGGGTGGGGGTACAGCCGTGACGGCTGTGCCCCCACACACCACACCTTGATTAGTAGGCGAAGAGGGGATAGTCCTTCATGATGCTGTTCACCTTGGCACGTACGGTTGAAATTACGTGCTCGTCTTCCGGTGCGTTCAGCACGGTTTCAATCATCTCTGCAATGGTGTGCATCAGCTCTTCCTTGGCTCCGCGCGTGGTGATGGCTGGTGTGCCGAGGCGTATGCCCGATGTCTGGAATGCTGAGCGGGTGTCAAACGGAACCATATTCTTGTTTGCCGTGATGTCGGCAGCCACAAGAGCCTTCTCTGCCACCTTGCCGGTCAGGTCGGGATACTTCGTGCGCAGGTCCACGAGCATCGAGTGATTGTCCGTACCGCCGCTGACGATGTGGAAGCCACGGCCTATCAAGTCCTGTGCCAGCACTGCCGCATTCTTCTGGACCTGTGCCGCATACTCCTTGAACTCAGGCTGCAGTGCCTCGCCGAAAGCAACGGCCTTGGCAGCGATGACGTGCTCGAGCGGTCCGCCCTGAATGCCAGGGAACACTGCGGAGTTGAGCAGCGTGGACATCATCTTCACCTCTCCCTTCTTTGTCGTCAGTCCCCAGGGGTTCTCGAAGTCCTTGCCCATCAGTATCACGCCACCGCGCGGACCGCGCAGGGTCTTGTGTGTGGTGGAGGTGACGATGTGTGCATACTTCAGCGGGTTGTCCAGCAGTCCGGCTGCAATCAGTCCTGCCGGATGCGCCATGTCAATCATAAGCAGTGCACCCACCTCATCGGCAATCTTGCGCATTCGTGCATAGTCCCACTCGCGGCTGTATGCCGAGCCGCCGCCGATAATCAGCTTCGGCTTCTCGGCAAGGGCGATGCGTTCCATCTCGTCATAGTCCACACGTCCCGTCTCGCGGTTCAGGTTGTATGCCACCGGATGATACAGGATGCCGCTGGTATTGACTGCCGAGCCGTGGCTCAGGTGTCCGCCCTGGTCGAGGTTCAATCCCATGAACTTGTCGCCTGGCTTGAGCACTGTCAGCAGCACGGCAGCATTCGCCTGTGCTCCCGAGTGCGGCTGCACATTGGCATATTCTGCGCCGAAGAGCTGCTTCACACGGTCGATGGCAAGCTGTTCACTTTGGTCCACGACCTCACAGCCGCCATAGTAGCGGTGTCCGGGGTATCCCTCGGCATACTTGTTGGTCATGCACGACCCCATGGCCTGCATCACCTGGTCGCTGACGAAATTCTCCGAAGCGATAAGCTCCATGCCCTTGAGCTGGCGCTGGTGCTCTTTCTCGATGAGGTCAAAAATCACGTTGTCTCTCTTCATAATCTATGTTTTTTGATTTGATTGTCTCTCAAGGCATCCTTCTCTCTCACTTGTCGGGCTGACGCTGGAAGTCCGACTCCTTTGTCCACTGCGGCATCTCGTCGGCATTGGCTATCTGAAGTGCAACGCTGAACACCAGATCCATGTTCTCGATGGCTCCGTCGAAGCTCCACCACGACTCGTCATACTCATCGTTGGGCTGGTGATAGCGGTTCACCTTCGGCTTGGCATCATACGCAGCCTGGTCGTAGTAGTCGCGTCCGCCGCTGACGAGCACAGCCGGCACACCTTTCTTCACGAAGTTGAAGTGGTCTGCACGGAAGTAGCCGCCGCCAGGGTCTTCGGTCTGGATGTCGAGCCTGCGTCCCTGTGCCGATGCTGCAACAAGCGCGTACTCGTCTATGTCGCTCTTTCCGGCATTGCGCAGCACCACGTTCTTCGAGCGCATGGCGGGAGAGCCTGTGCCGTCGATGTTGACATTGGCAGCGGTCTTCGACAGCGGGAACAGCGGGTGCTCGCAGTACCACTCCGAGCCGAGCAAGCCACATTCTTCTGATGTGACAGCCACGAACACGATGGAGCGGCGCGGCTTCATGGGCAGCTCCTTGAACTTCTTGGCATACATCAGCATGCAGGCAACACCCGCCGCATTGTCACTTGCACCATTATATATACTGTCTCCGTCTACAGGCGTACCGATGCCGAAGTGGTCCCAGTGTGCAGTCATGACGATGTATTCATCCTTCAGGTCCGTGCCAGGCAACAGTCCCACGACATTGTGCGACGTGCCGATGCTGCTCTTTACGTTCAGCGTCACGGCACTCTTCGACTTCAGCTCCACGGCCTTGAAGCCCTGCTTCTTTGCCTGTCCTGCCAGCTGGTCATAGTCCAGTCCGCTTGTGGCGAAGAGCCTGCGTGCAGCATCCTCCGTAATCCATCCGCTCAGTCCCAGTGCAGAAGCGTTGTCGTCGTCGGACAGGAGGCTGATCTCTGTCTGTGAGTGCGACGACTGGCACACCTGGAAGCCGTAGCTCGCAGCCTCCGTATTGTGTATCACGAGACATCCGGCAGCACCCTGTCGCTGTGCCTCCTCCAGCTTGTATGTCCAGCGGCCGTAGTATGTCATGTTGCGTCCGCGGAAGAGCGAAGCATCGTAGAAGCCAGGGTCATTGACCATTGCAAGAATAATCTTCCCTTTTACGTCCACGCCGTCAAAGTCGTTCCATCCATACTCCGGCGCATTGGCGCCGAAGCCCACAAACACATAGTTTGTGCTCGGTATGTTCACCTTCTCGGCATTGCGGTTGGTCCAGACGACCACGTCGTCAAAGAACTTCAGGTCGAGCTTGCCCTTAGGCCCGCGCACGGTTATCTTGTTGTCTTTCGGACGTGTGTATGTGGCAATCTCCCTGACCGGCTGGAAGTAGGAGCCGTCTTCGGCACAGGGCTGCAGTCCGAGCTGCCTGTACACGTCGGCGATGTAGTTGATGGTCTTTGTCTCATAGGGTGTCATGGGCTTGCGTCCGCCGAAATCGTCGGAGCTGAGCGTCTTGACGTGTTGTTTGTAGTACTCGAGGTCTGTCACCTGATCCTGTGCCACGGCGTTCATGCCTGTCAAGGCACATAGCGCAGCGGCTAAAAGTGCTTTTGTCTTCATCTCATTTGTATATTGTGTATCCTTGTTTCCCTTTTTCTCTTGGCAAAGGTATGGAAATTCCACAAAAGTTTTGCTGCGCACCGTTCGTTCTATGGATAAAAGCCGTACCTTTGGAACTGTCGCCGGTACACTGGTGCCGGCAGACACGACAGACGAACCTAACCAAAAGCATTATTCATATTATGAAGTTCTGGAATACAAAATTATTGGGCGGCATTGCCTGTGCGGCAATGCTCGTCATCGCATCATGCGATTCAGCGCAAAAGTCCGCTGCTTACGGGGTACGCACCGGTGCCCTCGACAACTCTGCATGGGAGTCATCGGTATGGATTTCGGCAGCCGATGCTCCCGTGGCGACATGGGACTCCAACGACAACCCCCGTTCCGCCGACGGTGCGAGCTGGTTTGTGTCGACAGTGAAGAACGAACAGAAGGTGACATCTGCCAAGTGGATGACCACGGGACTGGGTGTGTACCTCCTGTATGTCAACGGCAAGCCCATCGGCACGGAGTTCCTGAAGCCTGGGTTCACCCACTATGCCAAGACCAAACGGTCGTTCACCTACGACGTGACCGGTGCCTTCAGCTCTCAGGCGGGTGCCGAGAACACACTGTCCGTACAGGTCACCCCAGGATGGTGGGCGGACAAGATCCTCACCCCTGGCGGCATTAAGGGCATGGTCGGCAAGAAGGTCGCCTTCCGTGGTGTGCTTGAGCTGACCTACAGCGATGGCAGCAAGCGGCTCTACGGCACCGGCACCGACAGCTGGAAGGCCGGTATCGCCGGTCCGGTGACACACGCCGCGATATTCGACGGCGAAGAGTATGACGCACGCATAAAGCCTGGCTTCGAGACAGCAGATATGCTGTCCGTGCCCGAGGTGAACACGGAGTTCAACGGCGAGATACTGCCCTCCGACGGCGGTGAGGTCTATCTGCGTGAAGACCTGGCTCTGAAGCCGCAGCGTGCATACGTGTGGGAAGAGGTGACGGGTGCCACAGACGATGCCTACGGCACGGTCGTCATCAGCCGCGAATATGCTGACGGGCAGGAGATGACGCTCAAGGCAGGGGAGAAGCTCGTCATCGACTTCGGACAGAATGCCGCTGCCATTCCTGCGTTTGAGTTCAAGGCCGCCGGTGGCACGACGCTGACCTGTCTGCCCTCGGAGCTTCTCAACGACGGCAACGGAGCCAAGAGCCGTGGCATGGACGGTCCGGAGGGAAGCACGCACAGGCTTAATCTGCGCACCCCCGACCAGGGCATGATACTGAAATACACCTTTGCCGATGGCGACGGCTATGTGTCCTACCATCCTGAATGTACGTTCTTCGGCTATCGTCTGGTGACGCTGACCGCCGATGCCGATGTCACCATCAAGTCCGTGCGCTCCATACCCGTATCGTCCATAACCAAGGACATGGAGACAGGCACCATCACCACCGGCAGTGCCGACATCAACAAGCTGATCTCAAACACCTACTGGGGACAGCTGTCGAACTACCTCTCCGTCCCCACCGACTGCCCGCAACGCAATGAGCGTCTCGGATGGATGGCAGACACGCAGGTGTTTGCCGAGACGGGCACGTTCTTTGCCGACACCGACAAGTTCTTCCACAAGTGGATGCGCGATGTCAGCGACTCACAGTCGCCCCGCGGCGGCTTCCCTGGTGTGGCTCCCAAGGCACAATACGGTGCCTACGAGGGCGACATGATGCGTCTCGGCTGGGCAGATGCCGGCATCATCGTCCCATGGACGGTGTGGAAGCAGTTCGGCGACACCGGCATAATCGACGAGAGCTGGAACGCCATGGACAAGTACATGAACCATGTCAACGACACCAAGTACGACCATGAGACGCTCTCTGCCGAGAACTCCAACTATCAGTGGGCGGACTGGCTGAGCTATGAGCCTCTGGAGTCATGCGGCGGACTGGCGTTCAAGGACGGCAAGCCACTGCCCGAAGCCGTGTTCTACTGGAACTACCTGAGTGCGAACTACTGGATTATCGATGCCGGCATGATGGCAGACATGGCAAAGGCGACAGGCCGTGACGACGCTCCCTACCGGCAGATGGAGGAGAACGCACGTGCCTATGCCAAGGCGACGTTCTTCAACTCCAACGGTGAGTTCAAGGTTGCCGTGCTCAACACCATGCAGACACCGGCACTGTTCGCGCTGAAGAACCATTTGGTAGAAGGCCAACCCAAGGAGGATATGATAGCACGGCTGCGCAAGAATTTCGCCGACCACGGCAACTGCCTGCAGACCGGCTTCCTCGGCACATCCATACTGATGCAGACGCTCACCGACAACGGCATGTCCGACATTGCCTATGAGCTGCTCTTCCAGCACAAGAACCCGAGCTGGCTCTATTCCGTCGACAACGGAGCCACCACCATCTGGGAACGCTGGAACAGCTACATGAAAGACAGCGGCATGGGGCCGCGGGGCATGAACAGCTTCAACCACTATGCCTATGGCTGCGTATGCCAGTGGCTGTGGGAGACGGCGGCAGGCATCTCTGCCGACCCTGCCGTGCCTGGATTCAAGCACATCATCATGAAGCCGCTGCCCGACAAGCGTCTTGGCTTTGTCGATGCCACATACAGGTCGGCAGCAGGAGTCATCAAGAGCGAATGGCACTACGACGGAGACAAGTGCATGTGGACATTCACCATTCCTGACGGCGCGACTGCCACGGTCACACTGCCAGGACAGTCCGAGTCGAAGGACTATGCCGCCGGCACATACACGGTAGAGCTGTAACCGCCTCTGCCCGTAAACACGAAAGGCTCTCACTGCACTTGCCGGTGAGAGCCTTTTTCGAGGTACCGTAGGCGTGACCATGACGATGCTTTTTGTTGCGAATTTGTTGCATGATGCGAATATTATGGGTTTCTTTATGCCCGCAAGGCTTGGAGGGACTCCGCCGACGAAGAGAGTAAAGACCCGTTTGCAGCTATGGGAAAAGAGATAACCAAATGCCTGATACCTTTTTTGGTAGGTTCACTGATTGGAACGATGCTATACGCATTGGACGGTTGGTGGGGGTTCTTGCTCATCTTTTCATGGATCGGGTTCAGTATCACTTTCGGCTGTCTGTTGGTCATAAAGCGCAAGGGCGTGAAGAGGGATCTGGGGCGCAGGGTCTGTCTGCTGATGATTTCGCCCATATTCCTGTTGTTTCTGGGTATCTGCCAGCGTGAGAATATGCAGCTCGAAGAGCTGGTGTTCTACCTCCTGCTGTTCTTGCAGACAGGAATCGTCATACGTGTCCTCATCCATTTCTGTATTGCGAAAATCTTCGGGCCTTTCATCTGGGGAAGGGGCTTTTGCGGCTGGGCATGCTGGACTGCCGCAATACTGGAGTGGCTGCCGATAAAGGAGAACAGGAAGATACCCGTCCGTCTGACCGGATACCGCTATCTCGCGCTGGTCATCAGCTTGGCTCTCCCGCTGTCTCTCGTGTGGTTGGGCTATGACTGGGTCGGCATGCACGTCAGTGAGCAGGGACACAGCCAGTTGTTCAAGTACGGGCGGCCAGGTTCTCTGATATGGTTCCTCCTGAGCAATGCCGCATATTACAGTCTTGCCGTATGGCTGGCGTTCAGGTTCAGGAAGAAGCGTGCTTTCTGCAAGATAGCCTGTCCTGTGTCGCTGTTCATGAAATGCCAGACGACAATTGCGATGATACAGCGTACCCCCACGGGAAACAGATGTACCTCCTGCGGGACGTGCAACAACCTTTGTCCCATGGATGTCGATGTGATGTCTTGCATCTCACAGGGCAAGAGAGTCAGGTCGGGCGAGTGCATCCAATGCGGGATCTGCATCAATGCCTGTCCGCAGAGGGCTATCAAGTAAGTTCACCCGTACACCTCTCTGACCGGTGTGCCGCACACTCCGAGACTGTACGTTCACAGGTTCCCAGACTGTACGTTCACAGGTTCCCTGACTGTACGTTCACAGGTTCCCTGACTGTACGTTCAGAGGTCCTCTGGCTGTACGTTCACAGGTCCTCTGGTTGAACGTTCACAGAGCTATGGCTGAACGTCCATGACATTTTGAGTTTTAGCGGACAGCAATAATGTACGACAAGAGTATTTCCAGGAGTAGATTCATTACTCTTCGAGACTGCCGCTATTGTCAGATAGGGGCAAATAATCGCTTGCCTTGGCT
>CAVERK010000066.1:0-12609 GCA_963618035.1 bacterium
GCGAGGCGCACACCCAACACTCACGTCCTGTGACGGTGCGACGCGCACTCCGATTTTGCACATCCTATGGCGGTGCGCCTCGCACTCTCGGTCTGAAACGTTTAGCGGACAGCAATATTATCGGAGCAAATCATGCGCATCGTTTAAACCTTTCATGCGAATCGTTTAAACCTTTCATGCGAATCGTTTAAACCTTTCATGCGAATCGTTCGAACCTTTCATGCGAATCGTTCGAACCATTTATACGAATAATTCGGGCAATTTATACGAATAAATCGGGCAATTTATTCGTATAATCCCGATTTCACACAGACTGTGGCGTGAGTGTTGGGTGTGCGCCTCGCACTCTCGGTCTGAAACGTTTAGCGGACAGCAATATTTTCAGAGCAAGCCCTCGTCGTTGAAGCTGAAGTAGGCACCGTCGGTCACGATGACATGGTCTATCAGGTGGATGTGCATGGTTTCGGCAGCCTTGCGGATGTCTTGCGTCAGCTGCTTGTCGTTGTTGCTGGGGCGTATGTTGCCCGACGGGTGGTTGTGGACGACGGCAATCTGCGTGGCATTGCGCAGCAGAGCCTCGCGCAGGATGAGGCGCACGTCGACAGCCGTCTGGTCTATCCCCCCACGGCTGATGCGGACACGGTCTATCACCTTGGCAGCCTGATTGAGCAGCAGGAGCCAGAACTCCTCGACGGGCTCGTCGCAGAGCGAAGTATGGAACAGCTCGTAGATGTCATTGGAGCAGAGCACGCGTGCTCTCTCGGGCGGACGCTCCCTGCTGCGGCGTTTGCCCAGTTCGAGGGCTGCCATTATCTTGAGGCTCTTGGCTTCGCCCAGTCCCTTGAAGGCGAGGAAGTCGTTGAGACTCCACTTGCCGAGCACGCTGAGGCTGTTGCCGCTGCGGGCACAGACCTCCTGCATCAGCGCGACGGCAGTATGCTCCACCGTGCCGGAGCCGATGAGGATGGCAAGCAGCTCGGCATCGCTGAGGGCCGACGCACCCAGACGCATCATCTTTTCCCGCGGGCGGTCTGCCTCTGCCCATTTGTCTATGGTGATGTGCATCGTGCGTTCCTCATCTGAACATGCGGCTGACGCGCTCCACGGAGTCGGCCAGCATGTCTATCTCTTCCTTGGTGTTGTAGAGCGCGAATGACGCGCGGACGGTGCCTTCGATGCCCAGACGTTCCATGAGCGGCTGCGCACAGTGATGGCCCGTGCGGACGGCAACGCCGAGATGGTCGAGCAGTGTACCCATGTCGAAGTGGTGGATGTTACGGTCGAGGAACGAGATGACGCTGCCCTGATGACGTGCCTGTCCGAAGATGCGCATTCCCTCTATGCCTTCGAGCCGCTGACGGGCATAGGCTGTGAGGGCGGCCTCATAGGCCTCAATCCTGTCCATCCCGATGGCAGAGACGTAGTCGAGCGCAGCCCCGAGGGCTATGGAGCCGACATAGTTTGGCGTGCCTGCCTCGAACTTATAAGGCAGTTCGTTAAAGGTCGTGCCACTGAATGACACGTGTCCTATCATCTCTCCACCGCCCTGATATGGCGGCATACGGTCGAGCCACTCTTCCTTGCCATAGAGCACGCCGATGCCCGTAGGGCCGTAGACCTTATGGCCGGAGAAGCAGAAGAAATCGGCATCAAGGTCGGAGACGTTGACGGCAAAGTGGGGTACGGACTGCGCACCGTCTATCAGTACCGGCACGCCATGGGCATGAGCCGCAGCTATGATTTGCCTGACCGGATTGACTGTGCCGAGAACGTTGGACACATGGACGACGCTCACGAGCTTGGTACGCGCGGTAAAGAGCTTTTCATACTCGTCAAGCAGCAGCTCTCCGTCGTCGCTCATGGGGATGACCTTGACCACGATGCCTCTCTTCGTGGCCTGCAGCTGCCACGGCACGATGTCGCTGTGGTGCTCCATGACGCTGACGATGACCTCGTCGCCCTGCTGCATGAAAGCTTCGCCGAACGACGATGCCACGAGGTTGATGCTCTCGGTGGTGCCGCGCGTGAAGATGACCTCGCACGCCTTGCGTGCGCCGATGAAGGCACGTACCTTCTCGCGGCTCTGTTCCAGCAGTTCGGTGGACTGCTGCGAGAGGCTGTGCACGCCACGGTGGACATTCGAGTTGACCTCATAGTAGACGCGCTCTATGGCATCCACCACCTGACGGGGTTTCTGTGTCGTGGCGGCATTGTCAAGGTAGACCAGCGGCTTGCCGTGCACCTGCACGCCAAGCACGGGGAAGTCTTCCCTGTATCTCTGTGCGTTGAAATCTGTTGTCTCCGGCATAAGCAAGTCCCTTTATCGTTTGCATATCTCACACCCGCGACAGCCACTGTTCAGCTCGCCACGGAAACGCTTCTCTATCAGATAATGCAGACGTTCCTTCAGCGCGTCAATGCGTATGGCATCTGCTATCTCACCCACGAAGGCAAACATCAGCAACAGCCGTGCCTCCTTGAGCGGGATGCCACGCTGCTGCATATAGAAGAGCGCATTCTCGTCGAGCTGTCCGACGGCAGCACCGTGGTTGCAGCGCACGTCGTCGTTGTAGATCTCGAGCTGCGGCTGCGTGTACATATGGGCTTCGCGCGTGGCACAGAGGTTGCGGTTGGCCTGTTCCGAATGGGTGTGGTGCGCCCCTGGCTCCACCTTCACCAGTCCGGCAAAGGCACCGACGGCACTGCCGTCAAGCACATACTTGTAGAGCTGGTTGCTGGTGCAGTGCGGCACACGGTGGTCGACGAAGGTATTGTTGTCAACCCTCTGGTAGCGGTCGGCGACAGCCATGCCGTAGAGCTTCAGCTCGGCTCCTTCGCCCGACAGGGACACACGCGTCATGTTGCGCGTTGTGCCGTTGTTGAGCGTCATGCCGTTGAGCAGCACATTGCTCGATGCCTGCTGGTCGAGATAGAGGTTGCTGATGCGGACGGTGGCGGTACTGTTCTCCTCAAGCTCGTAGAAGTCGAACGACGCTCCCTCACCGACATAGGCCTCGATGACCTGCGTGGACAGGAAGCGGGCTTCGTCGTTAGTGTGGTCACAGGCAAGCAGACGCAACTGCGCGTGCGGCTCCACGACAATCAGCATACGGCGGTTGACGAGCAGGTCGACACGCGACTTGAGTATATTGATGATCTGCAGCGGCCTGTCCACGACAACACCCTGCGGCACATAGATGAACACGCCGTCCTGTGCAAAGGCGGTATTGAAAGCCGTGATGCCGTCTGCCGACGTGTCTGCCAGCTTGCCGTAGCACCGCGCGACGATGTCGGGATGCCGCACTGCCGCTGCCGTCAGGCTGTCGACAATCACGCCCTGCGATGTCAGACTGTCTGCATCCTCCGTCCCCTTGTTATGGCACAGCTTGTCATTGGCAACGAAGAAGGTCGAGGTGTGCATGTCGGGCACATCGCACCTGAACACCTCGTAGGGGTTGAAGCCCGAGACCACGGAGGCATCCATGCGGCGGTCGAGGTCGATGCCATAGTTATGTCCGAACAACTTCGACAAATCCGTGTACTTGTATCTCTCAATCCTGCGCGTGGGAAATCCCTGCCGCACAAAGTCAGCGAACGCGTTGCGGCGCACGGCATTCATGATGTCCGTGCTGTGGCCACAGATGAGCTGTCCGTTGGCTTCGTACAAATCTATGTATTGCTGTTCCGCACCCATGGCTCACGTCACTCCCCTACCTCTTCCTTAATCCAGTCATATCCTCTCTTCTCCAGCTCAAGAGCAAGCTCGGGACCTGCGGTCTTGACTATGCGTCCCTTGTAGAGCACATGCACTATGTCGGGCTTGATGTAGTCCAGCAGACGCTGGTAGTGTGTGATGACAATGCAGGCATTCTCCGGTGTCTTGAGTTTGTTGACACCATCGGCCACGATGCGCAGTGCGTCGATGTCAAGACCGGAGTCGGTCTCGTCGAGGATGCTGAGGCAAGGCTCGAGCATCGCCATCTGGAATATCTCGTTGCGCTTCTTCTCGCCGCCGGAGAAGCCCTCGTTGACAGAGCGGTTTGCCAGCTTGCTGTCCAATTCCACCACGTCACGCTTCTCACGCATCAGCTTCAGGAACTCACTGGCACTGAGTGCCGGCAGATGGCGGTACTTGCGCTTCTCATTGACGGCCGTGCGCATGAAGTTCGTCATGCTGACACCTGGTATCTCGACGGGATACTGGAAGCTGAGGAACAGCCCCTCATGACTGCGGTCTTCGGGTGTCATGCCCAACAGGTCCTTATCGTTGAAGGTGACACTGCCGCGCGTGACCTCATAAGCGGGATTGCCGGCAAGCACCGATGCCAGCGTGCTCTTGCCCGAGCCGTTGGGCCCCATTATGGCATGCACTTCGCCGGCGTTTATCTGCAGGTTTATTCCTCTCAGTATCTCCTTGTCTGCCACGTTGGCGTGCAGGTTCTTTATATCCAACATCATGGTTCTTCTCCTCTCCACGTTTCGTTCGTTTGTGCTATATGTTTCTTCGGCATCTCCTTATCCCACGCTGCCTTCGAGCGACACCGACAGCAGCTTCTGTGCCTCCACTGCGAACTCCATCGGGAGTTTGTTCAGCACCTGCTTGGCGTAGCCATTGACAATCAGTGCCACGGCATCCTCCGTCGGTATGCCGCGCTGGTTGCAGTAGAATATCTGCTCTTCGTTTATCTTGCTGGTGGTGGCTTCGTGCTCCACCACTGCCGTCTCGTTGTGTATGTCCATGTAGGGGAATGTGTGTGCGCCACACTTGTCGCCAAGCAGCAGCGAGTCACACTGGCTGTAGTTGCGTGCGTTGTCAGCACCAGGTGCCACACGCACAAGCCCACGGTAGGAGTTCTCGCTGCGTCCTGCCGATATTCCCTTGCTGACGATGGTGCTCCTGGTGTTCCTGCCGAGATGTATCATCTTCGTCCCCGTGTCCGCCTGCTGACAGTTGTTGGTGACAGCCACGCTGTAGAACTCCGCCGACGAGTTGTCGCCCGAGAGCACACACGAGGGATATTTCCACGTGATGGCAGAGCCTGTCTCCACCTGCGTCCACGACAGCTTGCTGTCCGCGCCACGGCAATGTCCGCGCTTGGTGACGAAGTTATACACACCGCCCTTCCCCTCAGCATCGCCAGGGTACCAGTTCTGCACGGTACTGTACTTCACTTCGGCACGGCTGTTGACCACTATCTCCACAATGGCGGCATGCAACTGGTTCTCGTCACGCATCGGTGCCGTACAGCCTTCGAGATAGGACACATAGGCATCGTCGTCTGCCACTATCAGCGTGCGTTCGAACTGTCCCGTGTTGCGGGCATTGATGCGGAAGTATGTCGACAGCTCCATGGGACAGCGGACACCTTTCGGGATGTAGACAAACGAGCCGTCGGAGAACACAGCCGAGTTGAGTGCGGCAAAGAAATTGTCCTGATAGGGAACCACCGTGCCAAGGTATTGGCGTACGAGGTCGGGATGTTCACGGACGGCCTCACTGATTGAGCTGAATATGATGCCTTTCTCTATCAGCGTGTCCTTGAATGTCGTCTTCACCGATACCGAATCCATCACGGCATCCACTGCCATGCCGCCAAGTGCCATGCGCTCTTCCAATGGGATGCCGAGCTTGTCGAATGTCTTCACCAGCTCGGGGTCAAGCTCCTTGCCCTTGCTCTCCTTGGCTTTTGCCGTCGGGTCTGCATAGTAGGATATGGCCTGATAGTCTATCTCGGGGATGCGCAGATGCGCCCAGTGCGGCATCTCATGCTGCTGCCAGTAACGGAAAGCTCTCAGTCTGAAGTCAAGGAGCCAGTCCGGTTCACCCTTCTTCTCCGATATCAGACGCACCACGTCCTCGTTCAGTCCTTTGTCTATCACGTCGGTATGGACATCGGTGGTGAAGCCGTACTTATACTTTTCTTCTGCCACACGGCGCACAAACTCATTGCCGCTGCCCCTGTCTTGTCTCCTGTCTCTGTCCTCTGTCATTCCCATCTTCAAGAAAGTTCCTCGTCCTTACCTCAGTAGTAGTACACCTTATTATATATATGTGCCGGCAGAGTTGCGTGGTCATGCCACCATGGTCTCCACTATGCTTTTCGCCGCAGGCACGAACAGACTGCCTATCTGCCTCACAAACTCGTAGAGCACCGAACCTTCGGTGTCGATAATCTCGCTGTCACCCTCGACAAACTCAAGCACACAGATTACCAGACTGGCAAAAAGCATATACTTGACAGCTCCAAGCCCTGCTCCGAGCCAACGGTTCACCCATCCCAACGAGACTGCCGACATCAGCTTGGTCAGTGCAAACGCCACGGCGGTGAACGCCACCGGCACAGCTATCCAAATCAGCACGAAAGCAATGACCTGCGCTGCCGTCATTGAATCGGTGACGGTGGAATAGAGCCTGTCGGCCAATGCGCCATACATGGCACGTGCCACCACCAAGCCCACGATAAGCCCCAGCAACGAAGCCAGCTGGTTGATTAGCCCCACCATGAAGCCACGGACGACACCGACCGCAAGCACCACAAGCAGTATGATGTCCGCAACAGCCATCAGAGTGTCTGCTTGACCTCCACAACCTCGAACGTCTCAATCACGTCGCCGACCTTGAGGTCATTGCATGCCGTGAGGCTGATGCCGCACTCGAAGTTGGTACCGACCTCCTTGACATCGTCCTTGAAACGCTTCAGTGCATTTATGCTGCCTGTGAACACCACAATGCCATCGCGGATGAGGCGTGCCTTGTCCGTGCGTTTCACCTTTCCGGTCTTCACCATCGCTCCTGCCACAAGTCCCACCTTGCTGATGTTGAAGACTTCGCGCACGTCGATGGTAGCGGTGACCTGCTCTTTCTGCGTCGGTGCGAGCATACCCTCCATTGCCGACTTGATCTCGGCGATGGCATCGTAGATGATGGAATACTTGCGAATGTCGACACCATCCTGCTCTGCCAGCTTGGAGGCTGCCGCCGACGGACGCACCTGGAAGCCCACGATGATGGCATCCGATGCTGCTGCCAGCGTGACATCCGACTCCGAAATCTGTCCCACACCCTTGTGGATGACGTTGACCTGTATCTTGTCCGTCGTGAGCTTTATCAGCGAGTCACTCAATGCTTCGACAGAGCCGTCGACATCGCCCTTGACGATGATGTTCATCTCGTGGAACTCGCCCTTGGCCAGACGGCGGCCAATCTCGTCGAGCGTCAGTGTCTTCTGCGTGCGCAGTCCCTGCTCGCGCTGCAGCTGTTCGCGCTTGCCGGCAATCTCGCGTGCCTCCTGATCGGTGTCGAACACGTGGAACGTGTCGCCCGCTGCCGGCGCACCGTTGAGTCCGAGTATCAGTGCCGGTTCCGACGGGCCTGCCTTCTCCATGCGTTGGTTGCGCTCGTTGAACATTGCCTTCACACGGCCATAGTTGGCACCTGCCAACACAATGTCGCCGATCTTCAACGTTCCGTTCGACACCAGCACAGTGGCCACATAGCCACGTCCCTTGTCCAGCGACGACTCTATTATCGAGCCGGTGGCCTTACGGTCAGGGTTCGCCTTGAGGTCGAGCAGTTCGGCCTCAAGAAGCACCTTCTCCATCAGCTCGGGCACACCTATACCCTGCTTTGCCGATATGTCCTGCGACTGGTATTTGCCGCCCCACTCCTCAACGAGGAAGTTCATTGCCGCCAGCTCCTCCTTTATCTTGTCCGGATTCGCCCCAGGCTTGTCTATCTTGTTGATGGCGAAGACTATGGGGACACCGGCAGCCGTAGCGTGGTTTATGGCCTCCTTGGTCTGCGGCATCACGCTGTCGTCTGCCGCCACGATGATAATCGCTATGTCCGTGACCTTGGCTCCACGGGCACGCATGGCAGTGAACGCCTCGTGTCCAGGGGTGTCGAGGAATGTTATCTTGCGCCCGTCGTCAAGCGTCACATTGTATGCACCGATGTGCTGTGTGATTCCTCCTGCCTCACCGGCGATGACGTTGGACTTGCGTATGTAGTCCAGCAGTGATGTCTTGCCGTGGTCGACATGTCCCATCACCGTCACTATCGGAGCACGCGGAACCAGATCCTCCTCATTGTCGGGAGCTTCGTCCACGGCTTGTGCCACCTCCGCACTGACATACTCGGTCTTGTATCCGAACTCTTCTGCCACAAGGTTGATGGTCTCGGCATCCAGACGCTGGTTTATCGATACCATGACACCGATGCTCATGCACGTCGCTATGACCTGCGTCACAGGCACGTCCATCATTATCGCCAGCTCGTTGGCAGTCACAAATTCGGTAATCTTCAGTACCTTGCTCTCTGCCATCTCCTGGCTTTCCTGCTCATGCAGTCGCTCCGATGCCAGTTCGCGCTTCTCCTTGCGGTACTTCACGCCCTTGCTCTTGGTCTTCGTGGTCAGGCGTGCCAGCGTCTCCTTGACCTGCTTTGCCACGTCCTCCTCGTTGACCTCCTTCTTCTGAGAGCCTTTCTTGCCGAAGCGGTCTCTGACGCCCCTCTTGCCCGAGCCGTTGTCCTGCGGACGGTCACCGCCGAACTTTCTTCCTCCTTGCTGGCGGTCATCATTTCTGCGGTCGTTGCCTTTTATGCTGCCCGACACACTGTTGATGTCGACCTTATCCTTGTTTATGCGCTGGCGTTTCCTCTTGCCGCCCTGACTGTCGTCGCTGCCGGTGCTGCCACTGCCCTGGCCGCCGTCATGACGGATTTCGTGTATCAGTGCCTCCTTCATCTGGCGACGCTGGTCGGCACGCTGGCGGTCGCGCTCTTCCTGTTCGCGCTTGCGCTCCTCTTTCGATTTTCTCTTGGGACGTGTCGAGAGGTTTATGGCATCGAGGTCTATCTTTCCTATGACATTTATACCCGCCTCCCTATTCTCATTCGGCAGGCGGAACACGCCGTTGTCCTTATCCTCTTCGCCCTTCTTCTCCGCCGCTGCCGGTTCTTCCGGCTGTGCAGGCTTCGGTTCCTCGGCTTGCGGTTCTGCCGTGGTGACGGTCGCTGCCGGCTCCGGCTTCTGCGTTTCCGCACCCGCCGTCTCAACGGCTGCCGCCGCAGGCTTGGTCTCAGGCTTCTCTGACGCCGGAGCTGCCGCTTCCTGCTGTGCCGTGGCATGAGTCTCTGCCGCAGCCGGAGCCTCATCTGCTGCCGGCTTCACTGCCGAGTGGTTCTTGCCTATCTGGTCCAGGTCAATCTTCCCGAGGAACTTGGGACGTTTGACCTCCACCTCAACACTGATGCTTGCCGCCGCCTGTGGTTCTGACGGTGCCGAAGCCTGGCTCCTGGCCTGTTCCTTCTTCTGACGGTTCAGGATGAATCTCTCCGACTTGTCCTTCAAGTCCTTGTCTTTGCTGAACTCCTTCTTCAGCAGGTCGAATTGCTCGTCCGTGATCTTGGTGTTGGGGTTGGCCTCAACGGTGAACCCCTGCTTCTCCAGAAACTCCACGGCAGTGGCAATTCCGACGTTCAAATCTCTTGTAACCTTATTTAATCTTATAGTCATATCTCTGTTTTAATGTGTTAATGTGCCTCTCCGTTGTCGCTGTCAACTAATGTGCCAATACCGTGTGTAGCCGCATCAACACATTGAGACTTCAAATAATGTTTGGGTTCATTCCTCGAACTCTTTTCTGAGCACGTTCAGCACCTCGTCGACCGTTTCCTCTTCCAGGTCGGTCTTCTCGATGATCATGTCGCGCGGAGCGTTCAGCGCACTCTTTGCCGTCTCTATGCCGATGGACTTGAACGCGTCGATTACCCATCCGTCAATCTCATCGCGGAACTCGTCCAGATAGATATCCTCATCCTCCTCGGCTGTATTGTTGTTGTCAAGTTCGCGGAACACGTCGATGGTGTATCCCGTCAGCATGCAGGCCAATTTTATGTTAAGGCCTCCCTTGCCTATCGCCAGAGACACCTCGTCGGGCTTGAGATAGACCTCCGCCTTGCGATCTTCCTCATTCAGCTTGATGGATATGATCTTGGCAGGGCTAAGCGCACGCTGTATGAACAGTTGCATGTTCTGCGTGTAGTTGATGACGTCTATGTTCTCGTTGCGCAGCTCGCGCACGATGCCGTGTATGCGGCTACCCTTGACACCGACACATGCTCCTACGGGGTCTATGCGGTCGTCATAGCTCTCGACGGCAATCTTGGCACGCTCGCCAGGGATGCGGGCAATCTTCTTTATGGTTATCAGGCCGTCGTTAATTTCAGGCACCTCAATCTCAAACAGCCGCTGCATGAACATCGGCGATATGCGGCTCAGAATGATCTTCGGATTGTTGTTCTTGTTCTCGACCCTGTCCACCACCGCACGCACGGTCTCACCCTTGCGGTAGAAGTCGCTCGGTATCTGTTCCGTCTTGGGCAGCAGCAGCTCGTTCCCCTCTTCGTCGAGCAGCAACATCTCTTTCTTCCATATCTGGTACACCTCGGCGGTGATGATTGTCCCCACCTTGTCCACATACTTGTTGTATATGGCATCCTTCTGCAACTCCAGGATCTTCGATGCCAGTGTCTGGCGCAGGTTCAGTATGGCACGGCGGCCGAACTTGGCGAAGTTCACCTCATCGGTGAACTCCTCACCGACCTCATACGACTCGTCCTCCTTGCGTGCGTCCGAGAGCGACACCTGCAGGTTCGGGTCTGTCACCTCGCCGTCGGCAACGACAGTGCGGTTGCGGCGTATCTCAAGGTCGCCCTTGTCGGGGTTCACTATGACATCGTAATTCTCGTCCGACCCGAAGAGCTTGGCAATCACGCTGCGGAAACTCTCCTCAATGACACTCACCAACGTTGTGCGGTCAATATTCTGCGAATCCTTGAACTCCTTGAACGTATCCACCAGACTCACTACATCTTCTTTCTTAGCCATATTCAAAATAAGTATTTAGTATATTTCACGTTATTGTAATCGAAGTCCCTGTCGACATCCACCAGCTTCGGACGCTTCGCTTCGGGAAGTTTCACCTTCTGCTGTTCCGTCACCACGAAGTGCGTGGCATCTGCCTCCTTCAGTGTTCCGCGTACTTTCTCCCCGTCGGCAGTCATCACCTCGACAGGACTGCCCACATGGCAGACATACTGTTCCAGCACCTTGAACGGCTGTCCCACGCCTGCCGAGCCGACCTCCAGCTCATAGTCCTCGACATTGCGGTCGAGCCGGCTGTTGACGTAGTCACTCAGATCGGCACAGTCCTCAATCCACACGCCGTCCTTGTGGTCTATCTCCACGACAATCTTGTCGTCAGCATCCACAGTCACGTCGACCAGGAAGTAGTCCCTGTCCTTCAGCCACTCGGACACAATGCCCTTCACCTTTTCTCTGTCTATCATCTTAATTACGCAAAAATAAATAAAGAGACTCGTAAAAACAAAGAAGGAGCTTAACAGCCCCTCCTCATAATTCATCTTCCGTGTGCAAATGTACGGACTTTCCTTCTTCCAGCAAAATAAATGACACTAAAAATGTCCCGACGCGCACCGGCGTGCCGCCCACAGCTCGACGGAATTCACGAGGTTCTGCCAGAGGATGTAGCACCCTGGCCCTACGGAGGCCACGGGGTTGAGATAGGTGTAGGTAATCCAGATGGCAAAGGCCGTGTTCTTCTGCCCCAGTGCCTGTCCGGCATCGACGGAGCTGCCGTAGCGGCGGCCTATGAGCTTGCCGGCACCGAACTGCATCAGGCACAGCAGCAGCGAGCCGAGGGCTATCCACCCCAATAGCGCGGGGGTGGCATCGCTGTGGGCTATGTTCTTCACCGTGGTGCCAGTGACGATGGCCAGCGACATGCCCCACAGATAGAAGCCCAAGTCGGGGATGGCGGTGATGCGCTTCTGCAGGCGCGGCAGGAAGCGGCGCACCATCCACCCCAGCAGCAGCGGCAGCACGAGCACGAGGCACACCTTGTTCATGATGATGAGGAACGCTGTCCAGAACGTGAGGTGAGCCTCCTTCTCGATCAGCGGGAAGAACGTGGGGATGAGTGCCGCCGTCACGAAGCTGGAGAGGAACGTGTAGGTGGTCATGGAGTTGAGGTTGCCGCCAATCTTGACGGTGATGACGGCAGCGGCGGCAGCCGTGGGTCCTATGATGCAGGTCAGTATGCCCTCCCACAGCACCTTCTGTCCGGCAGACAGCGGAGCGAACAGTATGAGTGCGGCTACGGCTCCCGTGAGCAGCACCTGGAACAGGATGACCCAAAGGTGCCACATCTCCGGACGCAGACGGTGGAAGTCGACTTTACAGAACGTGACGAACAGTATCAGGAACATGAATAGAGGCAGGATGCTGTCGAATAGCGGTTCGAACACGCGCGAGGCGGCATCAAGCGCGGGCGTACAGGCAAACGTCAGGTAGGCGGCCGTGCCGATGGCCATGGCCGAGGGCAGTGTCCAGTTCTTGAGGAACGCAATCAGTTTCATGGGGCGCAAAGTTACGCAGCATTTTGTTTCGCTGTTTTTTGTTTGCGTATAAAAATAAAAGCGTCTATCTTTGCAGCATCTTCGGGTCGTGGGCGTAAGCCGGTGCGGCAGTTGCGGAAATAGCTCAGTTGGTAGAGCACAACCTTGCCAAGGTTGGGGTCGCGAGT
>CAVERK010000067.1:0-12313 GCA_963618035.1 bacterium
GGGTCTAAGGATGGGCATTCATAGCACCTATGGATGCCCATTTAAAGGACCTAAGGATGCCCATCCTTGCACCCCAACGATGGGCATTCATAGACAGCGACATCGGGCTTCGGTTGTGACCAATGCCAATAACCCATGATTGTGCGCGGAGCAAAGCCATGACCTTTCCGTAAAAGAAGAGTGCGAGCCAAGACGTGAATGTCCTTTTTTGTATTTTTGCGCACAGAACAGGAACGGCAAGCACATATATAATATATAATGGAGTTCACGTATGATGTCATAGTGATAGGCGCAGGTCACGCCGGCTGCGAGGCTGCTGCGGCTGCGGCCAACCTCGGCTCAAAGACGTGTCTTGTGACGATGGACATGAACAAGATTGCACAGATGAGCTGCAATCCTGCCGTCGGAGGCATAGCCAAAGGACAGATTGTGCGCGAGGTTGATGCCCTTGGCGGATTTATGGGCATTGTTACTGACAAGACTACCATACAGTTCCGCATGCTGAACCGCTCTAAAGGTCCTGCCATGTGGAGTCCGCGATCGCAGTGTGACCGTAACAAGTATATATGGACATGGCGCGAGATACTGGAGAACACGCCAAACCTAAGCATCTGGCAAGACCAGGTGAAGAGCCTCATCGTTGAAGACTGCGAGGTGCGCGGCGTTGACACCATCTGGGGCGTGACGCTGAAGGCACGGTGTGTGGTCGTTACGGCAGGGACATTCCTCAACGGGCTGATGCACATCGGGCGCAACATGGTGAGAGGTGGCCGCATTGCCGAGCCTGCATCGACAGGACTTACCGAATCCATAGCGGCAAACGGCATAGAATACGGGCGCATGAAGACGGGCACACCCGTGAGAATCGACGGACGAAGCGTGCATTTCGAAGATATGGAGGTGCAGGACGGCGAGAACGACTTCCACAAATTCTCGTTCCTCGACACCAATATCCGCCACCTGAAGCAACTGCCGTGCTGGACAACATACACGAACAGCGATGTTCACGACATCTTGCGAAGGGGACTGCCCGACTCTCCGCTATATAACGGACAGATACAGAGCATCGGTCCACGCTATTGTCCGAGCATTGAGACAAAGATTGTGACCTTTGCCGAGCGCGATCATCACCAGCTGTTTCTGGAACCCGAGGGCGAAACCACACGCGAACTGTATCTCAACGGCTTCTCCTCTTCCCTGCCGATAGACATACAGCTCGAAGCCCTCAAGCAGATACCGGCGTTCCGCGACATTGCGGTCTACAGACCAGGCTACGCAATTGAGTACGATTTCTTCGACCCGACACAGCTGAAACACACGCTTGAATCGAAGAAAGTCCGCAATCTGTTCTTCGCAGGACAGGTCAACGGGACAACGGGATATGAAGAAGCCGCAGGACAAGGCATAATGGCAGGCATCAACGCACACATCAACTGCAATGGTGGAGATCCATTTGTGTTGGGACGCGATGAAGCTTACATCGGCGTTTTGATAGACGACCTCGTGACAAAAGGGGTCGACGAGCCATACCGTATGTTCACATCGCGTGCGGAGCACCGCATACTGCTGAGGATGGACGATGCCGATATGCGGTTGACGGAAAAAGCGTACAACATCGGCCTTGCCACAAGACGCAGGTATGACCTGATGAAATCGAAGCGCGACGCAATAGGACGGCTCATCGACTTTGCAAGGGAATATTCGGTAAAGCCTGAAGATGTGAATTCTGAGCTTGAGCGGTTGGGGACAACTCCCCTGAAACACGGATGCAAGCTGATGGAACTGCTCGGACGACCGCAAGTGTCGATGACAGGGATGGCAGAACTGATGCCGGAAGTCATGGCTGTCGTGGCAGGAATTACCGACAGGCACGACGAAACAATCGAAGCAGCCGAGACACTTATTAAATATAGCGGCTACATTGAACGCGAGAAACAGGTTGCCGAGAAGCTGCACCGCCTTGACAACATAAAGATACAGGGCAAGTTTGACTACAGCGGCATACAGTCTTTGTCTACCGAAGCACGGCAGAAGCTGACAAAGATAGACCCTGCGACAATAGGACAGGCAAGCCGCATACCTGGAGTGTCGCCAAGCGATATAAATGTACTGCTCGTGCTCGCGCAAAGATGAGAAGACGGTACATGTTCCACGTGAAACTTTAGAAACATAAATACCTTAAATTCAAAAAGAATGGACAATAACGAACTGATCAAGAATCTGCGCACAGTCCCCGACTTCCCC
Organism: bacterium; assembly: GCA_963618035.1. Lineage (GTDB taxonomy): Bacteria > Bacteroidota > Bacteroidia > Bacteroidales > Bacteroidaceae > Bacteroides. The sequence goes on from CAVERK010000067.1 coordinate 2,245, forward strand.
TGCAAGGGAATCATGTTCTACGACGTAACGACACTGTTCAAGAACCCTGCCGCAATGGAGGAAATAGCCGACCGCCTGTATGAGACATACAAGGACAAGGGCATAACAAAGGTTGTGGGCATCGAGTCCCGTGGGTTCATAATGGCACCCATATTGGCAGTGCGGTTGGGTGCAGGCTTCGTACCTGTCAGGAAGCCAGGGAAGCTGCCTGCCGAAACAATAGAACAGAGCTATGACAAGGAGTATGGCAAGGACACCATACAGATGCACAAGGATGCAATAGACGAGAATGATGTCGTGCTGATACACGACGACCTCTTGGCCACCGGAGGTACTATGAAGGCGGCATGCGACCTTGTGAAACAGCTCCGTCCTAAGAAGATAATGGTCAACTTCATTCTCGAGCTGCCGGAACTGGGCGGACGCAATGCGTTCGACAAGGACATTGATGTCACGACAATATTGAAGGTCGCAGGTAAATAGAGCGGAAAAGTGCCGCAGAGGGGCATAGGCAGAAGAGGATGAGCGACCATTTATCGTCGAGAGAACTCGCGGAAAAGCTGCATGGAATCATTGGCAGCTTGCCCGAGAAGCCTGGCAGCTATCAGTACTGGGACGATGATGGTGTGATTATATATGTAGGCAAGGCACGCAATCTGAAAAAGCGCGTGTCGTCCTACTTCAACAAGACCCAAGACTCTGCAAAGACACGGATGCTTGTCAGCAAGATAAGAGACATAACCTACACCACGGTCAACACCGAGGAGGATGCGCTCAATCTGGAAAACAGGCTGATAAAGAAATATAAGCCGAAATACAACGTAAAGCTCAAGGACGACAAGACATACGCCTCTATAGCCATCAGCAAGGAGGATTTTCCACGCGTGTTCTCCGCACATCAGAGAGACAAGAAGGCAACATATTTCGGCCCGTATACACACAGCCAGACACGGAAGAACCTCCTGGAACTGATAAAGCACCTCTACCCCATCAGGACATGCAAGCTGAACCTGACCGAGGCCAGCATAGCGGCAAACAAGTTCAAGGTGTGCCTGGAGTATCATCTTGACAACTGCGAGGCACCGTGCATCGGCAAGCAGAGCAAGGAAGAATACAACAGGAACATCAAGGATGCGGAGGAGATCCTCAAAGGCAACACCCGCGACCTTGAACAGCAGATGCTCAGGGAGATGACGGCACTGGCAGCGGACCTGAAGTTTGAGGAAGCGGAGGTCATCAAGAAGAGGTACCTGCTGCTGAAGAACTATAATGCACGGTCTGAAGTCGTCAACTACAGTCTTGACAATATCGACGTGTTCAGCATTGAGGAGGACGAGGAGAAAAGGTCTGCCTACGTGAACTTCATGCACGTCAAGAGCGGAGCCATAAACCAGAGCTTCACATTCGAATACAAGAAACGGCTCGACGAGACAAAGGAAGAGCTTTTGGCGATGGGAATCAGCGAGATGCGACAACGGTTCGGCAGCTCTGCAAGGGAGATTATAGTGCCTTTCGAGCCGGAGGTCTCCATGAACGAAGCCACATTCACCGTTCCACAGCGCGGGGACAAGAAGAAGCTCCTGAGCCTGTCGGAGATGAACGTCAGGGAATACAAGCTCGACCGCATGAAGCAGGAAGAGAAGCTGAACCCCGAACAGCATGCCGTACGTCTGCTGACGGAGCTGCAGAACCTGCTGCATTTGGACAAGCTCCCCATGAGAATCGAATGTTTCGACAACTCAAACATCCAAGGCTCCGACCCCGTGGCAGGATGCGTCGTCTTCATCAAGACCAAGCCGTCGAAGAATGATTATCGGAAGTACAATATCAAGACTGTTGAGGGAGCGGACGACTACGCGTCAATGCGGGAGGTAGTGCGGAGAAAATACAGCCGCGCCATTGAGGAAGACACTCCCCTGCCCGACCTGATAATCACCGATGGCGGCATCGGGCAAATGAATTCGGTGAAAGACGTGATTGACGGACTTGGGCTGGAGATACCGATAGCCGGACTTGCAAAGGACAGCAAGCACCGCACCTCAGAGCTTCTCTACGGCTTCCCGCCACAGACCGTCGGTGTGAACACAAACTCGGCACTGTTCAAGTTCCTGACAAGGATACAGGATGAGGTTCATAGGTTTGCCATCACGTTCCACAAGGACAAGAGAAGCAAGCATCAGGTCACGTCCGAGCTGGACAACATAAAGGGCATCGGCGAGAAGACACAGAAGGCTCTTCTGAAGCACTTCAAGAGCGTGAAGCGCATCAGTGAAGCCACGGAGGAGGAGCTTGAGAAGGCAATCGGGAAGGCTAAGGGCAAGCTCGTAAGGGAATACTTTGAAAACAAAGGAATAGCATAGCAAAACAGAGGACAGCAACATGAGAATTGTGATACAGAAAGTCACGCACGCATCGGTGACAATCAATGGCCTGTGCAAGTCGAAGATAGGCAAAGGACTACTGGTGTTTGTGGGGATAGAGGAGGCAGACACGCAGGAAGACATGGACTGGCTTTGCAAGAAAACGGTAAATCTGCGTATCTTTGAAGACGAGAACGGTGTGATGAACCGCTCCGTGAGGGATGAAGACGGGGAGATACTGGTCGTGAGCCAGTTCACGCTGATGGCATCGACCAAGAAAGGCAACCGTCCGTCGTATATCCGCGCAGCCAAGCCGGAGGTATCCGTACCGCTCTATAATGAGTTCTGCAACCGTATGTCGCAGGAACTGGGCAGGCGTGTCGGCACCGGCGAGTTTGGTGCAGACATGAAGGTTGAGCTTCTCAACGACGGTCCTGTGACCATTTGCATTGACTCCAAGAACAAGGAATAGAGAAGATGACCATAGCAGAAGCACAGAGGATCGTGGACGACTGGATACACACATACGGTGTCCGCTATTTCAGTGAGCTGACAAACATGGCCGTGCTGACAGAAGAGGTCGGGGAACTGGCACGTGTCATGGCACGCAAATATGGTGACCAGTCATTCAAGCCAGGCGAGAAAGACAATGCCGGAGAGGAGATGGCAGACATACTGTGGGTGCTTCTCTGCATTGCCAACCAGACAGGGACAGACCTGACCGAAGAGTTCCGGAAGAGCCTCGACAAGAAAACAAGAAGAGACAAGGAAAGACATATCAATAACCCGAAACTGAAATAACATTACATTTGCATGATGAAGCTGATGCAGATTCATAATAGTACAGATATTGTTGCCGATATTAAGCAGATTATCGAGCAAGCGAGAAAGCAGGCATACGCCTCTATCAATACCTTGATGATCCAATCGAATTGGTTGGTAGGTTGTCGTATTGTAGAGGAGGAACAAGGAGGAAATCCCCGTGCCGAATACGGCAAGGCTTTGTTGAAGAGTCTTGCAATGGAATTGGTGCCAATGTACGGCAATTCATATTCAGCCCGTCGCTTGCAAGATTATCGTCAGTTCTATCTGTATTTCAAGGATATAGAGATTTGGCACTCGCGAGTGCCAAATCTTACATGGACTCATTATCGTGAGTTGCTTACGGTTAGTGATGAGGTTGCTCGCCATTGGTATATGCAGGAGGCTGCCAAGGAAATGTGGAGCGTAAGAACTCTGCATCGTAACATTTCATCTCAATATTACTACCGTTTGTTGCAATCGCAAACAAAGGACGTTGTAATTGACGAGATGAAGCAGATTACAGCACCGATGCAGGGGGATAAGCTGGAGTTCATAAAGAATCCTGTTGTAGCAGAGTTTTTAGGATTGGCTCAAAATACCACATTCTCGGAGACCGAATTGGAGAGTGCTATAATCACCCACCTTCAAAAATTTATAATGGAATTGGGTAAAGGTTATGCCTTTGTTGCCCGCCAACAACATATCCGCACCGATATGGGTGATTTCTACATAGACCTTGTCTTTTACAACTACATTCTCAAATGCTTTATGCTTGTTGATTTGAAGACGGAGCAGATAAGCCATCAAGATGTCGGTCAAATGGATATGTATATCAGAATGTATGATGAACTGAGACGAACGGAGGGTGATAATCCTACCATCGGACTTATTTTGTGTTCACAGACAAGTGAGGATATGGCACACTACTCGATGCTCAAGGATAATGACCGATTGTTCCAGGCCAAGTATCTCACATTTCTGCCAACGAAAGAAGAACTATCAAATGAGATAGAGCGTCAGAAATTGATATATAGATTGCAACAAAAAGCTAATCAATAAAATAACACAACATTCTTATGGAAGAGACATTCAAAGGATTTGAACTGATAGAGAACAACGAAGGACAGACACGCAGCGAGAGCAAGTATGAGGCAACGCTGAAGAAGTATAAGACCAATATCAATGACGAGGATGTGAAGGCCGCCGTGAGCAAACTCCTGACGGAAAAGGCCGCAGCGAACGACACCGAAGAGGTCAAGAAATTCCTATTCAACTGCATAGACCTGACCACACTGAAGGAGACAGACAATGACGAGTCTGTCATGAACTTCACAAAGAAGGTCAATCAGCTCGACAACGACTATCCTTTCCTCAAGAACGTTGCCGCCATCTGTGTCTATCCGTGCTTTGCGGAGATAGTGCGTGCCACGCTCGAAGCCGACAATGTCGGGATAGCCTGCGTCTCCGGCGGATTTCCATCATCACAGACATTCATGGAGGTAAAGATTGCCGAGACAGCCATGGCTCTGAAGGACGGTGCCGATGAGATTGACATAGTGCTGCCCGTAGGCAAGTATCTTGCAGGCGACTACGAGGCCGTCTGCGACGAGATTGACGAGCTCAAGGAGATGTGCGGCGACAAGAAGCTGAAGGTCATACTCGAGACTGGAGCACTGAAGAAAGCCTGCGACATCAAGAAAGCCGCACTGATCTCACTCTATTCCGGTGCCGACTTCATCAAGACATCCACAGGCAAGATTGACGTAAACGCCACGCCTGAAGCTGCCTACGTGATGTGCCAGACCCTCAAGGAGTATCACAAGCAGACGGGAATACGCAAGGGATTCAAGGCAGCAGGAGGCATAAACACCGTGCAGGATGCCATCAACTACTACACCATCGTGAAGGAGGTGCTTGGCAAGGAATGGCTCGACAACAAGTATTTCCGCATAGGGACAAGCCGCTTGGCAAACCTGCTTCTCAGTGACATCCTTGGCAAGGAGACGAAGCTGTTTTAGCCTTACTTGGTGCGGTCAATGCAGTAGTCCAGATAGGCTTTCAGTGCCCGCAGTGTGTCGGAATCGGGGAACGGAGCAAGCAGTGCCAGAGCCTTTGAACGCAGTTCATTGATGACACTGTAGGCATACTCAATGCCTCCGTTCTCCTTTGCAAAACGTATCAGCCGGCTTATCTCGTCATCGGAAGCCCTGCAACTCCTCACCTGGAAAGCAAGCTCCCTGTATTCGGATTTCTGCGTACTGTTCAGGGCATACAGGACGGGCAGTGTCAGCTTGCCTTCAAGCATGTCGTTTCCTGTCGGCTTGCCTATCTCAGACTCATCGAGATAGTCAAAGATGTCGTCGCGTATCTGGAAGCACAACCCGACATACTCGCAGAAATCCGACATTGTCTTCATGGCATCCCCACCCGCTCCCACCGATACGGCGGCCACTTCGGCTGCCGAGGTGAAGAGGATGGCTGTCTTGTTGCGGATTATGTCGAAGTAGACATCATACGACAGGTCTGTCCCTTGCGTGTTATACAGTTGCAACAGTTCGCCCTCGGCGAGCCTCCGCCCTATCTTCGATACGATGTCGATGATCTGCACATTGCGTGTCATGCCTGCCTGCATCAGCGCATTGGCAAGCAGGAAGTCGCCGGAGAGCACCGCAACCTTGTTGTTGAAGACCTTGTTCACCGACGGTTGTCCGCGACGCTCGTCGCTTTCGTCCACCACATCGTCGTGCACCAGACTGGCATTGTGCAGCAACTCCAGAGCCAATGCCGAGAAATAAGTCGAATCTGTCACCCTCCCCAGCAGTTTGGCACACAGAAAGACCAGCATGGGTCTCATCATCTTGCCGTTACGTTTCAGGAGGTAGCTGATGACGTTTTGCAGCAGAGCATTGTCAGTAGACAGAGCCGAGGCATAAAGGGACTGCAATCTGTCCATCTCTGCCTTTATCGGCGATAATATAATGTCCAATTTGTCTGACATAAAAATCCGTTTCGGTGGCACAAATTTAGTCATTAAAAGAGAACACGGGCGATTTTTTGTATTTTTACGCCTAAATTTTCAGCTTATGGAAACTCGGAACACCCTTTTTCTTCTTGATGCCTACGCCCTGATATATAGGGCATACTACGCATTCATAAAGAACCCGCGAATCAACTCAAAGGGACTGAACACGTCTCCCGTCTACGGTTTCGTCAACACGCTTGAGGAGATCATCAGGAAGGAAAACCCTGCATACATAGGTATAGCCTTCGATCCCTCGGGGCCGACATTCCGCCATGAGCTTTATCCGGAATACAAGGCACAGCGCGAGAAAACACCCGAAGACATCAGGCGTGCCGTGCCCGTGATAAAGGACATCATCCGTGCCTACAACATTCCCATACTTGAAGTCAGCGGCTATGAGGCCGACGACGTGATAGGCACCCTGTCGAGACAGGCATCAGACAGCAGGCTCCGGACCTATATGGTGACTCCCGACAAGGACTACGGACAGTTGGTGAAGGAGAATGTCATGATGTACCGCCCCAAGCACAGTGGCGGCTTCGAGGTCATGGGCACCGAAGAGGTGAAGCAGAAATATGGAGTGGACAATACTCTTCAGATCATCGATCTGCTTGGACTGATGGGCGACAGTTCCGACAATATTCCTGGCTGTCCCGGTGTTGGCGAGAAGACGGCACAGAAGTTGATAAAGGACTTTGGCAGCATAGACGCATTGCTCGAGAGGACAGACGAGCTGAGAGGTGCACTGAAGAAGAAGGTCTCCGACAATGCAGAGCAAATCCGGTTCTCCAAATTCCTTGCCACCATAAAGACCGATGTGCCGATAACCCTCAACCTTGAAGAACTGAAGAACAACGGTCCTGACCTCGGCTTGCTCCGCACGATATTCCAAGACCTGGAGTTCCGCACCATGTTCGAAAAGGTCAAGAGCCGCCTCGGACATGAAGTCTCGGCAAAACCTGCTGCCGAGCCAGACTTGTTCTCTGCCGCTGCGGACACCGCACCAAAATCACGCATAGAAAAGAAGAGTGCGGTGCCTGTTCAAGGCGATTTGTTTGCGATAAATCCGACCAATTGCCAAGGCGACGGATTTTTTTCAAAGGAAATCGAGTTATCAGGTGCCTCAACAGCATGTCATCGTGCTGACAATGAGAGTGATATAGCCCATTTTTGCAGTGTTATGAGCACTGCACAATCTGTGTCAATCAGATTGGATGCCACGGGCATTGAGCCAATGACCGCCGTCCTGAACGGCATTGCACTCTGCATTGACGCAAAGGAAGCATACTACATCCCCCTACCCTCTGCCGACAAGGACGAGACTGCCCGCCGACTGAAACTATTAGAGCCGGTGCTTGCGAAGACCGACAGCCTCAAGGTCGGACACAACATCAAGTACGACATCATCGTGCTTCACAACCACGGGATCGACATCAGGGGCAGGATATTCGACACGATGCTGGCACACTATCTGCTGCAACCCGAGCTAAACCACAGCCTCAGCTATATGGCAGAAATCTGCCTTGGCGGCAGGACGACAGAGGACGAAGAGCCGTACAAGAGTGCCTGCCTCAAGGCGGCGGCAATCTGCGAGCTCAAGAGCCTGCTCGAAAAGGCAATCAGCACGAAACATCTGGAACGCCTGCTCTACGACATGGAGCTTCCGCTCGTGCCTGTCCTTGTGCGCATGGAGACAAACGGCGTGCTGATAGACACCGCCGCCCTGAGACAAACCTCGGCAGACTACACAGCCAAGCTGACCGGCATAGAGCAGGACATCTATGCCGACGCAGGGACGACATTCAACATCAGCTCGCCCAAGCAGGTCGGCGAGGTGCTGTTCGACAGGCTCCGTCTGTCCGACAAGCCCAAGAAGACCAGAGGCGGACAGTACGTCACGTCAGAAGACGTGCTTGAGTCGCTGAAATCCAAGCATCAGATCATTGGCAGAATCCTGGAATACCGTGGTCTTAAGAAGCTGCTCGGCACCTATATCGATGCTCTCCCGCTGCTTATCAATCCCGAAACAGGGCGCATCCACACGTCGTTCAATCAAGCCGTGACTGCCACCGGCCGCCTCAGCTCGAGCAATCCCAACTTGCAGAACATACCCGTCCGCGACGACGAAGGACGCGAGATACGCAAGGCCTTCATCCCCGACGAGGGATGCCTGTTCTTCTCTGCCGACTATTCGCAGATAGAACTGCGCATCATGGCACATCTCAGTGGCGACGAAAACATGATTGAAGCCTTCCTTGAAGGGCACGACATCCATGCCGCCACAGCAGCAAAGATATACAAGGTAGGCATCGGTGACGTGACGAAAGAGATGCGCCGCAAGGCCAAGACAGCCAACTTCGGCATCATCTACGGCATCTCTGTCTTCGGACTTGCCGAACGGCTTGAGATAAGCCGCACGGAAGCCAAGGAACTTATAGACGGATACTTCCGGACATACCCTCAGATAAAGGCATACATGGACAGCAGCATCGAGTCCGCACGCCGCAACGGCTACGTTGAAACCATCTTCGGCCGCAAGCGTTATCTTCCCGACATCAACTCCGGCAACTCCATCGTGCGCGGATATGCCGAACGCAATGCCATCAATGCACCGATACAGGGCAGTGCTGCCGACATCATAAAGATGGCAATGATAAATGTCTTCCGACAGATGGAGAGCAACAATCTGAAAGCGAAAATGATCCTGCAGGTTCACGACGAACTCAATTTCAGTGTTCCGCCCGAGGAGAAAGATATCATTCAGGAGATCGTGATCCGCGAGATGGAGAACGCATATACCATGAAAGTGCCGCTGAAAGCCGACTACGGATGGGGAAACAACTGGCTTGAAGCACATTGACGTGCGCCGTTAACTTTAATTAACCTTGAAGCAAAAAGCACGGTTTTAAATCATAAGCGGAGCCAAGTTGCAACCTTCATTTTGCGTAAGCGTCAAATGAAGACGCGCCGGTGCTTCAATGCTTGCAAAGAGACACTTCGCAGAATAGTTTCATGTGACACCATGCCTAAAAAAGTGTGGTTAAAATTTGCTTTGTCAAGCAGCGGCAGTACATTTACACTGTCAAACGACAAGAATGCTTGACAAATTGAAAAACTTAACTAACACTAATACAAGAAAGGATCAAACCATGAAAACTCTTAGACTATTCTTATTGGCGTCTCTGATGACGGTATGCAGCACCAGCGTTTTTGCAGACAAGAACGACAAGCTGGTTTACAATAACGAAGAGGTGAACGGACTTATGGTCAGCCAGACTGTCTATAAGAACGACAACAGCACGCTTACGAACTACATGCAGTACAACTACAAGTATGACGACCAGAACCGCATGATTGAAAACGTAAGCAAGAAGTGGAACGGTGCCAGAAACGAGTGGCAGAACGACATGAGCATCCGCTACACCTATGAGGGCAAGATGGTCACCACATCTTACTACAAGTGGAACAAGAGCAAGAAGGAGTTCCAGCTGATTCCCGAGATGACGGTCACGATGGACAACACCAACATGTAAAAGCCGTCACCCGCGAAGCATACACAGCTTTAACACCACTTTTGCTCCTGACATAAAGATAAACGGGATGAGAGAGGCTGGCCGATCTGGTCAGCCTCCTTTTTTGCCAGTACCAATCATAGAGGTACACACACCGACGACTGGAACCCTGCACTCAACGCCTCACTCAACACGTCCTTGTCGTGCGGGCAGATAACCAAAGTCGTTGTAGAAGATAACCAAAGTCGTTGTAGAAGATGTATTAGGTCGTCTCACATCGTACGTTGTGAATGCTCACATCGTACGTTGTGAACGCTCACATCGAACGAAGTGAATGCTCACATCGAACGATGTGAGAGGACATGAGCCGG
>CAVERK010000068.1:0-12157 GCA_963618035.1 bacterium
TTGAATTATTGCTGTCCGCTAAACGTTTCAGACCGAGTGCGCGTCGCACCGTCACAGGACGTGTAAAATCGGAGTGCGCGTCGCACCCTCGGGCGGAATATCTATGCCCTTTCGAGTTTTAGCGGACAGCAATAATTCATTTCCTGACTGTCGAGTCGAAAGGATAGAGTGTGCCTTCGGCAGACTTGAGATATGCCACGGCAGCTCCAATCTTCAGTGAGAAGTCAATGCGCACCGGCAGATGGTTCCTGTCGTCGCTGACGAAGAACCGCAGCAGCTCTTCGTCCTTGTTGTTCTTGTCGTCGCGGGTGACAATGCTGAAGCCAAGACAACGGTAAGTATATCCGTCCTTGCCTTTCACCTCGTTTTTGCCGAGATAACTCATTGTCACTTCCTCTACTTTGCGTCCTGTGGCGAGAGGGAACTGCACCTTGGGTGTCTTTTCGAAGTCCGACATATCGTAGTTGCGTGCACGTGCTATGATGCTTAGCATATCATAGACGCAGCGGCTGTCGTCATGCGATGTGTTCAGGTCTTCCTTGCCAGGTCGCGTGCGCTTTTGTGCTACGTGGGTTACACCATTGTTATATGTATACCACGCCTCGTCTATTGAGTAGCGGTCGCCTTCTTCCGCTGCTTTCTTGTAGTATATCGGCTCGAGGTCCTTTGATACGGTGCACATCAGCGTGTCGCGCAGGCGGAAGATGATGTCGGCAGACTTGTTGCCGACAGCCATTAGCTTTATGTCGAAAGCGCCACTGCCTCCTGACCTTGAAGCCGTGGTCTCCAAGCGGGCATATCCGACCTTCTTCCAGAAGATACCCCAGTCGAAGTACAGGTCGTAGCTGATATTCTCACCCGAGGCAAAAGCCTCGTTCCTGACCTTGCATTGGGCAGAAGCAGACAGCGTGAAGCCCATAACGGCAATGACGAGCAGGCATACTGTCCGCATGCCGATATCCCGTATCGAGACCGGTGGATTGTGCCTAATTCCTCCTTTCATTGTTCCTGCTGCTTCTCTCCTTTTTCTGTTCCGGCTTCTGCTTCTTCATCTCACTGGGCTTCTGCTTGTCGAGTGGCTTGGAGTGTATGTCCCAATCCTGCGTTATATCGAAATTGGCCTTGAACTCAATCATCTGCGGATAGTAATACACTTCCTCCGGCTGTAAGCCTTCGTCATAATTCCCCGTATCCCAGTATCCGTTGCCATTGCGGTCGTTAACCAGACGTGCTCCGTATTTGCCTGGAGTGAGATAGTAGAAATCTGCATGTCCGTTGGTCACGGAGACTGTGCGTACGACCTCATCCTTGCCATCGAGCAATTCCACGAAGGCTATGCTGTCTGCGCCACTGATGTTGAAGAACACCTGTCCGTAACTGTCAATGGTCTTGGTCTTGAAATCCTTTTTCTCCTTGTTGGTGAAAAGCCCGTAAAGCCCCGACACTGCAAGGGAGTCCATCTCGAAAGTATAACTGCCCCCAGGCTGCCAGTCGGCGAGGATGTTATACATCTTTATGTCGACAGTGTCCTGCTCAATGCTGAAAGGTACGTCCTGCCACAGCGTGTCCACCTGCATCTTGAGGTGCAGTGCCGCAGAGTCTATTGAAGCGACCGGCTCCTGAAAAGTCAGAGACAGATAGTCATATATATCGAGTGACGACGGGGCATAGACCTCCACAGGCAGGAATTTCGGCCCGTCGACTATTGGCGGTTGTCCGCGTTCGGCACGGCGTTCGTTCTCTTTCTCGCGTTCTTCCCGTTCTTTCTTCAGTTCTGCCTCTGTCTTCACGCGCTCCTTTGATGCCAAGGCAATGGTGTCAGTGCGTGGCGAGAGCTGCCCCGTGGAGTCTGTATACAGGTATGAGATGCTCATGCGCAGGGTGTCAGCCTGATAGATCAGCGAGTCCTTTATCCAGTAGCGGATTGTGTCGATGCGGCTGGTCAGCCGGTCAACGACAAAGGCACTGTCGGCATCGAAGTCCAGTCCCTTTATTGTGGGCAGTGTATCGGCAGGAGCCGTGAAGTAAAGCGTGAACTGCTTCTTCGTGGCACGCTCCGACTTGGCAAGCCTCTGGTCCTTCTTTCCATAGGTGAAGCTGCGCAGCAACAAGTCGTCGGGCATGAAGCGTGTGTAGCTGCGCGGTGTTATTGAGTCGATGGTCAGACTGTCGACCCATGTCGTGTCCATCCGCATGGCAGGCTCACTGTATGGCACTATTATGGAATCATAGAAGGCAATGGCTTCTGCCGGTTGCGAGAATTTGTAGTCTCCGTCGGCATCCTGTAGGGCATAGATGCGGTAGCGTCCTGGTGCTACGCCCTTGATGCTGAATTGCCCACGGCTGTCCGATCGTCCCACACGGTCGAACGGTTTGGTCTTGAAGGCAGAGTCTGCCAAGTCGGAGTGCAGTCCTATGAGTGCGCCCTTTATCGGCTCCAGATTGCTTGCGTTCAGCAGAGTGCCGCCCACAGACATCGAGTCAAGCACATTGCCGGTGGAAAAGGTATAGACAAAATTCTCCAGCGGATTGCCCTCGTTGTTGTCCTGAATGGCATCGGAGAAGTCGATGGTGTATGTCGTGTTCGGCTGTAGCGTGTCTCCAAGATTGATGACGACGCGTTTGCCGCGTGCGTTTATCTCCGGCTGCTGCAGCTGTGGCGGTGATACCACAATCTTCTCCTGCGGCTTGTCCAGCTTTATGTATTCGTCGAAAGCTATGGATATCCTTTTGCTGCTGGCGTTGAGTGAATTCAGTGCAGGGCTTCCGCTTAGGAACACGGGTGGTGTCTCGTCGTAGTCGCCTCCGCCAAGAGTGCCCACGCTGGCACAGGAATACAGGAGCATACCGCCTGCAAGGATACAGAACATCCTGTGTTGCCGGTCGGCAGTTTTCCTTATGAACTCCGGTATAAACATGGCACAAAAGTAGGCGTTTTCGTCTAAAGAAAAAGCCCGTTCGTCGATAAAATACAGGTCGTAACATCTCTTTACGTACCTTTGCAGCGGTGTGGTGTATCCCTTTTGTGCGACACACTCCAACTTGTGACAATCAGGAACTACAACAAGAATTAAATAGTTTTTTAAAGAAATGAAGAAAGGATTGATTTTACTTGCCAGTTGCGCAGCACTCATCAGCTGTGGGCAAAGTGGACAGTCGGGAGCCAAAGCCCCTGAATGTGCCGTGATGACGGTGAATGCGACCACCTCCAACTTGACAAATTCCTACCCTGCAACCATCAAGGGAAAGCAGGACGTAGACATCCGCCCGATGGTTAGCGGTTTCATAACAAAGTTGCACGTAGACGAAGGTGCATCGGTGCGCAAAGGACAGGTGCTGTTTACGATTGACCAGGTGCAGTATCAGGCTGCTGTAGACCAGGCAAAGGCTTCTGTTGCTACTGCCGAAGCGGCTGTGAATACCCAGCAGCTGACATACGACAACCGCAAGATGCTGAACGCAAAAGAGATAACCAGCGATTTCGACTTGCAGACGCAGGAGAATGTGTTGGCTCAGGCAAAGGCAAACTTGGCTCAGGCGCGGGCTGCCCTCATCTCGGCACAGCGCAATCTGGAGTACACCAACGTGACAAGTCCGAGCGACGGCGTCGTAGGTACAATCCCCTACCGTCTTGGAAGCCTCGTAAGTCCTTCGAGTGCACAGGCTCTGACCACCGTGAGTGACATCAGCAACATGTACGCATACTTCTCGATGACCGAGCGCGACCTGCTCAACCTGACCAAGGAGTACGGTTCGGGCGACATCATCAAGAACCTGCCGGAGATACAGCTGCAGCTCATTGACGGTTCTCTCTATCCTCTGAAGGGACGTGTCGAGACCATCAGTGGCTCTATAGATGTGACTACCGGCTCGGTGACATTGCGTGCACTCTTCCCCAATCCCGACAGGGTGCTTCTCAGTGGCGGAACAGCCAATGTGGTATTCCCCAATGACCTGGCTAACGTATTCATCGTCCCGCAGTCGGCAACGACAGAGATTCAGGACAAGAAGTTCGTCTTTGTGTTGCAGGGAGACAACACCGTCACGTCTACGGAGATACAGGTCAGCCCTGTTGATGACGGAAAGAACTACATCGTGTTGGGCGGACTGAAAGAGGGTGACAAGATTGTTACCGAGAATATCCAGAAGCTGCGTACGGGCGATGTCATAACTCCAATCACCGCTGCACAGAAGGAAGCCATTTACCAGCAGAACCTGCAGGACCAGAAGGATGGCAACATACAGTCTGCAATGCAGTAAGAAGAACAAACCGAGGAATAACTCATAAAACGACTTAACATGAATTTAGCCAGATTTATAAATAGGCCGGTTCTGTCGACGGTTATCTCCATAGTGATCGTGATTTTGGGATTCATTGGCTTGTACTCACTGCCAATCACCCTGTACCCCAATATCGCCCCTCCTACCATTATGGTATATACCTCGTATCCCGGTGCAAATGCCAATACGGTGCTGAATGCCGTCATTGCGCCGCTGGAGAACCAGATCAACGGTGTCGAGCACATGATGTACATGAGTTCGAGTGCATCCAACAGCGGTACGGCACAGATCACGATTACTTTCGAGCAGGGAACAGACCCCGACCTCGCAGCCATACACGTGCAGAACCGTGTGCAGATGGCACAGGGACTTATGCCGGCTGAGGTCACGCAGATTGGTATCACCACCATGAAGCGACAGTCTTCGTTCCTGATGATCTTCTCTCTCTACGATGATACCGACACCTATTCCACGGAGTTCATCGAGAACTATGCACAGATCAACATCATCCCTGAGGTGCAGCGTGTCTACGGCGTGGGCGAGGCGATGGTGATGGGTGTGGACTACGCTATGCGTATATGGCTGCATCCGGACATCATGGCTCAGTACAAGCTGATGCCGAGCGACATCACGGCTGCTCTTGCCGAGCAGAACCTTGAGGCCGCCCCTGGTCAGTTCGGCGAGATGTCAGGGCAGACGTACCAGTACACAATCAAGTACCGTGGCCGTCTTGAGACAACCGAGGAATTTGAGAATATCGTCATCAAATCGCTCGATGACGGTGAAGTCCTCCGCATAAAGGACGTGGCCACAGTAGAGCTGGGTCGTCAGAGCTATGGTTATTTCAACCGTGTGGACGGTCATCAGGCGGTTACTGCTGTCGCCATGCAGCTGCCAGGATCGAATGCGACCCAGGCTGTTCAGGGCATACAGAAAGTGCTGGACGACGCGGAGGCCTCTCTGCCGTCAGGACTTCACATCAACATCTCACAGACAGTCAACGAGTTCCTCTTCGCTTCCATCTATGAGCTTATCAAGACCTTGATTGAGGCGTTCATACTCGTGTTCATCGTGGTCTACGTCTTCTTGCAGGACTTACGGTCCACTATCATTCCTCTTATAGCGATCCCTGTGGCGTTGATAGGTACGTTCTTCCTGCTGAACGTCATCGGGTTCAGTATCAACCTGCTGACGCTTTCGGCACTCGTGCTCGCCATTGCCATTGTGGTGGATGATGCCATTGTGGTGGTCGAGGGTGTGCACGCCAAGCTCGACCAGGGATATACCGACCCGAAGAAGGCCGCTATTGATGCCATGAAGGAACTGGGCGGTGCACTGGTATCCATCACGCTTGTCATGATGTCCGTGTTCATCCCCGTGAGCTTCATGGGTGGCACTGCGGGTACGTTCTACCAGCAGTTCGGTCTGACAATGGCCATAGCCATCGGCTTCTCGGCTGTCAACGCCTTGACACTTAGCCCTGCCCTGTGTGCCATCTTCCTGAAGCCCCACAGCAAGGAGGAGGAAGACCCGAGCAAGATGAGCCGAGTTGACAGGTTCCACAACTGGTTCAACAGGAAGTATGAGAAGACATTGAAGTCCTATGAAGGCAAAGTTGCATACTTCATAAACCACAAGAAGATCGCGTTCGGCATTGTGGTTGCTTCAATCGTTGCACTGGCAGTCCTGATGAGCACAACGCCAACAGGTATGGTCCCCACCGAAGACCAGGGTACTCTTATGGGTACAGTCACCTTGCCGGCAGGAACATCTCAGGAACGTGCCATCGAGATTATGATGCGTGTAGACAGCCTTATCGCTGCCGAGCCGGCAGTCCAGTCACGCACAATGATTTCCGGTTTCAGCTTCACCGGTGGCTCCGGACCGTCTTACGGCTCGTTCATCATCAAGCTGAAGGACTTCGATGAGCGTGGACTAATGCAGAACGCCAATGTCGTGTTCATAACCCTGTATATGCGTGCGCAGAAGATCATAAAGGAAGCGCAGGTGCTGTTCTTCCAGCCGCCTATGATACAAGGTTACCAGATGTCGAGCGACATACAGCTCAATATGCAGGACAAGACCGGCGGTTCACTGGACGATTTCTTCGCCGTCGTGAATGATTTTGACGCGAAGTTGGCGGCACGGCCGGAGATTACGTCGGCACAGACGACGTTCAGCCCGAGCTTCCCGCAGTATCAGATAGACATTGATGCGGCAGCCTGCAAGCGTGCCGGCATCAGTCCTTCCACAATCCTGTCGGCGATGCAAGGCTATTATGGCGGTAGCTACGTGTCAAACTTCAACCGTTTCGGCCGTATGTATCGTGTCATGCTTCAGGCAGACCCGATGGAGAGAAAGAACCTCGAGTCACTGCAGAGCGTGAAGGTCCGCAACAATGCCGGTGAGATGGCACCCATATCACAGTTCTTCACAATAAAGAAGGTATATGGCCCTGACCTCATCAACCGTTTCAACATGTACACGTCAATGCAGGTCATGGTATCTCCTGGTACAGGCTACACGTCCGGTCAGGCTCTGCAGGCCATTGCCGAAGTGGCACAACAGGAACTTCCGGCAGGCTATACATACGAGCTTGGAGGTATGGCCCGTGAGGAGTCACAGAACAGCGGCAACTCCACTGTCATGATATTCCTGCTCTGCTTCGTGTTCGTCTACCTGCTTCTGAGCGCACAGTACGAGAGCTACATCCTGCCGTTGGCAGTGTTGCTGTCCATACCGTTCGGACTTATGGGAAGCTTCATCTTCGTCAACATCATGAGTGCCATAGGCAGCACGTCTGTCCTGCAGCTCATCATGGGCAGTATGTCCAACGACATCTACATGCAGATTGCGCTGATCATGCTTATGGGTCTGTTGGCAAAGAACGCCATCCTCATCGTGGAGTTCGCCCTTGACCGCCGCAAGCAGGGCATGAGCCTGACCTCGGCAGCCATCCTCGGTGCATCAGCCCGTCTGCGTCCTATCCTGATGACATCATTCGCGATGATTATCGGTCTGTTGCCCCTGATGTTCGCCTTCGGTGTTGGTGCGCACGGCAACCGCACGCTCGGCACGGCAGCCATCGGCGGTATGCTCATAGGTATGATCCTTCAGATCTTCATCGTTCCGGCGTTGTTCGTGGCGTTCGAGTATCTGCAGGAGAAGGTCAAGCCTATCAAGTGGGCAGATGTCGACAACTCAGACGCACAGCCTGAAATAGAACAGTACACCAAATAAAACAAGGCCGCATCCACATCGTCCTGCCACCACACAAGAGGGCAGGGCGGGTGGTGGATGGTCTGAATAACATACGAGAAAGAGATATGAGAAAACTTGCAATTATATGTCTGGTAGCTACGGCGGCACTATTGAGCAGCTGTCATATCTACAAAGCCTATGAGAGGCCGGACGACCTGACCGTCAGCGGTCTGTACCGCGACACCGTGTCTGTCAACGACACACTGGCCTCGGACACAGCCAATTTCGGCAATGTTCCATGGCGTGAGGTCTTCACAGACCCGCAGCTTCAGGTCTACATCGAGGAGGCTCTCGAGAACAATGCCGACATGCGCAGTGCAGCACTGTCGGTGGAGCAGGCCAAGGCTTCGCTGATGTCAGCCCGCCTGTCCTATCTGCCTTCGTTCACGTTCTCCCCACAGGGAACCGTCACCAGCTACAACCATCAAAAGGCGACACAGGCCTATTCCATACCGGTGAACGCCAGCTGGCAGGTCGACCTCTTCGCACAGCTGCTCAATTCGCACCGCAATGCCAAGGTCACGTACCGCCAGACGCAGTACTACAGGCAGGCTGTGCAGACGCAGATCGTTGCCTCTGTCGCCACGATGTACTACACCCTGCTGATGCTCGACAAGCAGTATCAGATAACGGAGGAGACTGCCGGACTGATGAAGAAGACGGTTGAGACCATGGAAGCGATGTACGATGCAGCCATGACCAACAGTGCGTCGGTGGCATCGAGCCGCACCAGCTACGCACAGACCGTAGCCTCGCTCTCTGACATCAAGGAGAGTATGCGTCAGACGGAGAACTCGTTCTGCCTGCTGCTGAACAAGCCGTCGCAGCACCTCGAAAGGGGCAGCCTTGACGACCAGAAGCTGCCTTCTGACTTTTCCGTAGGCATTCCGTTGCAGATGTTGTCCAACCGTCCTGACGTGAAAGCGGCAGAGATGTCACTGGCTGCATGCTACTACAACACCAACAGCGCACGTGCGGCGTTCTATCCTACGGTCACGCTGACCGGCTCGTTGGGATGGACCAACAGCTATGGAGTGATTTCCAACCCTGGACATCTGCTGGCAACAGCCATAGGCTCCATAACCCAGCCCCTGTTCTATCGCGGTCGGCTGGTAGCAGCCCTGCGTCAGGCAAAGGCTGCCGAGGAGAAAGCGAAACTGACGTTCCAGACCGCACTGCTGACAGCCGGCAACGACGTGAACAACGCCCTCTACCAGTATCAAATGAATGCAGAGAAGGCTCAGGCCAGGACATTGCAGGTGGCATCGGCAAAGCGGGCGTATGAAGACACGCAGGAGCTGTGGCAGTTGGGTACATCCACCACCTACCTCGAGGTCATCAGCGCACAGGCGTCCTACCTTGGTGCACAGCTTTCGCAGGTGTCCGACACATACGACAAGCTCAGTGCGGTCGTCAGCCTCTATCAGGCTCTTGGCGGCGGCAGGGAAGAGACGGGCGAGTGAGACAAGACGTGTAACTCTTAAAAGCAACATACTATGATCAGTGAATTAGCTTACATAGACAAGGGTGCCAAGATTGGCAACGACGTCACTATAGAGCCGTTCGCCTACATAGCCGGCGATGTGGTTATCGGCGATGGCTGCGTCATCAAGTCACATGCCTCAATCCTCAGCGGCACGCGCATGGGCAGCAACAACAAGATCTATCAGGGAGCAGTCATCGGTGCCTCGCCGCAGGACTTCCGCTACAAGGGCGGACCCACTGAAGTGCGTATGGGCAACGACAACGTGATCCGCGAGAATGTAATCATTGCCCGTTCGTCCGAAGAGGGCGGAGCTACCGTCATCGGCAACCACTGCCACATCATGGCCAGCGCACATCTGTGCCACGATGTCTGTCTTGACGACTATGTGGTTGTCGGGCTCAAGAGCATCCTGGCAGGCAGAAGCCGCTTATGCACCTGCTCCATCCTGAGCAATGCGGTCATTCTCCAGCAGTCGGTGGTTGTCGGCAAGTGGTCGTTGATCCAGTCCGGCGCACGCATCTCCAAGGATGTGCCTCCGTTCATTGTCGTGTCGGGCAATCCGGCGGAATACCACGGCGTAAACTCCGTCATCTTGCAGAACAACGACTTCCACCGTGTCGACGACAAGACGATGCGCCACATCATGACCTCTTACCTCATCGTCTATCAGACGGGCATCAGCACCGAGGATGCCATCAGCCGCATCAAGACCCAGGTGCCGAAGAGCGAGGAGATTGAGGACATCATCCGCTTCCTTGAACACACCAAGGGCATAATCTGACGCACCACCGGTGCGCAGTCCCAAGAGAGGCAGGCAACGCAGACAGCGTTGCCTGCCTCTTTTAGGTACGTCCGGCATGGGCATTGTCTGATGGGTGGAAGTCACGGGTAAGCCCTGATAGCGGGTTCCTGACCAAGGGGCAGAAGAAGTTCAGTAGGTAGGCAAACAGGTTCGCAAAGCGGAAAGGGAATAACCGGATAGCTGTATGCGTCTTGCCGGACGGACGAAGTCATGCGTCAGATAGGCCGTAATGCCTTCCGAGGCCGCTTGATATTGTTCAAGAAGCCGGCCGAAGTCCTTTCACATCGTTCGATGTGAGCATTCACAACGTTCGATGTGAACACTCACAACGTTCGATATGAGCATTCACATCGTACGATGCGAGACGACTTATGATGTCTCCTGACATGACTTAGTATATCTCCTGAAACGACTTCCGTTATCCGATACAAGATTTTCTTCTGTCTTCTTCTCCGCCGTTTGCCCTTCAGGTCGAATGGTTATATGCTGCCCTGTTGCAGATTAAATCCATGGCTTCTGCAATGAGGAGGATACGGCAACCCCTATTACCATCATGATTTTCTTCTTGATTCTTTTTGTCATGGAACGGTCGCTGAATCCTATGATATAGCAGTTTGCGATGCCGATTGGCAGAAGATGCAGCAGATGTTTGACGAATGTAACCAGCAGATACCGGCCAAGATGTAGAGCCACTTGAAGGAATCGGTGCTATGTTTTGCCAATGAGCGAAAGAAAGTCCGTGACTGCTACAAGGAATATGACGGCTACTATCTTGGCCACATCGCTCAATGGCTTGTCGATTTCTTATGCCTCGGTTTCTTCGGATTTTGCTTCGTTACTGCCGTGCTGAGAGCGATCACTATGGGGTGTGAACCTATTTCAAAGGTATTTCGTTACTGTTTTTACGCGTATTTTATGTATTATCCCAACATCATATCATAAAATATAAATGAACAACGGCTTTTCGAAAAGTATTTGTATCTTCGCAAGGTGTTATATGTGCATTTTAGTTAACTGGAGTATAAACAATCAAAATTGAATAGCATCTCAAAGGAATAAACTAGAGTTTTGGCATCCTTGACTCGACTGAAATACCGAACTTGCACTCCACATAACGTCAGTTTAGTTAAGACAACGGATGTCTGCGCTCTCATAATATGGGCGTGGGCAGAAGAATTGTTGTCTGACGTGGGCTGTGCAAGGCCTTGGTATCAACCTGCATTCTCTCACGCCCTTTTCATTACGAAGAGGGCTTTTTCATAGTCATGTATCATATATAATTATTGTTATGAAACCGAATGCAGATTACATTAGTATTGATGATAATATTGAAAAAATAAAGAGTTTCATCAATGAAATAATTATTGTCCCCAAGCACGCTTTAACCAGATGGGCTAAAATTACAAATCAGACTCCAGCTGCAAAAATCGGATACATTGGACAACATCTCACATCTTTAATTACTGGAGTGCCTGGCACAGGTAGCGGTGCACGCGGAGATGATTTGGCCGATGGAACAGAGGTGAAATCCTGCAATAAGGTAGACCAAGCAGACAAGTGCAAGGATTGCGGTGCCAGGGTTTTACGTATTGAAGATCATTGTTCAGAATGTGGCAGTACAAATATTGCACGCAAAGATGACAGCAAATGGTTATTTTCTATTAGAGATAAGCATGAACTTGAACAATATAAGAACTTGGATAGAGTGGTATTGCTTTTGATGGATTATCCCAAGTTTGACTTAGAGGACTATAAGGATATAAGAATAACCGTATTTGAGATTTACCCCAAGGACGAAAGAATGAAGGTTTTCAATGAGTTGATTTCCAATCATTATTACAATATATTCTTACCAAAGCAAGAAGACAATCAAAAGACGAATCCGATGAATCTTCATCCATGGTCTTTTCAATTTTACAAATGTAATCCCATAAAAACATTTGAATGTATTATCGAGAATATAGACACAAACCCTGTTATTCTGATTGATAGTGCTTCATATGTAGAACCTCTACAAGAGAGAGATAATTCATTGAAACCTATTCCCATGCCTTCTGAATTGCTAAGGGCAAAAGAATGGAATGAAATGATGAACAATGCAGATTTCGAAGAGGATATAAAACCTTTACTCAATGCAGATTTCGTCGAAAATAAACAACTTGGCAATTTAACTGCTGATAAATTTGCTAAGCTGCCTATTAAAGATAAAATTCGTACGCTTCCATTGTTAGATCAGAAGCTTAGGGATTTGATATCCTTACGACCTATTATTTCTGTTCGTCAAAAAGAGCACTACCAAAGAGGTTAGACTTTCTTTCCTCTTCTAT
>CAVERK010000069.1:0-12071 GCA_963618035.1 bacterium
AGCCAGCCCCAGAGAAGGGGTCTAATACAACATCACCTTTATTGCTACTGGTTTCAATGAGTCTTCTAATAAGTTTTAATGGTTTTTGTGTTGGATGCTGATGCCTTTCTTCATAGAAATCAATATCAGCCCAAACGTCGGTGTATCCCATTTGGGGGTTGAATGTTTGAGCTACTTTTTTGTATGGGCATTCAAAGCCCAATATTGTAGAGAGTTTTTCCCATAATGCCTCTGTAGGGAATTGTTCACATACATTTTTACCAGTGTAGATACTCCACATTCCACCGCCATTAGATTTTACACCAAGAGCTTCATTGATTTGTTTTGCAGTTAATCCTAATGCTTTTTGGCGGTCTTTAAGAAATGGTTTAACAAATCGTTTGTTGTCTTTTATAATAAACAAAATACTCTCGGTTACATTGGGGAAAATTTTATATTTTCTTGTTGCTCTCCCACTTACAGAGCGTATGCCTTTATCTAGAACTATCTGCTGTCTTAATTCCAATCCCATTTCTTCGAGGTGAGGAACAAGCAATGCAAGGGTTCTGAAGTAACCGAAACAGTAAAATGTTCCACCTATGCGCAAAATACGAGCAACTTCTTTTATCCATTTCAAGGACCATTCGATGTAATCCTTTTCTGTTTTCCATTGGTAATCCCATTTCTCGCCTATAACTTTCCAATATGGGGGGTCTGCAACAACTAAGTCAATAGAATTATCTTCAATTGACTTCATCTCTGATATGCAGTCGTCATTTATATTTATGTCTAGTTTCATCTGCGATAATTTTCATTACTTGTAATTAAATCCTTAACATCTATTCTAGCAAATTGGCAATATCGTTGAGGGTCTGCAAATCCGGTTGTACGGTATTGCTGCACCATTTGCTTATAGTACATGTAGATTTCCCGAGTTGGTCTGCCAACTATTTACCTGTTTTCTTTTGTCCCACCAGAACAACCTTTAATCTGTTCAAATCTGCCATAGCAGGATAATTTGTTTGACTTTCGTGCAAAGGTGTTAAATTTTAGCGAGATTGACAAATGCTGTCTGCAGAAGCTTGGTTCCATCCACTATTATTTACAAAAATTTCAATCAAGCAATTAGTTATAAATGGTAATATTAATATTGTCCTAACGTTTTTTGAAAAGACGAAAAAAAGGTAGGCAGAAATCCTGCCTACTGCGTTCAGTGTCATGCGTTCTCTGAACGTACAGCTAGAGACCTTATGGACGTACAACCACAGATTCTCTAGTTGTACGTCCACAGAAGCGGTGAAGGTATGTCCGCATTGTTTTTTCTTCTGCTCCAGTTTCTTTTTCGTCCGTCATATAGTCTTTTGGAAATTAACGTTAAATTTGCGGTGACAGAACGACAACGTTGTAACCATAAACCATTATATCATGATGAAAACCAATAGACGAAACTTTCTGAAGGCTTTGGGTGGAGCCGCACTATTCACCATAGTCCCGCGTCCGGTTCTAGGCAAGGGATTCATCGCTCCAAGCGACCAGCTGACAAAAGGCATCATCGGCGTTGGCGGCATGGGTACCGGACACATCAGCTACCCTGGCACGCGCCTTGTCGCCATCTGTGATGTCGACAGCAACCACCTCTCGGCGGCGCAGAAACTGGCTGGCGAGGCGGTAGCCACATACCACGACTTCCGCGACCTTATCTATGACCCCAATGTCGATGTCGTGCACATCGCCACACCGCCTCACTGGCATGGCATAATGACTGTCGAGGCAGCCAAGGCCGGCAAGGACATCTGGTGCGAGAAGCCCATGACGCGCACTATCGGTGAAGGCCGCCGTGTCATGGAGGCTGTCCGCCAGTACGGACGCATGTTCCGCCTCAACACGTGGTTCCGCTTCAAAGACCCGTTCTATGGTCTGGGAACCACCGTCAAGCCGCTGAAGAAGCTCGTGCAGAGCGGTATGCTGGGATGGCCGCTGAAGGTCACCATCAGCAAGCACACCGGCTTCGACTGGAAATTCTACTGGGTCGGCAAGGAGAACCTTGAGCCTATGCCCATACCTGCCGAGCTTGACTATGACCTTTGGCTGGGTCCCGCTCCGGAGAAACCGTACAATCCGCACCGCGTCCACCAGACTTTCCGTGGCTACTGGGACTATGATGCCGGCGGACTTGGCGACATGGGGCAGCACTATATAGACCCCGTGCAGTACATCCTCGGCAAGGACGACACCAGTCCTGTGAAGGTCGAAGTCGATGCACCGCAGCAGCATCCCGATGCCGTAGGCACGTGGCGTTCCATCACCTATACCTATGAAGACGGCTGCCAGATTGTGCTCTGGGGAGGCGACTACGGCAATCCCGACACACCATATATTGCCGGACCCAAGGGCAACGTCTACAAGAACTTTGTCTGCGACATCCCCGACTGGCAGAAGAAGCTCGCCGACTATCCCGACCCGACTCCGCAGGTCACCGACTTCATGGAGAGCATAACCACGCGCAAGCCTTTCGCCCTGAACGAGCGCAACGGCTTCCGTTCGGCAACGATAGTCAACATGGGTGCGGTCGCTCTGCGGCTGAACCGCACGCTCAACTTCGACCCCGTTGCCTTGCAGTTCATTGGCGACGATGCCGCCAACCGTCTCATCGACCAGCCCATGCGCTCGCCGTGGAATATCTAAGAAATACCCCCAAACACTCATAAAGAGAGGAGAGAACACAACATGAAGAAACTCTATACATCGCTCGCCGCCCTGCTGCTCAGCGTCAGCATGGCCTTTGCCCAGACACCGGCAAACCGCACGAGCAACACAATAATAGCCGACGTGCTGGCACAGATGCCGGCCAGCAACGGACAGAACTTCAACAGTCTGATGTCCGACCTTGCCTCCACGGGTGCGGATGGCGTGCGCTCGCTTGTCTCCATGCTCAAAGCACAGGGACAGGGCGACAATGCCAACGTCCGGTATGCCATCTCAGGTCTGTCTGCCTTCGTCTCAAGTCAGGACGCAAGCCAGCGCAGCCGTCTGGCAGAGGCCTATATCCAGTCGCTCGGCTCACTTGCCGACAACGACAGCAAGGCTTTCATCATCAGCCAGCTGCAGACTGTCGGCGGCAATGAGAGCGTCGATGCCCTTGCTGCACTGCTGACCGATGCCGCCCTCTGCGGCCCTGCATCACGCGCCTTGGCTGTCATCGGCACAGATGAGGCTGCCCGTGCCCTCACGGCAGCACTCCCGTCTGCCTCGGCCGAAGCACAGAAACACATCATCGATGCCATCGGTGAAGCCCGCGTCTCGTCTGCCGAACCGGCATTGCTCGCTCTCGTAGGACAGGGCAAGCCCAATCAGAAAGAGGTGCTCTACGCCCTCGGACGTGCAGGCAGCACCGCTTCGCTCGTCGCACTGTCGCGTGCCGCCGCAGCCGCAGGCTTCACCACCGAAAGCACAGGAGCCAACGAAGCCTACATCTCCCTGCTCAAGCATCTTGCTTCTGCCGGTGGCGATGCCGCTTCGGCAGCTCTCAAGAACGCCCGCAAGCTGTATAAGGATGCTGCGAAAGCCGGTGCCGTACATACGCGTGAGGCTGCCGAGCAGATTATCCTCAGCCTGCTCAACCCCGACGAAGCAGCCAAGGAGATAGTGAAGGCAATGAAGGACACCGACAAGGACTACCGCAACGCCGTGCTTCTCAATGCTTCCGGCATTGCCGGCCAGTCGCTCTATGTAGAGCTGCTAAAGACTGCCGTCAAGGCCAAGGACGCTGCCGTCACTGTCGACATACTCCACTTCCTGACCCTCGAAGCCCGCTCCGGCGATGCCAAGAAGGAGCAGATACGCACCAGCGAACTCAAGTGGGACGAACCCACGATGCAGGTCCTGCATGGTCTCGTCTCCAATGCTGACGGCGATGTAGTGCGTTCGGACATCTGGCTGCTCAATGCCCTTGCCGACAAAAGCTCCGTACCGGTGCTGGCACGTCTGCTCAGTAGTGGCGATGAGCTGACAGCCACCGCCGCCCACGATGCCCTTGCCACGTTCAGTGGGAGCATCAATGCCGACGTAGCACGCGTCATCCCGCAAGCCTCCGACCGTGGCAAGATTGCCGGCATCGACCTGCTGGCTGCACGCAAGGCCACAGCCAACCTCGGCACAGTGTTGCAGCAGACCGAGTCTTCGTCGGCAGATGTCAAGACCGCTGCCTACTCTGCTCTGAAAGAACTTGTCAGTCCGCAGGACTTCACCAAGATGTGTGGTATGCTCGAAGAGACCGGCGATGCCTATGTGCCATATATGCAGCAGGCAGTCACGGCCACGCTGGCAGGACAGGATGGTGACACACAGGTGCGCACCGTCATGCAGCGCATGAACCAGGCAGGTCCCAAGGCCTCGCTCTACTATGCCGTGCTGGCAGCGACAGCCCAGCCCCGCGCATTGCAGGCCATCACCGATGGTGTCGGCAGCACCAATGCCTCCATCGGCAACGCCGCATTCCAGGCCTTGCTCCAATGGCCCGACAATCGTGCCGCCGAGCCGCTCTACGACATCTGCCGTACTGGCGACAGCCGCTTCAGTCAGGCTCTTGACCGCTACATCGAACTTTCGTCATCGTCCGAACTCACGGGCGAGAACCGCCTCATACAGTTGCGCGAAGCCATGGAAGTGGCACGTACCGACCAGCAGCGCAACGTCATACTGAAGAAGATCGGTGATACAGGCACGTTCCTCGCCATGATCTATGCCGCGCAGTTCATTGACACGCCGGCATTGCAGCAGACAGCCGCCAAGGCAGCCATGGACATCGCTGTGGCTCACAAGGAATACAATGGCACAAACACACGTCAGATTCTTGGCAAGGTGCTTGATGTGCTCAACATCCAGGATTCGGACTATCTGAAACAGTCCATCCGCAAGTACCTCAGCGAGGTGCCTGAAGATGAGGACGGCTTCGTCTCCATCTTCAATGGTCGCGACCTGACGGGTTGGAAGGGACTTGTGGAAGACCCCATAACGCGCTCCAAGATGAAGCCCGCACAGATGGCCAAGGCGCAGGTCAAGGCCAATGAGCAGATGACGAAAGACTGGATTGTCGAGGACGGCTCGCTCGTCTACGTCGGCACCGGCTTCGACAACCTCTGCACACAGAAACAGTATGCCGACTTCGAGATGTACGTCGACTGGCGTCTCGACCCCAATGGCGAGGAGCCTGATGCCGGCATCTATCTGCGCGGAGCACCACAGGTGCAGATATGGGACACTGCACGCGTAGATGTAGGTGCACAGGTCGGCTCTGGCGGACTCTATAATAATAAGGTCAACCGCTCGACACCGCTCACCGTTGCCGACAACAAGCTCGGACAGTGGAATACGTTCTACATCCGCATGGTCGGCGACCGTGTCACCGTCCGCCTCAACGGCGTGCTCGTCACCGACGACATCATCATGGAGAACTACTGGGACCGCAGCCGCCCCATCTTCCCCATTGAGCAGCTTGAGCTTCAGGCACACGGCAGCCGTGCTTACTTCCGCAACATCTATGTGCGCGAACTTAAAAGTGCGGAGCCTTACCAGCTCTCTGCCGAGGAGAAGAAGGATGGCTTCCGCATCCTCTTTGACGGTACAAACATGTATCAGTGGACCGGCAACACCGTCGACTATACCATTGAGGACGGGTGTATCTCCATGAACCCCAGCAAGGCTTTCGGCGGTAACCTCTACACCAAGGACGAGTTCAGCGACTTTGTCTTCCGCTTTGACTTCCAGCTGACGCCTGGAGCCAACAACGGTGTCGGCATCCGCACGCCCATGGAGGGTGATGCAGCCTATGTCGGCATGGAGATACAGGTGCTCGACTGCGAGCATCCTATCTATAGCGACATAACTCCGTTGCAGCACCACGGCTCCGTCTACGGCATCATCCCTGCACTGCCCGACCATCACAGTGCCTTTCATCCGGCCGGCGAGTGGAATACCGAGGAGATTTATGCCAAGGGTGACCACATACGCGTGACGGTGAACGGTCAAGTAATCCTCGACGGCGACATCCGTGAAGCCACCCGCAACGGCACTGCCGACCATAAGGAGCACCCAGGACTGTTCAACAAGTCGGGACACATAGGCTTCCTCGGTCATGGTTCGCCGGTCAAGTTCCGCAATATCCGCATAAAAGAACTAAAGTGAAATGAAGCAAGTCATACCCACCATCCTCCTGCTCGGCCTGCCCCTCGTGCCTGCCATTGCCGCTGATGTCATTCCGACACGCGGCATCGGCATCTATCCTGGTCGTGCCACCGAGAGTGCAGCTCCGCACATGGTTGTCGACAGCGTCTATCGCAATGTGGCTCTCAATCGTGCAGCCGTTGCATCTTCTTCTGCCGACTATAACCTGACGGCGCAGCTCACGACCGACGGCATCCGCTCCACCGGTGTGCCGGCAACGGTCAGCGTAAGCACGCGCGACGGTAGGATTGTGGGGCGTGACAAGGAGAAGTCCATCGACGGCAATACCGTGAGCTACAACATGCTCATGGGCAGTGATCCTTATATCCAGTACGACTGGAGCGGCATGAGTGTCCGACTTGACACCCTACGGCTGTTGGCACAGACTGCCTATTATGAGGAACAGGCCACCGCCGGTTGCCACATCCGTGTGCTTGCCTCCGACGATGGCAGTGCATGGCGTGTCGTTGGCGAATACAAGAGCGATGCCCTGCCTGGCTATAAGGGCGAGCAGACCGTCAGCAGTGACCCCAACAAGGCAGAGGACGTGGTACAGCTGCCGCTGCGCAAGGTCAAGATGGCCATTCCTCTGCATAGCGGTGGCAACTTCAGCCACTTGCGTCTCGAGCTTGGCATGAGGGGAGCGGCATGGTGGCGCATCTATGAGGTTGATGGCGGCCCGTTGCGTTTTGAGCAGGCCACCTATGCCGATGACCACATCAAGTGGGGCTCCACCAATGCCGGTTGGCTACCATCGTCGCACTTCTACAGTGCGTGGGTTGCCGACCCTGCTGCTGTGGCCGAGAAGCCACAGTGGGTCAGCATAGACTTGGGAGCCGATGTTGCCATTGAGCGTGTCAAGGTCGACTGGCTCTACAGGGCTGCAAAGGCAGAGGTGCAGGTGTCTGCCGACGGCAACAGCTGGACTGCCGCTGCCGCCATCAGTGCCGCAGGCAGCAACACCGACGATATTGAGTGTACTGCCCACGGACGCTACGTCCGTCTGCTGCTGACCGAGCCGATGTCTGCCGGCAGCACCTATGGCATCAACGAAATAGAAGTATGGGGACGTGGGGGATTGCACGCCGAGCCTGCTGCGCCACTCGCTTCTGCCGATGGAAAGACTTTCATCGGCGGTTGGCAGTTGCGCCGTGCCGATGATGACAATTGGATTCAGGCCACAGTCCCTGCTTCCGTACTGGGCAGCTACATCAATGTCGGTGCTGTGCCCGACAACCGCTTCGGCAACAATATGCGCCAGATATCGGAGTCGTTCTTCAACAGCGACTTCATCTACCGCACCACATTCCGCTGTGACGACAACAGTACCATCCTGCGCCGCCGGCATCAGTACCTCAACTTCGATGGCATCAACTGGAAGGCACAGGTGTGGCTCAACGGCACGCATGTGGGCAACATAAACGGAGCGTTCAAGCAGCAACGCTTCGACATCACGCATCTCCTTCGCCACGGGACAGACAACATCCTTGAAGTGCGCATCCTGAAGAATGCCCATGCCGGAGCCGTCAAGGTCAAGAATGCCACCAATACAGACCTCAACGGTGGTGTGCTTGGCGCGGACAACCCGACATTCCATGCCACCATCGGGTGGGACTGGATCACGAGCACGCCTGGACGCAACATCGGCATCTGGAACGATGTCTTCCTTTCTGCCGATGACGGCATCAGCCTCTCCTCACCGGTAGTCACCACGCAGCTCAACCTCCCCGACACTCTTGCCACAATTACACCGGCAGTCATCGTCAGCAACGGCGGTGATGCCGACAGGACGGTGACTGTCGCGGGGCACATAGGCAGCATCAGCTTCTCAAAGACGCTGCGTCTCTCAGCAGGCGAGGAACGTGAGGTGACGTTCGACCCTAAAGACTATCCGCAACTGCGCCAACGCGCCATGCGGCTGTGGTGGCCCAACGGCTACGGCGAGCCATATCTGCACGATGCCGCTTTCAGCATCAGCGGCGACGGCTTGCAGACAGACACGCTTGTCTTCAAGGCAGGACTGCGGCAGATGGACTACAAGGATCTCGACAGCCGTGCCACTATCTACATCAATGGGCGCAGGCTTGTGCCGTTGGGTGGCAACTGGGGCTTCTCCGAGACCAACCTCAACTACAGGGCACGTGAGTATGATGCCGCCGTGGCATATCATCGCGACATGAACTTCAACATGATCCGTAACTGGGTGGGACAGATTGGCGACGATGAGTTCTACGATGCCTGCGACCGGCATGGCATAATGGTATGGCAGGACTTTTGGCTTGCCAATCCCTGGGACGGCCCTGACCCCGACGATGAGACGATGTTCCTCGACAATTCACTCGACCTCATACACCGCATACGCCGTCATCCCTCGATAGCCATATACGTGGGACGCAACGAGGGCTATCCGCCGGAGAGCCTCGACAGTGCCTTGCGCCGACAGGTCAGCACGTGGCATCAGCAGTTGGGATATATCTCCAGCTCTGCCGACGACGGTGTCAGCGGTCACGGTCCCTATTGGCTCAACCCTGCAGCCTACTACTTCGGGCATCAGACCGGCAAGCTCCACTCGGAGCAGGGAATGCCCAATGTGCCGAACTACGAAAGCCTGTTGCGCATGCTCCCTTCAGATGGCCTGTGGCCGCAGGGTGATGCATGGGGGCAGCACGACTTCACGCTTCAGGGAGCACAGCGCGGACAGTCGTTCCGGCAGATGATGTCCGACCGCTTTGGTGCTCCGCAGGATGCACGCCGCTTCACGCAGTTGGCCCAGTGGCTCAACTACGACGGTCATCGTGCCATGTTCGAGGCCTCACAGCAGCAGCGGCAGGGACTTCTCATGTGGATGAGCCATCCGTGTTGGCCCAGTATGGTATGGCAGACATACGACTACTACCTCGACCCCACAGCCGCCTATTTCGGCATCAAGAAGGCTTGCGAGCCGCTGCACATACAGTATAACCCCATGAAGAAGACCGTGCAGGTAGTGAACACGAGCATAGAAACCACAGGTACGCTCACCGCTACCCTCACCATGTTCGATGTCAATGGCCGCCAGTTCAGTACGCAGTCGGCCTCCGTGAGCGTGGTACGCGACAGCACTGTCGATGTCATGCCCGTCGTCATTCCCGACGGTGAAGTGCGTTACCTGCGCCTTGCGCTAAGCGATGCCGGCGGGCACACCGTGTCCTCCAATTTCTATGTCGAGGCTTCACGTCCGGAGCTGTTGCGTGCTATCGTGCAGATGCCTGCGCCGGAGCTTGCCGTCGGCTGTGATGTAGCGGGTAGGAGTGACGGTCGTGTCAGTCTGCGTGTCAACGTCAGCAACACGTCATCTGTGCCGGCATTGCTCATACGCCTCAACCTGAAGGGTACCGACGGCGAGCAGATACTGCCGGTCATCTATGAGGACAACTACTTTGCCCTCATGCCTGGCGAACAGCGCACCGTCAGCATCAGCTATCGCGAAGAAGATGCCCGTGGCTGCAGCACCCCCTCAGTCACCGCTGCCGCTTTCGGAGCGGAGACATACTGATGGATTGGTGCAGGAAGAGACTGCCAACCAAACTACGCCACTGTTGTTATATCATATAAGGAGAGACATTACGAATGAAACGGCCATTAAGCAAATCGCAGTCTGTGTGCATTGTCCTTCTGTGGGGACTGCTGTG
The DNA here is from genome assembly GCA_963618035.1 of bacterium. GTDB lineage: Bacteria > Bacteroidota > Bacteroidia > Bacteroidales > Bacteroidaceae > Bacteroides. The sequence goes on from CAVERK010000069.1 coordinate 9,873, forward strand.
TTTCCTCATGCTCACCACTGCAGAATCCATTGACGGCATGACACTGACATCACTGTTCATCGGCACTGCACTTGTGTTCATACCGGTCTACAAGTCATACCGGCAGCTCAAATAGCATCTTTATGAGCAATTCTGCCATCGGCGTGATTATTTAACAGCTTTTGCCGCACTTTTCAAAACATCTGTTTGTTTTTACAGGCAAACTGTGTATATTTGCAACCAACAACCAAACAAAAGCGACAAAAACTTAGAATAATCACAATTAAAGGAGACAGACATCATGAATGTAGCAAAGGTATTGGACAACCTGAATGCCCGCTTCCCCAATGAGCCGGAGTATATTCAGGCAGTATCACAGGTCTTGGGAACCATCGAGGAGGAGTACAACAAACATCCTGAATTTGAGAAAGCAAATCTCATCGAGCGGCTGTGCATTCCGGACCGCATCATCTCTTTCCGCGTGACGTGGACGGACGATGCCGGCAACGTGCGCACCAACATGGGCTATCGTGTGCAGCACAACAACGCCATCGGCCCGTATAAAGGCGGCGTGCGCTTCCACTCATCAGTAACACCTTCGATTCTCAAGTTCCTGGCCTTTGAGCAGACATTCAAGAACTCACTGACCACACTGCCTATGGGCGGTGCAAAGGGCGGTTCCGACTTCTCGCCGCGCGGCAAGTCGGCAGCCGAAGTCATGCGCTTCTGCCAGGCATTCATGCTTGAGCTATACCGTCATGTAGGTCCGGAGCTGGACGTTCCTGCCGGCGACATCGGTGTCGGCGGACGTGAGGTGGGCTATATGTTCGGCATGTACAAGAAGCTGACACGCGACTTCTCCGGCACGTTCACAGGCAAGGGTCTGGAGTTTGGCGGCTCACTGATACGCCCCGAAGCTACCGGCTACGGCAACATCTACTTCCTCATCGAGATGCTCAAGACACGCGGCGAGACGCTGAAGGGCAAGAGCGTATTGGTGTCGGGTGCGGGCAACGTGGCTCAGTACACAGCCGAGAAGATCCTGCAGGAAGGCGGCAAGGTGCTGACCATGTCCGACTCCGACGGCTACATCTATGACCCCGACGGCATCGACCGCAAGAAGTTGGACTACATCATGGAGCTGAAGAACCTCTACCGTGGTCGTATCCGCGAATATGCAGAGCAGTATCCCACAGCCAAGTATGTCGCAGGCGCACGTCCATGGGGCGAGAAGGCCGACATTGCCACTCCTTGTGCTACGCAGAACGAGATTGACGGCGACGATGCCCGTAAGCTCATCGCCAATGGTATCACGGCCGTTTCCGAAGGTGCCAACATGCCATCCACTCCCGAAGCGGTAAAGGTGTTCCAGGATGCCAAGATACTGTACTGCCCTGGCAAGGCCTCAAACGCCGGCGGTGTATCGGTGTCCGGTCTGGAGATGACACAGAACGCACAGCACCTCAGCTGGAGTGCCGAGGAGGTTGACCAGAAGCTGCACAGCATCATGAAGAGCATCCACGAGGCATGCGTGAAGTACGGCACCGAGCCTGACGGATACATCAACTACGTCAAGGGTGCCAACATCGCAGGCTTCATGAAGGTCGCCAAAGCCATAATGGCACAGGGCATCGTCTGACAGCATCAGACAAGCACAGTACACATAGCTTTACACTTTTTTTCTGATATCGGGACATCTGCTGCATTGCGGGTGTCCCGATGCTTCATTGTGCCGTTAAGACGAAAGTGAATTATGACGCGAGTTCGGGATAAGAATAGTCTAAAAATAGTCAGAAAAAATTGGTAGTCTTACGGATCTTTTGCATCTTTATAGTGTAATAATCAAGCGGTTACAAAAGATATCCATATGACTACCACTGACAAAAGTACTGAATTGTATTGTACTATAGACGTATTCTGCAAACATTTTGAATCCGAAAATGTAGGTAAACGGCCAACAAACACATTCAAGACAGATGTGCAATGCTTGCCGGACAAAGTGCTTGATGCCGGAACCTCGAACAGCCGTATGCGTGATATTCCTGCCTAATCTCCGTATAAGTACTGCGGATACTCACGTCTAACGCAACACGTAACACGCTTAACGCAACACGCAACACTGTTAACTGCAATGCCTTTAGAAGCCGCTTGGAATCGTTCAAGAAGCCGGCCAAAGTCCTCTCACATCGTTCGATGTGAGCATTCATCTCGTTCGATGTG
>CAVERK010000070.1:0-12025 GCA_963618035.1 bacterium
GGCGAGCACAAACATCAGTACACTTGTTCTTTTCATCATGATATTGGGTTATGTTATTCTTCTCACGTTGTCACGCACAAAGGTACGCATAAATCCGGCTCAGTAGAAAATCAGTGGTTGCCATGTGCATCACACTCCTATAACTGACTGAAAATCAGGGTTTCTAATCATATATATCCATAGGGGTCAAAGATATATATCGTTACCCCCTAGTCATATATATGTATAGCACCTATCATATATATGAATGACCCCTAATCATATATATGAATAACCCCTATGGTTATATATGATTAGAACGTGTGAAATTCAGTGACTTTGGGCTAAATGAAAAAGCCGGACATCGGTATATCCGACATCCGGCCTACTATATGTTATGGTCAACAACCTCTTCAGCTGAGCTTGTTCACATAAAGAGCGAGCTTCGACTTCAGGTTGCTTGCCTTGTTCTTATGGATAACGTGCGTCTTTGCCAGCTTGTCCAGTATCTTCGATACGCCTGGCAACATAGCAGCTGCAGCAGCCTTGTCGGTTGTACCACGGAGCTTGCGAACAGCGTTTCTCATTGTCTTGGCATAGTATCTGTTGTGGAGCTTTCTTGCCTCTGACTTCCTGATGCTCTTAAGTGTTGATTTATGATTTGCCATCTCGACTAATCCTTTAGTTTTTGTTTTGTTTGTGTTTTATTTTCTTCTATTTTGTAGTCCATGGCAGAGTCGAACTGCCCTTTAGAGAATGAAAATCTCTCGTCCTAACCGATAGACGAATGGACCATCCACACCCCTGTCTCCAAGGAATGCGGTTGCAAAGGTAGGCACTATTTTCCAATCAGCAAACACCGCACTTAAAAAATGTGGTTTTATTTTTATAGCTTTGTACTGATTTATAGGCTTCACGGGGATGATACAGACGACAGAAGGAGTGGTACTTGGAGTGCTGAAGATTGCCGGCGGACAGCAGATTGTCACTGCATATACATCCGCAAACGGCCGTCTGTCGTACATCATGCGAACGCCGCGCTCGCGCAAGTCTCCTGTTTCGATGTCACTGCTACAGCCGCTGTCGCTGGTTCAGATTGTCGGTGACGTAAGACCTGGCGCGACCCTGCAGCGCATTACGTCAATGTCGTGCACCTGTCCGTACCGAAGCATCCCGTCCGACCCGTACAAGTCGGCAATGACCCTCTTCCTGCAAGAGTTTCTGATGCGATCCGTGCGCGAGGAGGGGCAGCCCAACAGCGCACTGTATGACTTCATCACCACATCAATGCGGTGGCTCGATGCCGCCGTGGTCGGATATTCGAACTTCCACATTGCCTTCATGCTGCGCATATCGGCATTTCTTGGTCTACAGCCAAACACCTCACACTACGTCCGTGGCTACTGCTTCGACCTGCAGGAGGCACGCTACGTCCCGCCACCGCCACAAGCCGATGCCTACTGCCTGACCGGTGCCGAAGCTGCCGCCGTCGGCACGCTCATGCGCATGAACCTGTCGAATATGCACCGCTTCCTGTTCAGCCGCCAGCAACGCCGTCGCATACTGAGCGTCGTGAACGACTACTACCGTCTGCACATACCCGATTTCCCCGAACTGCGCTCGTTGCAGGTGCTGCACGAGGTGTTCGACTGAAAATTCACTTGTAGAAGCTGCGCCCGAAGACAGAGAACTCATCCTGTCCGAGCACGCAGCGGCGGAACCATGCGAGCAGGAAGCCCGCACCATAACCGATAAGTTGGGTAAAGGCGGCGCGTATGCAGAGCAGACCAATCTTCATGCTGTGGTTTCGGATTGACGAGTCCACAAAGACAAGAAGCGAGTAGAGCACCAGAGGCAGCAGTGCCGCACCGCTTATCATGCCGCCGAAAGGAGGGTCGTACCGTCGGCCGACTGTCGCTCCGAACACGATGCCTGCCACGAACAGCAACAGCAGGAATGTCACACCCACGGTGAACACCATCGGCAACAGATGGACGAGCTTCAGTGACCCAGGGTGCCGCTTATGGAGATTTATGCGGGCTATGCCGGAGTTCATGACCTGACGGAAGAACTTGCGGAAGTCGGTGCGTCGCTTGTGATACACCCACGCATCTGCGAAGAGGGCGGTCTTGAAGCCCTGCTCTACAAGGCGCAGGCTCAGGTCAATGTCCTCACCGAAGCGCATGTTTGAGAACCCTCCTACCCTGCGGTATGCTTCGGCACGAATACCCATGTTGAAGCTTCGCGGATAAAAATGGTCTATGCGCTTCTTGCCACCACGGATGCCGCCGGTGGTGAAGAACGATGTCATGGAATAGTTTATGGCCTTCTGCGTGTCGGAGAACGACGGATGAGCCTTGTCGGGACCTCCGAAAGCATCGGCTTCAGTAGCTGCAAGTCCACGTTCGACAGCATCGAAATATCCTTCGGGAACAATCGTGTCAGAATCAAGAAAGATGAGATACTCTCCATTCGCCCGCGCAGCACCATAGTTGCGTGCTGCCCCTGGACCGCCGTTGGGGACGAAGAAATAGGATATGTCCAACACTCCCTGGTGCGTCTGCACCACATCGCGGCATGGCTCGCTCGAACCGTCATCCACGACAATGACCTCAAAGTCTGCCGTGCGCGACTGTGCCGACAGACTGTCCAACAGCTCCGAAAGCTCGTCGGGACGGTTGTATACGGGTATTACGACGGAGAACTTCATGATGCAACAAGGCGGGCGGTTCATTCCGAGCCGTCCGCCTTTTGTCTTTTCCCTTATCTTGGTTTACTTGTTGCTTACACGGCTTACGTAAGAGCCATCGCGGGTGTCGACAACTACGACATCGCCCTCGTTGATGAACAGAGGCACCTTGACCGTTGCGCCCGACTCCACTGTTGCAGGCTTCTGTGCATTGGTGGCGGTGTCGCCCTTGAGTCCTGGCTCGGTGTACGTAATCTTCATCTCGACCTTCACAGGCACCTCAGCGAAGAGGATGGTCTCGGTAGAAGCGTCCGACACCACTTCAACCACCATACCCTCGAGCAGGAAGTCTGCACCGGTGATGAGATCCTTGGCGATAGGCACCTGGTCGTAGGTCTCCTGATTCATGAAGATGAAGTCCTCACCTTCCTTATAGAGGTACTGGTATGGACGGCGTTCAACACGGACATCCTCCAGCTTCTCACCGATGTTGAAGCGACGCTCCAGCACATAGCCGTTGACAACGTCCTTCAGCTTGGTGCGCATGAAAGTGTTGCCCTTGCCAGGCTTCACATGAAGGAAATCGATGCAGAAATACAGCTTGCCATCCATCCTGATGGCTGTTCCGATTTTAATGTCTTGAGCATTAATCATACTTTCTTATCTTTATTATGTTTTAAGAACACGAATACATACATTCTCCGTCCCAGAACAGCATAAGGGGAATGCCGTAAAAGGTGCGGCAAAGGTACGGCAAACCACGAAAAAACACAAAATCTTTGAGATAAAAAGAAGCCGTGCTTGGTTGTTTTACAAAAAGTGTCTATTTTTGCACCCTGATTTTCAGCAAATAGTAACGTAAAGAATATAAAGAGATGAAAAGAACATTCCAGCCCTCTAACAGAAAGAGAAAGAACAAGCACGGATTCCGTGAAAGAATGGCTACAGCCAATGGCCGCAGAGTGTTGGCAGCACGCCGCGCCAAGGGAAGAAAGAAGCTCACCGTTTCTGACGAGTACAATGGCGTGAAGGCTTGAGACAAGCCCCGACGCAGCCTTTCTTTCCGGTAGGAAGAGAAAGAATGCACGTCCGCACGACAGACACCGAGAACCAAAAGGTGTATCGTGCGGACGTGTTGTTTAGTACCCCGTCACGATGAAATCACACACTGCATCCTGTAGTGTGCGGGCATCGCGGGCCACAGTCTGGTTCTGGTTCATGATGCTGAAGGCAATGAGCTTGCCGCTGCGTGTCGTCAGATAGCCTGCCAGACAGCTTATGCCTGTGTACGTTCCGGTCTTGGCATGCACACGGCGGTATGACGGTGTGCCGCTCCGCATGCGATATTCCAACGTGCCGTCGACACCTCCTACAGGCAGCGACGGATAGAGACGGTCGTAGATGTTCTTATCGGCATAGGCGTACTTCAGGAATGCCACGAGCAAGTCGGGCGACAGGTAGTCGTACATGGACAGTCCGCAACCATCAGCCATCTTGTAGTCCCGAGGATTCAGCCCCATACTGCGCACCAAGCCACGCACCACTTCAAGCCCGTCGTCGGCACAGGCATACTTCGCACCACTCTTCTGCGCCGCCATGCGGTAGAGCATGGCTTCGGCATTCAGGTTGTCACTCTCCTTCATCATCTGTTCAAGCACATCCTTCACGCTCGTCTCACAGACGGCAACAATCTGTGCCTCCTGATGCAAAGGACTGAAGGCATAGCTGCCGTCACACTCTATGCCGGCAAGCCTCAGCCGTTCGACAAACGTGTGCATGAACATATCGGCAGACGAGTGAACGTTGATGTCAGCACTGCGACGTGATGCCACGTTACCGCTCACCGTCAGTGTGTTGCCGTTGTGCATCCAGTCGCGTGTCAGCTTGAACGTCCCTGCCTGCGGACTGCGGCTGACGGTATTGTTGACCACGCTGTAATAGGTGGAGCGCGGAGTAGCCTCAACCGCAGCTTTCATGCCGGCGGCATTGGGCGTGGCGGTGATATGGACTACACCCTTATTCAGCATCAGTGGCGACAGATAGGGCTGATAAGCCGCCGGATTGTCGTCCCACAGCCAGCCGCTTCCGAAATACAGAGAGTCCTTCATCGACACATCGCCCAGTATGCGCCCCTCTATCTTCTTCACCGGCAGGGCGGCGACAGCACTTACCAGGGCATCCATATCTTCCTCGTCAAACTCAGGGTCGAAGCCGCCGACGACATAGAGGTCGCCATGCAGTATGCTGTCGTTGATGCTTCCCGTATGCCATACCTCCGTGCGGAATGGCTCGTCGCTCCCCTGCAGTGACAGTGCGGCAATGGCGGTGACCAACTTCATGGTCGATGCCGGACGACAGTTGCGGTCGGCCCTGTACCGGTAGACCGACGAGTCGGCAGTCAGGTCATAGACGGCAATGCCCACATCGCCGCCGCGCGGCAACAGCCTCTCCACAACGGAGTCAAGCCCCGCTATGAACGGTGATGCGGCATGCCCCGTGCCTTGTGCTCTCGCCGCATTGCAGCAGAGCACAAGAGCAACGGCAGCTGCTATATAATATAATAAGGTGTATCTCCTCGTCACGGTGCAGGCGTGCGGATATGCTTACCAGATCTTCACGCGGTCTTCGGGTGCACGCCACATCTTGTCGCCTTCCTTCACGCCCCAAGCCTCATAGAACTCGTTGCAGTCAGACAACGGACCTATGACGCGCCATTTGGCAGGCGAGTGCTCGTCGGTCTTGACACGTGTGATGAGTGCCTCGTCACGATACCTCACCATCCACGCCTGGGCATGTCCGAGGAAGTAGCGTTTGTCGGGCGTGAAGCCACCGATGACCACGTTGTTCTTGTACTGGTCGGTCTTCTTGAACGCCTCATATCCCATGATCAGTCCGCCAAGGTCGGCAATGTTCTCGCCCTGCGTGTTCTTGCCGTTGATGTGCAGCCCGTCGATGACCTCATAGCCGTCAAACTGCTCCACAATCTTCTTGGTCTTCTCTTCAAACTTGGCCTTGTCTTCGGCTGTCCACCAGTCGGAGAGGTTGCCCTTGGCATCATACTTGCAGCCGGAGTCGTCGAAGCCGTGGGTTATCTCGTGCCCGAACGTGCTGCCGCCGATGATGGCATACAGGATGGCATCGTCGGGCATACGACCCTCAAAGCCAGGCACGATGATGTTGCATCCTGGGATGCAGATCTCATTGTTCGTCGGACTGTAGTAGGCATTGTATGTCTGTGGCTGCATGTGCCACTCGCTGCGGTCGACAGGCTGTCCGTACTTCTTTATCATGCGATCGAAACGCCAGCGGTTGGCGTTGATGATGTTGCCGACATACGAGTCGCGCGAGATGTCCAGTGCGCTCATGTCCTTCCACTTGTCGGGATATGCCAGCTTCATGTTCACGGCCTCGAGCTTCTGCAGAGCCTTGACCTTTGTCGGCTCGCTCATCCAGTCGAGGTTCCTGATATGGTTGGCAAACTCCTCACGGATGGCATCGCCAATCTCTATGAACTTCTCCTTCGTGCCTTTGGGCAGGTATTCCGCCACATAGACCTGTCCCACGAGGTCGCCGAGCACCGAGTTGGTGACATCGACCACACGCTTCCACCGTGGACGGGGCACCTCTGCACCGCGCAGCGACTTGGAGTAGTAGTCGAAGCTCAACATGTAGGTGTCGTCGTCGACATATTCTGCCAGTGCGTCAAGCACCTGAAACTTCAGGTAGTCCTTCAGCACGCTCAGGTCTGTCTGACGGAGCTGCCTGTCGAGGGCAGTGAAGAACTCAGGCTGCCCCACGACAACGCTGTCCACACCGTTCAGCCCCACGCCACTCATGTATGCCCTGATGTCATAGCCAGGCATCAGTGCCGCGAGCTGTGCCACCGACATCTTGTTGTAGTTCGTGAACGGGTCACGCAGGTCTTCGCGCTTGCGCGAGCTTTTTGCTATCTGCGTCTCGAATTGCAGCATCTTGTCCACAGCCGCCTGTGCCTGTGCGTCATCATACCCCATCTTGCCGAATATTCCGCTGGCGTAGGTGCGGAAAGCCTGGCGCACCCTGTCGGTGTTCTCGTCGTCATCGAAATAGTAGTTGCGGTCAGGCAGGCTAAGCCCGCCCTGCGACAGCGACACGACGTTCACATCACTGTTCTTCTCGTCCTGCGACACGCCGAACCTGAAGAACGGAGTGCCTGACACAGGACTAAGGTAGGCGGCAATCTGCGGCAACTCATCAGCACTCTTCATGGCATTGATGCGGTCGAAGTACTCCTTCAAGGCGGATATGCCCTGTGTGTTCAGCGTCGTGCTGTCCATGCCCGAGAAGTACAGGTCGCCTATCTTCTGCTTGTTGCTGCCGGCGGCGTTCTGCGTGGCAGATGCCTCGAGACAGATCTTGTAGACCTGCGCCTGTACGGTGTCGTCCACAGCCTTGAAGATGCCCACGCTGTTCTCGCTCGGGTCTATGGGATGACTGTTCAGCCAGGTTCCGTTGGCATATTCAAAGAAATCGTCCTGCGGACGCACTGACGGGTCGACGTGCGACAGGATAGGGTCTTCCGGCTCGGCAGACTTCTGCTGCGAGCATGATGACGATGCAAGCACCGCCGCCACAACAGCTATGCAGCCGGCAGATTTGGCAAATAACGTTTTCATTGTACTTTGTGATTTTTATTAAGTTATATTATCTCGTGAAATATCTCTCCAACTGTCGGGTGCGGAAAGACGGTCTTCTTCCATTCGTCCGTCTTCAGACCCAGCGTGATGGCCATACCTGCCATCGCCACAATCTCCGATGCCGGATTGCCCAGCAGATGTGCTCCTACGACGGTGCCGTCATTGCCGACAAGCAGCTTGCACATTCCGTTCACGCCCTCGTTCTCTGCCACGAAGCGGCCGGAGAATGTCATCGGCAGCTTATGTACGCTGTATCCGATGCCGCTTCTCGTCGCCGTCTCTTCCGTCAGTCCCACGCCCGCAACCTCAGGATTCGTGTAGACCACTCCAGGGATGGCGTTATACCTCATCGTGTCTTCCTTGCCGATGATGCTGTTCACTGCCACCTCGGCCTCACGGACTGCCGTATGCGCCAGCATGGATGTGCCTGTCAGGTCGCCACAGACATAGACACCATGCACCGATGTCATCATGTGTTCGTCCACGACAATCCTGCCGCGCTCACCTCTTTCCACGTTGAGGTTCTCAAGTCCGTAGCCCTCGGTGACGGGACGTCTGCCAGTGCTCAGCAACAGCTTGTCTGCCACGACACGGTGCTCCCCGCCGTCCTTCCGGCATACCACCGCAAACTGCTGTCCGGCATCGGCGGTGCCGTAGTCCACCGACACCACCTGCGACTGCAACAGGAATTCCACTCCGCGCTTGGCATATTCGGCACGCAGCATCGCTGCCACCTCCTTGTCTATGCCGCCCAGTATCTCGTCTGTCATCTCCACCACCGTCACCTTCGTGCCGAGAGTGCAGAAGAGCGAGGCGAACTCCATGCCTATGACACCGCCGCCAATCACCACGAGCGACTGCGGCAGCTCCTTGTTGTCGAGTGCCTCGCGGTGTGTCCAGTACGGCGTGCCCTGTAGCCCTGGAATGGGAGGCACCACGGTCTCCGACCCTGTGCATACAATCATGTTCCCGCACTCGTATGTCTCTCCGCCACACTCTATGTGGTTCTTGTCGACGATGTGTGCCTCACCGTTGACCACGGTCACGCCGGCAGCTGTCACCCGTGCCTTGATGCCGAGCACCAGCTTGCGCACTGTCTTCTGCTTGCGGGCTATCATCTTCGGCAAATCCACCGTCACGCCCTCAACGCCGACGGCATACTTCGAGGCATGCAGTGCATTGCTGTATGTTTTTGCCGAATAGAGAAGCGTCTTCGTCGGTATGCAGCCTTCGTTGAGGCACACGCCGCCCAAACTCCCTTTCTCGAACAGCACCACCGACAGTCCTGCCTTCCCTGCGGCTTCGGCAGCAGTATATCCTGCCGGACCGCCGCCAATAATGGCCACTTGATATGTCATGTCTTTTATCCTTGTTTTGGTTCTTGTCTATTCAATGCAGACTTTTTCAGCAACACACGCACGAACTCGTCGTCGTTGGCAGGCATGAGTGCCACCGTCCTGCCATTGCGGCAGTGGACGAGCACGCAGCGCATGACTCCGTAGCTGCCTATCTTCATCTGCCACGTCCGCTCCACCGCCACGATGTCGCCGGCTGCGATGTCCCTGTCCTTGGCAAAGCGTCCGTAGGACAGATGCAGTCCACCGTCGGGCGTGACGACATACTCCGTATGCAGCAGCCGCTCCATGCACACCACCACCAGCACCGCCAGCAGCAGCACGACGATGATGTGCCTGTACCACCACGCCCATACGATAAGTCCGGCGACCACAAGCAGGAAAGCCAACTGCCCTGCCGTTATCCGTGCACGGAAAGTCCTGTACATCTCTTTCATCGCGCAAAGATAAACAAAATAACAAATGTGGCAGGACATGGCAGGATGTGGCACCGGACTCCTGACCGGTGCGAATACCTAAGGATGCCGTCAACAGGTATGACTGGTCTGAAGAAGTCTATTAGCCTCTCCATAAAAGTTGGCTAACTTCTCGGGCAGTACCATATAGTTGGTACTGCAGTACCATATAGCCGGTACTGGCGTACCAGTTAATCGGTACTGCAGTACCGATTAATCGAAACAAAAGGGAGTACTGGAAGAGAGGGAGACAGCAAACAGCAATCCGGCAACGGGAGAGCACATTCAGGGCAAGCCATATAGAGGATATATCAACATAAAGCGCAGCAGGGGTGACACCATGGATGCTATAAATGCGTAATTTTGGGGCGAAATCTTAACAGACACACAGTATGGTACACAAATATGACTTCCTCATAATAGGTTCGGGAATAGCCGGAATGAGCTATGCCCTCAAGGTGGCAAGAGCAGGGAAAGGCACGATATGCCTCATCTGCAAGACCACACTCGAAGAGGCAAACACCCAGTTCGCACAGGGCGGCGTGGCATCGGTCACCAATATGGAGCTCGACAACTTCGACAAGCACATAGAAGACACGATGATTGCCGGCGACTATGCCAGCGACCGTGCTGCCGTGGAGCAGGTGGTGCGCAACGCACCGGCGCAGATAAGGGAGCTGGTGCAGTGGGGAGTCAACTTTGACCGCAAGGACGACGGGACGTTCGACCTGCACCGCGAGGGCGGACACTCGGAGTTCCGCATACTGCATCATGCCGACGACACCGGCGCGGAGATACAGCGCGGACTCATGGCTGCCGTGAGGAGCCATCCCGACATTGAGGTGAAGGAGAACCACTTCGCAGTGGAAATCATAACGCAACACCACCTGGGCTATGAGGTGACACGCCGCACGCCTGACATCGAGTGCTTCGGTGCCTACGTGCTCGACCCTGACACGCAGAAGGTGGACACATACCTGAGCAAGGTGACGGTGATGTGTACCGGCGGCTGCGGAGCGGTCTATCAGACCACCACCAACCCCGTCATCGCCACCGGCGACGGTGAGGCCATGGTCTATCGTGCCAAGGGCACGGTGAAGGACATGGAGTTCGTGCAGTTCCACCCCACGTCGCTCTATCACCCTGGCGAGACACATCCTGCCTATCTCATCACCGAGGCCATGCGCGGCTATGGCGGCATACTGCGTCTGCCGACGGGCGAGACTTTCATGGAGAAGTATGACAAGCGGCTGTCGCTTGCGCCGCGTGACATCGTGGCACGCGCCATAGACAAGGAGATGAAGATTCACGGACTGGACCATGTCTGCCTGGATGTCACGCACAAAGACCCTGAGGAGACCAAGCACCACTTCCCGAACATCTACAAGAAGTGCCTGTCCATCGGCATCGACATAACGCGCGAGTACATCCCCGTGCGTCCGGCAGCCCACTACATGTGCGGAGGCATAAAGGTCGACCTCAACGGTTGCTCAAGCATCAAACGGCTCTATGCCCTCGGCGAGTGCTCGTGCACCGGACTGCATGGCGGCAACCGCCTGGCCTCGAACTCGCTGATTGAGGCTGTGGTCTATGCTGATGCTGCTGCACGGCACTCCATAGAGCATGCAGACCAGTATAGCTTCAATGATGCCGTGCCCGAATGGAACGACGAAGGCACGCTGACCAATGAGGAGAAGGTGCTGATAACGCAGAGCGTGCGCGAGGTGGGGGAAATCATGAGCAACTACGTGGGCATCGTGCGCAGCGACCTGCGACTGAAACGCGCATGGGATCGTCTGGACCTGCTGTATGAGGAGACCGAAGCGCTCTTCAAGAAGAGCAAGGCATGCCGCGACATCTGCGAACTGCGCAACATGATCAACACCGGCTACCTGATTACGCGACAGGCAATAGAGCGCAAGGAATGTCGCGGACTGCACTACACCCTGGACTATCCGCTGCACGCGTACGACCGGAAATAGCAGTTCTTATAGTACGTAATCCTCTTTCGTACAACCCGTTGCGCGGAATAAAGCAGTAATTCAAATTTTTATTTTGCTGAATAAAATCTTTACTCTACCTTTGCGCTCGCATTAGCGGGGTGTAGCTCAGTCCGGTTAGAGTATACGTCTGGGGGGCGTGGGGTCGCTGGTTCGAATCCAGTCACCCCGACTAATATGAAGCAGAAGGCACATCAGGACAGTCGTTCTTGATGTGCTTTCTTTTTTACGCTCGACTGATCATTGTCCAACGGGTGCAATCCGTATATTTGTCCTCGCTATGGACGACAACTACTACATGAAACAAGCCTTGCAGGAAGCCCGCAAGGCCTTCGACCGCGACGAGGTGCCTGTCGGTGCCGTCGTCGTGTGCCGCGACCGCATCATTGCCCGTGCCGGCAACATGACCGAAGCCCTTACCGATGTCACCGCACATGCAGAGATGCAGGCCATCACCGCCGCTGCCGCTGCTCTGGGCGGCAAGTACCTCACTGACTGCACGCTCTACGTCACCGTGGAGCCTTGCATCATGTGCGCCGGTGCCATAGGGTGGGCGCAGATGGGACGGCTGGTCTACGGAGCTGCCGACCCCAAGCGTGGCTACAGCCGCTTCTCTCCCTCAGCCCTTCATCCCAAGACCGAGGTCATCGGCGGCGTTATGGAGGACGACTGTGCTGCCCTCATGAAGGCTTTCTTCGCGCAGAAGCGGGCGCAGCAGAGCTGAGCGGCACACTCCCTCCTTACGTCGTTCACTTTCGTTTACTATCTGTTCACTAACCGTTTACTGACCCCTCGCCAGACGCACCCTGGAGCCACGTCCCGTTCACTAACCGTTCACTTTTCCACACTTCCGTTCACTAATTCCGCGTTT
>CAVERK010000071.1:0-11963 GCA_963618035.1 bacterium
TATGTCGCAGGCAAAGCCGGTGCCACCGACAAGATTCTCAGCCACATTTTCTGACATGAAAATCATGGTTTCTAATCATATATATCCGTAGGGGTCAAAGATATATATCGTTACCCCCTAATCATATATATGTATAGCACCTAATCATATATATGAATAACCCCTATGAATATATATGATTAGAACCTATAATTTTATTGGAAAATCTGCCTGTACTCGCGGATGATGGCAATGTTCGTTCAGGCAGATGACCTTTCATCCACAAAGAGCACCGGCGCGGCAACAGGTTGTTCCTGTTTGCCGCGCCGGTGCTTGATGGCTTGTCTTTTATGGAGACTTCTAATACTCGTCTTCGTTGAAGAAGAAGTCTTCCTTGCTCGGATAGTCGGGCCAGATGTCTTCTATGCTCTCGTAAACGTCGCCTTCGTCCTCAATCTCCTGCAGGTTCTCGATGACCTCCAACGGCGCACCCGAACGCTGGGCATAGTCTATCAGTTCGTTTTTCGTCGCCGGCCAAGGCGCATCTTCCAGCTTAGAAGCCAATTCCAATGTCCAATACATAGTCGTTTGTGGTAATAAAATTGTGAAACTTCCCCGTTTCTGTAATTCCGCGCAAAAGTATAAAAAAAAGGTATAGGCCTACTTGTGCGTCCAAAATATTTCGTCTTTTTTGCTGTCGACGTTGATCTTGCGGCTAAGGACGAACAGATAGTCGGACAGTCTGTTGATGTATCTCATCAGCTCTTCCTGCACCGGTGCTTCCTGCGCCAATGTCAGTATGCGCCGTTCGCTGCGGCGGCACACCGTGCGGCACACGTTGCAGACTGCCGAAGCCTGACATCCGCCAGGCAGTACGAAGGCATTGTGTTTCGGCAGTGCCGAGTCTATCCTGTCTATCTCGTGCTCCATCTCCTCCACGTCCTCTGCCGTCATCACGCTGGCTTGCCGCAGTTCGGTGACGCTCTGGTCTGTTGCCAGGTTGGAACCTACCACGAACAGCCTGTTCTGCACGCCGCGAAGGAAAGCTATGTCGTGCTCATCGGCAATCAGACTCATCAGCAGTCCTATCTCCGAGTTCAGCTCGTCCACCGTTCCGTAGGCTTCCAGCCTTGTGTCGTTCTTCGGTACGCGTGCTCCGCCGACGAGCGAAGTCATGCCCTTGTCGCCGGTTCGTGTATATACCATGCTCTTTTCCATTGCGTTGTCTGTGTTTCTTTCGGTATTCAGAAGTTAACTATATAGTCTTGTTTCGTGATTTTTCTGTCGAACAGCACGATGCCTGCCTCGTGCAGGTCGAAGGTTATGCCGCTGCGTCCGTCGCACACCATCTCCCTCCACAGCCGCTTCATCTCCCTGCCGGCATTAATCCCGTTGACGAGCAGTGCCGTCTCAGGCGTGGCGCAGCGGGCAACGGTGTCGAACGCACTGCGCACAAATGCCGTGTCGTCGGCTGCATTGATGTAGGCAAACCCCACTCCGTCCGCCGTCTGCAAATGTAGTTCTTTTCCACTTCCGATGAAACAGATTTGTCCGTCGGGCTGCGCATGCTCTATATATAATAAGGTGTAGTCCGTCGTACTCCCTGCCACGACGATGCTTTCCGGCTTCGCGCGGCACACCATATTATATATAAGCCTCCGCAGTCTGCCGCTTTCCATCCGCTCCGGCGGCAGGTTGCCTGTCGTAACGCAGTGGTTTTCCTGTCCCAAACCGGCGGTTTCCGGTGCGGAAACCAGTGCTTTCCGGTGCGGAAACCGGTGCTTTTCGTCCTGCAAACTGCGGAGTTGTCTTTTCACGTCCGCAGGCAGGGGAGCATAGATGGTTCGGGTGATGTATCCGAAGGCAAAAGGCGAGTGGACACCGTAGCCTTTGCGGTGACGGAAGCGCGCGAGCCACACAACAGCGCGTGTGACTTTGCGCTTGGTTATTTCCCCTATTTGCATCAAATTCTGCCTTGGTTTGTCCATTCGGATTGCAAATGTAATGAAATGTTCCGTGCGGCGTTGCACTATGCACATTTCTGATTGGACAAACAAATGACACACGTCAAAAAAATCTTAAAAAATGATGCCTGTCAGAAAAACATGTTTAAGAAACTTTGCATACTTTTGCCGGACACACATGAGTGTAGGGGTGCAACGAGACCGTCACAGGCGGTTCTTCTTGCGCTCCTTGCGATATAGTAAACAGAATTACTAACCTTAATTAAACAATTTCATGTTAAAGAACCTTTTCGGAAAAAGATTGGCGTCATTCCTGGCGGCAACTTTAGTGGCAGTAACTGCCATGGCGCAGATTACGGTGAAAGGTGTCGTGACAGATGAGACAGGCGAACCCATTATCGGAGCCAACGTTCTCGTCAAGGGTACTTCCACAGGTACCATTACCGACATAGACGGTAACTACACGATTCCCGATGTGGCAAGCAACGCTACGCTTGTATTCTCTTTCGTCGGCTATACGGACCAGGAAGTTCCTGTCAACGGCCGGACTACTATCAGTGTCACCTTGAAGGAAGACACAGAGACTCTTGACGAGGTCATCGTCGTCGGTTATGCCACAGGCTCCAAGCGCACCGTATCTGGTGTCGTTGAGCGTGTGTCGAAGGACGACATGAACAAGGGTATCGTAACCGACCCGACAGATGCTCTGAAGGGTAAGGTTGCCGGTGTCACCATCTCCAGCTCAAGTGCCGGTGACCCTATGGGCGGTACCAGCATCTCCATCCGTGGTGTCTCCTCACTGTCGGGCGGTAATGACCCGCTGGTCATTGTCGACGGTGTATTCGGTGACATGCGCATGATGCAGGCTCTGTCTTCAAACGATATAGAGAGCATCACCATCCTGAAGGACGCATCCGAGACAGCACAGTACGGTTCGCGCGGTGCTGCCGGTGTCATCGTCATCACGACCACAAAGGGCAAGGCAGGTGCTGCAAACATCTCCTATTCCGGCCAGTTCGGTGTGGGTACCACCTACAAGAAGATCAACATGCTGTCTGCTGAAGACTACGTTGCACAGTCGGGTGCCATCGATGCCGGTTACAGAAACAACTGGTACGACCTCGTGACACGCAACAACCCGATCACCCAGAACCACAACGTGGCATTCTCACAGGGTTCGGAGAACGGCAATATGCGTGCTTCTGTCGGCGTGATCCAGCGCCAGGGCTTGCTGAAGAAGAACTCAGACATGATCAACTACACAGCCAAGATGGACGCTATGCAGTATGCTTTCGACAGGAAGCTGAAGTTTGAGATGGGTGTGATGGGCTCGCAGCGCGACGGTGCAGCGGTCTACAACCCCACACGTACATGGAACTCAATCTTCGCCTGCATCCCTACATACTCTGCAGAGCCGGTTGACGGACAGTATGTCCAGAACGACGCAGGTGTGAACGCCTACAACCCTGTCGGCATCCTTCAGGTTGAGAACAAGCAGGATGTGACTGTCCTGAACGCTCACGGCCGTCTGACATGGACCATCCTCGAGGGTCTTGACCTGAGCGGCTTCGGTTCCTACACGAAGATGAACATCTCTTCCAAGGCTTACGTGCCCAACAACATCTACATGGGCAAGGGTTCCAACGGTTATGCCTACATTGGCAACACCGGACGTACGGACGTTATGGGCAACATCCAGCTGTCCTACACCAAGGACTTCGGCAAGCATCACATCGATGCCCTGGGCTTGGTTGAGGCTCAGTCCTACACGACGTTCTCCAACACCTCTGCTGCACGCAACTTCGGAACCAACTATTTCGGATTCAACAATATGGAAGCCGGTGCAACAGTCAACTGGGGTGATGTCACTTCAAACAAGGTTAACAACAAGCTGATGTCCTATATGGGACGTGTGAACTACGTCTACAACGACCGCTACATCGCGACAGTCAATGTCCGTACCGACGGTTCTTCCAAGCTGGGTGCCAACCACAAGTGGGGCTGGTTCCCGTCGGCTTCTGCCGCTTGGGTCATCAGCAACGAGGAATTCCTCAAGCACAACTCTGTGATCAGCTACCTGAAGCTGCGTGCAGGCTACGGCGTTACCGGTAACCAGGACGCTATCGACGCCTATAACTCTCTCGAGCTTATGAGGCCGAATGGTGTAACTGTCTACAACGGTTCGAAGACCACTACCTACGCAATCTATCAGAACGCCAACCCCGACCTTGAGTGGGAGACAAAGAAGACATTCGACGTCGGTATCGATGCAAACTTCTTCAACAACCGTCTGAACGTGACAGTCGACTACTATCGTTCGACAACATCAAACATGTTGTACACCTACGATGTGCCTGTGCCTCCGTTCACATACGGCTCTCTGCTTGCCAACATCGGTGAGATGCAGAACAACGGTTTCGAGTTCTCTATCGGCGGCGACATCGTCAAGACAAAGGACTTCACGTTCTCTGCAAACATGAACGCAGCCTACAACAAGAACAAGCTGACCAAGCTCTCGGGTACTTACAAGGGTCAGGAGCTGACTCCTGCCGAGCACATCGAGATTGCCGGTGTCTACGGTTCTTCCGGTCTGTCTGACGGACGCGGTACCACATACCTCATCGAGGGCTACCCCGTAGGTACATTCTTCATTCCTAAGTTCAACAGTTTCAACGAGAACGGCGGTTACGTTCTTGAAGACCTGAACGGTGACGGCAAGATTGATACATCCACCGAAGGTGGCGACCGCTATGTGGCTGGTCAGGCACTTCCCAAGTGGACAGGCTCTCTGAACCTCGCGTTCAAGTACAAGAACTGGGATCTGACAGCACAGTTCAACGGTGCTTTCGGTCACAAGATCTACAACGGTACCTATGAGACCTACATGAACATGGATATGATTAACGCCTACAACGTGCTCGACGAAGCTCCTAAGGGCGGCAACGGCACAGGCATCCACGGTATCGTGAACTCAGACTACTGGTTGGAGAACGGCGACTATGTACACCTTGAGTACATCACCTTAGGCTACAACTTCTCGAAGCTTCCTAAGTTCATGCAGAGCTGCCGTCTGGCATTGTCTTGCAACAACGTTGCTACAATCACCGGTTACAGCGGTCTGACTCCTCTGATCAACTCTACCTCCATTTCGGGTATGCAGTCTGTAGGTGAGGGTACAGTAGGAAACTTAGGTGTTGATGACAAGCGCGTTTACCCATTGCAGCGTACATTCTCTCTTCAGTTAAACGTAACATTCTAAACATCTAAATAAGGAAAAATGATTATGAAAAAATATATTCTCGGCTCATTGGTCCTGGCTGCGGGCATGATGGCATCGTGCAGCCTCGACGAAAATCCTGAAAGTGCCTTCTTCGAGAAGGACGCTATGCAAGACGAGACCCTGATTTATCTGAACACTGTCGCTGCCGTCTACAACAATATCGGCAATTGCCAGCAGACATACGGGGTGGATGCTTCGGGCTTCGTTTCGGATGAGTTCTTCGTTCCTGGACGTCTGGGCGACTGGGTTGACGGTGGCGTGCCTCAGAACAAGTTCACGCACAACATCATGCCGTCACACGGATCGCAGGGCAACTGGGCAAACTGCTATGAGGCCATTGCCTTGGCAAACAGTGCCATTAAAAAGCTGGAAGGCTATTCTGACCAGATGGAAGCAGCCAAGGACTACATCTACGAGCTGCGTGCTTTCCGCGCAATGCTGTACTACACCTTGTGCGACCACTACGGAAATGCTCCCCTTGTGATTTCAGCAGACCAGAGCGTCTCTGACACGAAGTCTTCTACCCGCAAGGAGCTTTTCGACTTCGCCGTTAGCGAACTTACGGAATGTCTGCCTTATCTGTCTGCAGACCAGTCGCAGAAGTCAGGCGTCTACTACGGACGTATGACCCAGCCTGTCGCTTACATGGTATTGGCAAAGCTGGCTCTGAATGCATCTGTGTTCCAGCTTGACGTGACGCAGACAAACTGGGCTAAGGACTATCTTGGCAACGATATGTCGGGTCAGGAGAGAATCGACGAAGCTCAGGGACAGGCCATCACCACCCTCATGAAGAAAGTCAAGATGACCATCGACGGCAAGGAGATGAACTCACTGGAGGCTACCATCTACTGCGTTGACAAGCTCGAGAACGAGTATGGCTACAGACTGGCTTCTACCTACACGGAGAACTTCATCGTCAACAACGAGAACTCTGTGGAGAACATCTGGACAATCCCCAACGACGCAGAGACCTACAAGCGCAGCTGGGATCACCACCGCCGTTCTTGGCACTACAACCATGCAGGCCACTCTGCCTACAAGGGCTTCTCTTCGTGGAACGGTCCTTGCGCAACAAGACACCTTGCAGAGGTCTACGGATACACCACCGACAAGCAGGACTTGTCGACATGCGACCCGCGCTTCGAGTACAACTTCTACATCGATCGTGACTATGTAGAGGAGACAGGCGAGAGAGTCAGCGACGGCTTCAACAACGACGCAAGCCTCCTCACCACAGAGCTGGCACTGGAATACATGCCGTTGTGGCCTGTTGTCGACATGTCAAGCTCTGAGGCTGCAATCAAGGCAAAGAAGCCGGCGGCTTACAGCAGCTTCACCGACGACCAGTTCTTCCAGCATGTTGTCAAGAGCGCAGGCGCACGCTTCAGAAAGTATGCGTTCGACTTCACAACATCAAACGCAAGCTATCCTGGCAACGACCTCGTGGTGTTCCGCTTTGCCGATGCCAAGCTGATGCGTGCTGAGGCTGAATATCGCTTGGGCGAGACAGCCAAGGCTTTGCAGGAAGTCAATGACACACGTGCACGTGTCGGTCTGCCCGCTCTGACAGAAGTCAGCCTGCAGGTTATCGGCGACGAGCGTCAGAAGGAGTTGGCATGGGAAGGCACACGCCGTCAGGACATGATCCGCTATGCCATCCTCAACGAGCCGACTGTTGACCGCTACGTCGGTGTTCCTGTAAACGTATCCGCTTCGCCTTACGACCAGACGAAGATGGACGGCCACACCTACGTATGGCCTGTTCCAGCCGGTCAGATTGCAACGAACACGAACCTGACACAGGCTTGGGGCTATTGATGATGCGATTGACAAATTGTTATCTTTAAGAAAGAGTGTGCGCCGGCAGGCGCACACTCTTTCTTAGCTTTATGCGAACCCTTCCTTATGATGCAGAAGATTGAACGATACATCCCGTACTTGCTGGCAGCACTGCTGTTCGCCTTGTTTGCCGTGCAGCTGCAGAGCGTGCAGGAGTTCCTTTTCTACCATCGCGAGCAGCAGCAGATACTGGCTTGGGACTGGGACTTGTTGTTCCAACGCTATCATGGTGTTGCCGGTCCGTCTCTGTTCCTCTCGCACTTCTTCAGCCAGTTCTTCTTCGCCAAAGGTGCGGGAGCCGTCATCACGGCTCTGCTGGCTGTCATTGCCGTCTTCGCCTTATGGCATGGCTGCAAGAGACTTTGTGGCAGCGGCAGCGTGATACTGCTTCCACTCTGTGCCGTTCCGCTCGCTTTCGAACTCGGCAACCTCAACGACGAATATTATCTCTATCAGGGCTTTGTCTGCTTCGTGCTGCTCTGTGCCTTCATGGCACTCCATGCGTGGCTTGCGACGAAGCTGTCCCTGTATCTGCGCATGGCCTGCGGTGCCGTGCTGTCCTTACTTCTGCTCTATCTGGCAGGCTCTGTGTGCCTGCCGTTTGCCGTCTTCGTACTTGTTGACGACATGCTGTCGCGGAGAGACCGCTGGTTCTTCCAGGTCTTCACCGTCGCCGTCACGGCATTGGCAGTCTTCCTGGCTTACCGCTGGAGCCTGCTGCCCTCGATGCTCTCTGCCTTCAGCCAAGACTTATACTACAGCATGCTGCTCCCCGCTCCTGGCAGCCTCAAATATTCATGGTTGGGCGCAGTCGCCCTTCCCTTTGTCTCTTGGGCGTTCTCCAGGCTGAAGATGCCCAGGAAAGCCGCCGTGCGCCTGACGCTGGGGCTTGTATCTCTACTGTGCGTCGGAACGCTCGTCTACGCATTGGGCGAGAGAGACCGCAGGAACACCAACATCCTGCTGGAGCTGCAGCACGACGCAATCACGGAAGACTGGGATGCCATCCTCGGCAATCCCAACGCCTACTCACAGAACTATCTGGTGATGAACTACGTCAACCTTGCCCTCTCAAAGAAGCACATGCTGCTGACGCACTTCTTCCGCTATCCTCAAAAGGACATACAGAACATCATGGTGGCACGCGAGACGACGGACACCAACGTGCCGCTGTCGTTCATCTTCGCCCTTGTGACCTATCAGATGGGAGACATGGGTGCGGCACAGAACCACGCTCACGATGTCTTCGAGTGTACCACCTACGGACAGCCCACGATGCTGAAGATGCTCGTCAAGACAAACCTCATAAGGGGAGCCTACGCCGTGGCAGAGAAATACATCACGCTGCTCGAGAAGACATGGCGATACGGCAGCTGGGCAACGGACATGCGCCGCTTCCTCTACGATGATGCGGCAGTGGCGGCAGACCCCGAGCTGGGACTGATGCGCCGAAATCTGCCGGCAGACGACTTCACGACCACAGACACGTTCGAGTGTCTCATCAAGACCTTGAAGACCAATCCCGAGGACATAAACGCTCGCGACTATCTCATCGCCTGCCTCTTCCTCTATCGCGACACCGAATATACGAACCGCGTGGTGGAGACGTTCTGGAACACTCCGGTGCTGAGTCCGTTCCCCACACAGCTGCAGGAGGTCTTCCTGCTGGTCAACGGAGACAACATAGACTACTGCCGTTCGCGCGGTGTCGACGAGGAGACCGTCGGACGCTACATACATTTCATGAACAGCCTCGCACAGGCCGAGAGGGGCAGAACCAATCCTGCGGCAGTCCTGCGCAAGGAGTTCGGAAACACTATATGGTATCAATTCATGTTCAACTGACGTGCGTATGAAGAAGATAACGACCATCCTTGTATCGCTGGCCCTGCTCCTGACAGCCTGCCGGACAGACATCACGGCGGACAGAACCATTGACGAAGAGCCTGCAATATTTCCCGACTATAAGGGCGTGACAGTGCCGCCAAACATAGCCCCGCTCAACTTCCAGCTCATGGATGCCGGCAGCGGCACCCCGACATGCCTGATTGTGGAGGGCGGCAGCGTGTCTTTCCAGGTGCGGGGAGACGATGGTGTGTTCGACATCCCGCGCAGCAAGTGGCGCGACCTGCTGCGCCAGCAGGCGGGCAGCGAGATACGGCTCACCGTCTGCCGGCAGACCGGCGGCGAGTGGGAGGCATACCGTCCGTTCACCGTCAGCGTGGCAACGGACGACATCGACCCGTATCTTGTCTATAGGCTTGTGCCCCCAGGCTACTCGCCGTGGGACAGAATGGGCATCTACCAACGCGACATCACGTCCTTCGACGTTGATGCCATCTACGAGAACACCCTTACAGACCTCAACTGTCAGAACTGCCATTCGTTCCAGATGCAGAACCCCGACAAGATGGTGTTCCACTCGCGTGCCTGGTTCAGCGGCACCGTGGTGGCAGACAACGGCAGAATGGAGAAGCTGAACACCAAGACGCCCGAGACCATAACGGCATTCACCTATCCCTCGTGGCACCCCACGGAGGACATCATAGCCTTCTCCGTCAATGGCGTAGGGCAGTTCTTCTACATGAGCCACCCGAACCGCCTCGAGGGCTTCGACTCTGCCTCCGACATCGTGGTCTATGATGTCAAGTCGCATCAGGCCTTTTCCTGCGACCTGCTGAAGAGCGACGCTGCCTTCGAGACACAGCCTGCGTTCTCTCCCGACGGCAAGAGCCTGTATTTCGTGTCGGCAAAGGCGGTCGACCCGATGCCCGAACGCTACAAGGAACTGCACTACAACCTCTGCCGCATCGACTTCGACCCGCAGACACAGACCTTCGGCAACAAGGTCGACACCATCTACAATGCTGCGGCAGACTCCTTGAGCGTGTCGTTCCCGCGCGTATCTCCCGACGGCAGGTTCATCGTCGTCGCCCGACAGCCCTACGGACAGTGGTCCATCTGGCACAAGGATGCCGACCTTTGCCTGATAGACCTGCAGACGGGCGCAGTTGACCCGATGACGGAAGCCAACAGTCACGATGCCGAGAGCTATCACTCCTGGAGCCACAACAGCCGGTGGCTGGTGTTCAGCAGCCGCCGCGACGACGGGCTGTACACCAAGCCCTACTTCACATACATCGACGCTCAGGGCAAGGCGCACAAGCCTTTCCTGCTGCCGCAGAAGAACCCAAAGAAGTACTACGACGACCTGTACTTCTCCTACAACATACCCGAGCTGGTGCAGGGACGTGTGAACCTGAACGAACGTGCCATATCCGACAAGCTGCGCGACGACAGCGGCATCAACGTCACCTATCGCAAGTAAGTCCCAACGGGCGGATATTGCCCAGCCAAAGTCAGTAGTACTTACTTCGCAAAGTAAGTACTACTTCAATGGCAAAGTAAGTAGTACTGACCCTGCCAAGTAAGTATTACTCCTCCAAAAGCAGGACATGCCTGCCCATATAAGACATCCGTCTTTGCCTCGCGGATGACCTTTCTTATTTTTCCTTTGGAAAGTCTGCTGATTACTTGTGCGAAAAGTGTTATGTTTGCCATGGAGAGTAAAGGAGTTGGATCTGGTAATATGGCAGAGAAAAACAACATACCGCAGTTCGTGAATAGCGACTCGTTCATGGCAGACAAGAACTATGTGAAGTGGTTGTCTGACTTGAAGCAACGCTTCCGTATGGCGCAGCTCAAGGCTGCAGTCAAGGTGAATACGGAAATGCTCAAGTTCTATTGGAGCTTGGGCGAGGACATCTGCGAGAAGCAGAAGCAATACAAGTGGGGCGCAAACTTCATGAAGAGGTTGAGCCTTGACTTGCGTGCGGAATTCCCTCAGACGGATGGATTTTCGTGGTCAAACCTATATAAAATACGCAAGTGGTATTTGTTCTATTCATCCCAAAATGAATTTTTGTACCAAGCTGGTACAAAATTACAGAAAGTGGATAATGCCAATACACCCATCCCCGAGATATTGCTTTGCGTGCCATGGAGACATCAAACGGTAATCGTTTCCAAATGCACAACGATTTCTGCCGCCTTGTTCTATCTCAACAAGGTTGTGGAAGGCAACATGAGCCGTACGGAGTTGGAGAATGTTGTCAAAGCACAACTATACGAACACACAGGCAAGGCATTGAACAACTTTGATGTCACACTGCCACAACCACAAAACGCATTGGCAACAGAAATCATTAAAGACCCCTACAAGTTGGATTTCTTTTCCTTGCCAAGCAATTACAGTGAAATGGACTTGGAGAACAAGCTGGCTGCAAACATCACTCGCTTCCTTCTGGAACTGGGCAAGGGCTTTGCGTATGTAGGGCGGCAAATGGAACTTGACACGCCAAGTGGCAAGTCCTACTTCCCCGACATGGTTTTCTATCATACCAGGCTGAAATGCTATGTGGTGGTTGAGCTGAAGATTGTGGACTTCATGCCGGAGTTCATAGGCAAGCTTAACTTCTACGTTTCGGCGGCAGACGAGTTGCTTAGAGGTGAGGGAGACAACCCAAGCATTGGCATTCTCCTTTGCAAGGACAAAGACTCGTCCGTTGTGGAATGGTCTCTGCGTGGCATCACTACTCCGTTAGGTGTGGCAAGTTATCAGTTGCAGGAAGTTTATGAACGCACTTTACTCGAAATGAAGCAGGAAGCTCTGGAGGATGAAGTTCCTGAGAGCAGGGACTAAGGGAACTTGAAATCTGCCACAACTTGTGGAAGAATTTGTCTACCAAGTTGGTAGACTATTTCAGAACTTTCAGATCAAGTACTTCACGGTTGGAGTGCCATGGATGCGCCTCGCACCCACGGAGAGGTACACACGCCACAGGACGTGAGTGTTGGGTGTGCGCCTCGCGCACTCGGTCTGAAACGTTTAGCGGACA
>CAVERK010000072.1:0-11903 GCA_963618035.1 bacterium
TCTTGGCCGGCGTAACTGTGACCACCTTGAACTTGCGGCTCTCCAACATTCCGTCAAACGAACCGTTGCGCTTGCCGAACGTCAGCGTCCCTGACGATTCATCATAGTGGATGTTGATGGTCGCATATTTCCCCTGCTCATAATCGTAGTTCGTACCCTCGTCCTCATACAGCAGGAAATCGGCATCCTTCCCTGTGTAGACATAGAGCGTGATGAGTTCGGGCTGCTTCTCGTCGCTCCATTGTATTTCAGGTCCGTAAGGCACGATGGAGCCTTCGCGGACATATACCGGCATCCGCTCGTATGGAGCATCTGCGGTGATGGTCTGTCCGCCGGCATAGTGCTTTCCGGTGTACAGGTCGTACCATCCGCTCTGTTTGGGCAGGTAGACCTCCCGCGTGCGGGCTTTGTAGTAGCCGACGGGACAAGCCATGAATGCAGGGCCGAACATCCATTGGTCGCCTATATTGTTGACCTTGGCATCACCTCCGAAGTCCATCACCAGACCGCGCATCAGTGTGTAGTCCTTCAGGTTCGCCCATGCCGCGATGCTGTACAGGTATGGCATCATGCGGTAGCGCAGACGGTCGTAGTAGACTATGGACTGATAGCAGGGGTGATCCTCCGGAGCGATGTTCCAGACCTCGCGCAGCGGCCACTGTCCGTGTGTCCTGTATAGAGGTATGAAGCATCCGAACTGGTTCCAGCGTGTCTGCAGCTCACGCCATTCCTTCAGATCCCCGTTCTCTTCTCCCGTGCTGTCGAAGATGCTCTGTGCCTGTTCGAAACGGCTCTCAACGGAGAATCCGCCCTGGTCCATCCCCCAGAATGGGATGCCCGACATGGAGTAGTTGAGTCCTGCCGTCATCTGTGCACGCATATCCTCCCATCTTGTCCCGATGTCGCCGCTCCAGGAGGCGGTGCTGTAACGCTGCAATCCTGCAAAGCCGCTCCTCGTCAGCAGGAACACGCGCTTGTTGTTGCCTGTTGCCCGTTGTCCGTTGTATATGGCATCGGCGTTGACAAGGGAGTAGGCATTGAAGTATTCCGTGCTCGACCCCATTGCCGTCGGTCCGCAGAGAGCCTTGCGGTAGCCTATTGGCGTGCAGTCGCGGACATTAGGCTCCGAGGCATCCATCCACCAGGCATCTATGCCGTAGTTGTACTTCTTGTAGAGGTTGTCGTTTATCTGCCTCCAGAACATGCTGCGCGCATCTGCGGAATAGGCATCATAGAAGCCGGCGATATAGCCAGGGCCGACCCAGTCGCGCAGGGAGTCCTTTACCGCCTGTGTGTACATCCATCCGTGCGACTGCAGCTCCTTGTAGTTGTCGGTGTTATGATAGAATTTCGGCCATACGCTGATCATGAAGCGGCCGTGCATGCTGTGCACGTCGTCGAGCATCTTCTGCGGGTCTGCATACCTGTCGTCGTCGAAGACGTGGCTTCCCCATTGGTCGTCCTTCCAGTAGTTCCAGTCCTGCACGATGTTGTCGACGGGGATGCGCCTCTTGCGGAATTCGGCGAGCGTCTGCGTGACCTCGTCCGCCGTGCGGTAGCGTTCGCGGCTCTGCCAGAACCCCATAGCCCATTTCGGCATTATCGGTGCCTTGCCGGTGAGGGTGCGATAGCCGGCGATGACGCCGTCCATGTCCTGCCCTGCGATGAAGTAGTAGTCAAGGTCTCGGCTCATCTCGCTCCAGATGCTGACCCTGTTCTGCTCCTCGTCTGTCATTGGGGTTGCCACACGCAGACCGCAATAGGACACGTCGCCGTCAGGCTTCCACTCTATGCGCAGGGAAGCTCTCTTGCCTTTCTCCAGACGGACAGCGAACTTGTGCGAGTTGGGGTTCCACGCCTTGCGCCAACGCTCCGCGACAACCTCCTTGCCGTCAATAAACACTTTCGTGTAGC
Organism: bacterium; assembly: GCA_963618035.1. Lineage (GTDB taxonomy): Bacteria > Bacteroidota > Bacteroidia > Bacteroidales > Bacteroidaceae > Bacteroides. Next base: position 1,915 of record CAVERK010000072.1, read on the forward strand.
CGGCATAGTAGAGGATGAAGTGGTAGTTGCCGGTCTCGTGAGGCTCAATCTCTCCTTCGTAGACCACGTTGGCTCCGGAGAGACTGATCTCCCGTGGCAGACGCTTCACCTCGTCGCTGTTCTCGTAGTAGATGGAATCCTCGTCGCGCACCACCTTTCTGCCGTCGCTCTGGGTGTATGTGCCCGACAGGACTCCCTCTTTTCCCTCCTTATTATATAGCGTGAATTCCTGTCCGAGTTGGCGATAGGGGTTGGGGTTGCCCCAGCGGCACAGTGAGTAGGAATCCCAAAGCAGTCCGTAGTTCTTGTTGGACACGACAAAGGGAACGGAGATTTTGGTGTTGTACTGGAACAGCTCCTCATTCCGTCCCTTGTAGTTATATTCGTCTGCCTGATGCTGTCCCAGTCCGTAGAACGCTTCGTCGTCAGGACTGTCGAAGACGACATTCCACGACCACCCGTTGCGCTGTGCGTCGGTGAGTGTCCCGTCGCCGGTGTCGTCTGCCGGAACGGTGTAGCGACTGAATGTCATGCCGTTCTCGCTGCCATTGAGCAGAAGACGGCCCTCAGCGTCATAGAAAGCCACATGACCGGTAGCCGTATCCACAACAGCCTTCACGTTCCGTGCGCTTACGGTTATGGTGTTTCCCTCTTGCGAAACGTTGTAGGCTGCGTTTTGCGTCTGCGGGACAATCATAAGGCTCTTCTGTTTGTCGGGGAACGCCTCCTCATTGGTGGCACGGACACGGATGATGTTGTCGTTGATGACCTCCATCCTCAGAAGCCTTGCACCGTTGGGCGTCGGACTGCTCACCTTGACGGTGATGTTCTTTCCGTTGTCTACATAGTCGGCTGCACAGGCTGCGGTTGCGCTCAGCAGGAGCATGAACGAAACCAGATAATGCTGCATCTTCATGGCTGTTTGTTGTTTAAGGTTTTGTATTGCGCTTCCCGACAGTCCGGTTCTTGTCTCAAGCCCGTCAGGCCATGACTGACCTTCATCCTGCCGTTCGGCGCATGACAAAATTAATGCCTTTATTCCAACAAAACACTTTTTCCGCCACAAAAAGACGGCACGTCCTGTCCATGCACTCATGATATATTGGTGCGCGGCGCACCGGCTCAGGCCGGACTGACACGCCACAGGATATGGAAATCTGTGGCTGTACGTCCAAAGGTTCTCTGACTGTACGTCCAAAGGTTCTCTGACTGTACGTCCATAGGTCCTCTGGTTGTACGTCCATAGATGCTATGGCTGTACGTCCATGGAAACGCTGATTTTCAGCGGATTAGATGCTGACTCTTGAGAAAGCGGGAGCGTCGATGTCGCAGAAGTCGTGGTCCAGATACTTGTAGTATCCGGTTATGGCAATCATGGCGGCATTGTCTGTGGTGTAGCTGAACTTCGGGATGAAGATGTTCCAGCCCAGTCGTGCGGCATGGTCGCGGAAGGCGTTGCGCAGACCGTTGTTGGCACTCACGCCCCCTGCCAGTGCCACGTCCTTGATGCCGTACTGCTTCACCGCACGGCGCAGCTTGTCCATCAGTATGTCCACTATCGTTGCCTCGAGCGATGCCGCGAGGTCTTCCTTGTGGTGCTCCACGAAGTCGGGGTCGGTCTTGACCCACTCGCGCAGGGAGTAGAGGAACGAGGTCTTCAGTCCGCTGAAGCTGTAGTCCAGTCCGGCAATGTGCGGCTTGCTGAATGTGAATGCCTTGGGATTGCCCTGACGTGCCAGCTTGTCTATGATGGGGCCTCCAGGGTAGCCCAGCCCCATCACCTTGGAACACTTGTCTATCGCCTCACCGGCAGCATCGTCGATGGTCTGCCCGAGGATCTGCATATCGTTGTAGGCACGCACGAGCACAATCTGCGAGTTGCCGCCGGACACCAGCAGGCAGATGAATGGCAACTGCGGCTGCACGTTCTCCTCGCCCTCCACCTTGATGAAGTTGGCAAGGATGTGTCCGGTGAGGTGGTTGACATCGACCAGCGGGATGCCGAGCGAGCATGCCATGCCCTTGGCGAAGCTGACACCCACGAGCAGCGAGCCCATGAGTCCGGGACCGCGCGTGAAGGCTATGGCACTCAGGTCGGTACGGTCTATGCCCGCCTGTCTCAGAGCCTCGTGCACCACGGGCACAATGTTCTGCTGGTGGGCACGCGATGCCAGCTCCGGCACCACGCCGCCGTAGGCCATGTGCACCTTCTGGCTGGCCACGACGTTGCTCAGAAGATAGCCGTCGCGGATGACGGCAGCCGATGTGTCGTCGCACGACGACTCAATGCCAAGTATGTATGTGTCGCTCATCTTTCTCCCCCTGTTCCTTTCAACCGGTGCAGAGTGCACCGATGCGCTTGCAAAAGTAGTAAAAAAGGGTCTCGGTTAACATATAAATTCCTACTTTTGCCCTGTTTACTCGGGAGAGGGCTGCCGTATAAAGACATTCAAGAACATAGTGACGTGGGTGGTGGCGATTGTGCTTGTGGCATACATAGGCATGGTCGCGGCTTTCAATGTCCCCGTGCTGAAGCGCGGAATATCGCGTGCCGTGTCGTCGGAGCTGTCGGCGTGGCTCGGGACGGAGGTCAGCATAGGTGACATAAGCCCAGGGTTTCTGAACCGCCTGATTGTGGAAGACGTGCTGCTGCACGACCGTCAGGGGCGCGAGATGTTGCGCGTGGCACGCTTCTCTGCCAAGTACAGCCTGATGCCGTTGCTGAAGGGACGTGTGGCGATAAGCACGGTGCAGCTGTTCGGGTTCAACCTGCATGCCTCAAGGGACGGTGCTGACGCTCCGCCGAACTTCCAGTTCCTGATAGACAAATTCTCGTCCGACGACGACACGCAGCCCAGCCGCATAGACCTGCGCATAAACTCCCTGCTGCTACGGCGTGGCACCGTGACCTACGACGTGTGCGGTGCCGACAGCACGCCAGGCCGCTTCAACACGTCCCGTCTGGCCTTTTCCGGCATACGCGGCAACATCTCGCTCCGGTCCTTGCGCAATGACTCGCTGAACCTCTCCGTGCGTCACCTGAGCCTTGCCGAGCAGAACTCGGGATTTGAATTGAGCCGTCTGGACATGCGCCTCGTGGCAGGACGAAGAGGTGCTGTGGTCGACGGCCTGCAGATAGCACTGCCGCAGACGGCACTGGCGTTTGACACCATACGCGTCTGCTACGGCGACATTGCCGACCTGACGGCGAGGCCCGACAGCGTGCGCTTCGACGTGCGCCTGCTGCCATCGGGCATAACGCTGAACGACATCCGTGCCTTCGTGCCGGAGTTCTCGCAGTTCAAGGACGAGGTGCGCGTCGAGATGGCGGCACGCGGCACGCTGGACGACATAGAGTGCACCCTGCTGAACATCGACGGCGACCACCTGCAGGTGCAGGGCAGGGGTGAGGTCAGCGGACTGGCGGAAGCCTCCGGCGGCAGGCTCTTCGTGAAGGCGGAGCTGCAGCGGGCACTGGCAGACTCGACAGGCGTGGCGTTCCTGACGCGCAACCTCGGGCATGACGGCGGCGTGCCGGCGGCGGTGAGGAACATGAAGTTCATTGACTTCAGCGGATCTGTGGAAGGCCCCGTGGACAATATCGCCGCCAACGGACTTGTCCGCACCGACTTGGGAACCGTGGCGGCAGACGTGCACATCGACACAGGCACCGCCGGCGGCAGGCTGCGCGGCAGGGTGCAGACCGACAACTTCGGGCTGGGACGGCTGACGGGAAACAGTGACCTGGATGCCATCACCTTCAGCCTCGACATCAATGCCGGCAACATTACGGCGCGGTATCCGCACATGACAGTGCGCGGACTGGTGGACTCGCTGCAATATCGCGGCTATACATATAAGGATATAGAGCTTGACGGCGAGTATCGTGACGGCGGGTTTGACGGTCAGGCCAGTCTCAACGACGAGAACGCCCGCGTGGGCTTCAGCGGCAGCTTCAACACCGCAGGGGCGACAGACGTGTTCCGGTTCAGGGGCGTTGTCGACGGGCTGCGCCCTGCCGAACTGAAGCTGGGCGACAGGTATCAGGGCTGCGAGATGTCGTTCCGCATCAATGCCGACTTCACCGGCGGAAACATCGACGACATGATGGGCCGCCTCAGCCTCGACAGCATGGTTTACATCACGCCCGAACGGACATACACCCTCGACAGCATAAGCCTGTCGGCACACCGCACCGACGGCGGCGGCAAGCAGCTGCGGCTGAAGTCCGACTTCGTCGATGCCGGCATCGAGGGCAACTACTCATACCGCACGCTCTACTCCAGCGTGGCAAGCGTGCTCGGCCGCTATCTCCCTGGCTATTTCCCGCAGACGAAAGCGCGTACAGCCGACAATGACTTCAGCTTCGATGTCACGGTGTCGAACACCGACTTCGTGGCAGCCGTCATGCAGGTGCCGCTGACGGTCTATTCGGAGTCGACACTCAAGGGCTTCTTCAGCGACAATGCCGGCCGCATGCGCATAGAGGGCTATTTCCCACGGCTGCGCTACGACGGACGGCTGATAGAGAGCGGCGTGGTGCAGTGCGACAACTCGGGCGACCGCTTCCAGGCCAGCGTGCGCTTCAGCAACCGCCGTGCCGGCGATGCCCTGAACGTCTCGGCTTCTGCCACGGCACGCAACGACAGCATTGAAGCCACGCTGAACTGGGGAAACACCGGAGCCATGACCTTGAGCGGAAGGCTGGACGCACTGATTCACTTCGCACAGAACGGGGCTGCCGAAGAATCGGAGGCGGTGAGGAGCACCGTCATCGACGTGCAGCCGTCGGGACTGATACTGAACGACACGCTGTGGAACGTCCACCGTAGCCGCATCACCATAGAGAAGGGACGCACCGTGTTCAGCAACCTGACGGTCAACAATGCCGACCACCACATACGGATTGACGGCGTGCTGGGGCCGGAGCGGGGAGACTCGCTGCTGATAGACATGAACCGGATGAACATCCGCTACATCTTCGACATTGCCGACCTCGGGGTGACCTTCGACGGCGAAGCCACAGGACGCTCCGTGGCCTCGGGCGTGACGGGCGAGCCGTATCTGCTCTCGGATCTCCACATCGGCAACTTCGGCTACAACGACAGCATAATAGGCGACATGGACATAATAGGCGAGTGGCACAACGACAGGAAGGGGCTGTATCTCGATGCCGACATCAGGGAGGGCGACGTGGCACGCACCATGGTCGACGGATACATCTACCCGCTGAAACCCACCAGCTCGCTCGACCTGAACGTGCATGCCGACAGCACCAACGTGGGATTTCTGCAGAGCTTCCTCGGCAACATAACGTCCGACTTCCACGGCCGCGTGTCGGGCGACGTGAGGCTGTATGGCAAGTTCAAGGCCCTGACCGTGAGCGGCCGCGTGTTTGGCGATGCCGGCATGAAGATAGATATGCTGAACACGACATACAGCGTGCGCGACAGCATCGTGGCGTTGCCCGAAGGGCTGTTCTTCAGCAATGCCGCCATCTACGACGAGCGCGGCACACGCGGCGTGATGAACGGACAGATCCTGTGGACGCACTTCAGGGACGTGAGCTATGACCTGTCGGTCGACGTGAACAACATGCTCATGATGAACACCGCGCAGAATGCCGACTACACGTTCTACGGCACCGTGTTCGGCACCGGCAGCATCAGCCTGACGGGCAATGATGCCGACGGCATGAACATCGACATGGGCGTGACCACAAACCGCAACACCACGTTCACCTATATCAAGGACGGCGTGACCACAGCCGCAGCGGGCGAGTTCGTGCGCTTTGTCGACCGCACACCACGGCGCACCGTGCCTGTCCCCGTGCTTTATGATGTGGAACCCACGGCGCAGACGGCGGAGAAGCAGGGCTATGCCGGCAGCTCCGGCGGAGACATAAGGCTCAACATACTGGCAGAGATCACCCCCGATGCCGTGATACGCATCGTCATGGACCCGCTGACGGGCGACGCCATAATAAGCCGCGGCACGGCAAACCTGCGCATAGACTGGTACAACAAAGGCAACTTCACCATGTTCGGCAGCTACAGGATGAGCCAGGGGACATACAAGATGAGCATCCAGGAAATCATTCGCAAGGACTTCGTCATTCAGGACGGCAGCACGCTGACCTTTGCCGGCGACCCCTTTGAAGCCGGCATAGACCTGCACACCAAGTATCAGGTCAACTCCGTGTCGCTCAACGACCTGATACCCAATGCCAGCTCCTACATCACGCAGACATCGGTCCGTGTGGACTGCCTCATGGACATGACGGGCAGCATCACGCAGCCACAGCTGTCGCTCGGACTGGAACTGCCGCTCGAGAACGACGAGATACAGGCACTGATAAACAACTACATCCCCACCGAGGAGCAGATGAACATGCAGATCCTCTACCTGCTGAGCATCGGCAAGTTCTATACGCCGGAGTATGTCAGCGTGACGCAGAACTCCAACGTGATGAGCAGCGTGGTGTCCTCGACGCTCAGCGGACAGCTGAACAACGCGCTCTCGGCAGTCATCAACAGCGACGACTGGAACTTCGGGACCAACCTGAGCACGGGACAGGACGGATGGACCGACATGGAGTTTGAGGGCATACTGTCGGGCACGCTGCTGAACAACCGCCTGATTGTGAACGGCAACTTCGGCTACCGCGAGAACCGGATGTCCAACACCAACTTCGTCGGCGACTTCGACGCGCAGCTGCTGCTGACACCGTCGGGCGACATACGCCTGAAGGCATACAACGAGACCAACGACAAGTACTTCACGCGCACGAACCTCACCACGCAGGGCATAGGCATAATCTTCCGCAAGGACTTCGACTCATGGAACGACTTCGCCATGCGCTCGCGCCTGAAGCGCCGCCGCACTGCCCCTGCCGCCGACAGCACCGCCGTGCATCCTGCCGACACGCTGCAGCAGGAGCCTGTCGTCCATCCTGCCGACACGCTGCAGTCTGTGGCAAAACCCGAGGTGCAGCTCAAGCGCGAACGCGGCAACGACTGACCGGACTTCGGAAAAATATATTGGCAAATGTTTTCCCCATAAAGCCGAAACCACTATCTTTGCGCCTTGAAAATAAGGAGCATATTCTAACAAACAAATAACAATATGACAAAAGCTGATATTATCAACGAAATAGTCTCCAGTACTGGTGTGGACAGAAAGGTTGTCCAGCAGATGGTAGAGACTTTCATGGAGACTGTCAAGGGTTCGCTTGCGAAGGGCGAGTGTGTCTACTTGCGCGGCTTCGGCAGCTTCATCATCAAGAGGCGTGCCCAGAAGACCGGACGCAACATCTCCAGAAACACAACGCTCATAATCCCCGAGCACAACATTCCGGCGTTCAAGCCGTCGAAGACATTCGTGGAGCAGGTCAAGGAAAACTGACTTTTATTTAAATTATACCGTTTAACCAATTAAAAAATTCAAGAAGCTATGCCAAGCGGAAAGAAGAAAAAAAGACATAAAATGTCTACGCACAAGCGTAAAAAAAGACTGAGAAAGAACAGGCATAAGAGCAAGTAAACTCACAAACGGACAAACTTGTTGGGGAACTTGCACAACAGGAATTAGCCAATGCCTCATGGGTTTGTTCTTTTGTTTTTGGGAATTGAATCAGACAACGCCGGCAGCAACGGCAGCCGGCAGAGAGAAGAGTTCTAAAAAAGATAGTGAACTGTGACAAACGAAATTGTAGTAGACGTAAAGCCTACCGAGGTCTCCATAGCGTTGCTCGAAGACAACAGCCTTGTGGAGTTCCAGCGCGAAGGTCATGAGACGGCCTTCAACGTGGGCAACATTTATCTGGGGCGTGTCAAGAAAGTCATGCCCGGACTGAACGCCTGCTTCGTGGACGTGGGTTACGAAAAGGAAGCTTTTCTTCATTATTTGGACTTGGGTCCGCAATTCAACTCTTTAGAGAAATACGTTAAACAGACTTTAAGCGACAAGAAGCATCTGACATCAATCAGCAAGGCCAAGCACCTGTCGGAACTGCCAAAAGAGGGAGCCATCAGCGAATCCCTCACCGTGGGACAGGAAGTGGTGGTGCAGATTGTCAAGGAGCCGATCTCGACCAAGGGACCGAGACTGACCTCGGAGCTGTCGTTCGCCGGACGCTATCTGGTGCTGATGCCATTCGATGACAAGGTGTCGGTATCGCAGAAGATCAAGTCGGCAGAAGAACGGACACGCCTGAAGCAGCTGCTCATGAGCATCAAGCCCAAGAACTTCGGAGTCATCGTCAGGACGGTGGCAGAGGGCAAGCGCGTGGCAGAGCTTGACGGGGAGCTTAAAGTACTGGTAAAGCGGTGGGAAGACGCGATGGCCAAGGCACAGAAGGCCACGAAATACCCGACACTGATCTACGAGGAGACGAGCCGTGCCGTAGGCATGATACGCGACCTTTTCAATCCCTCGTTCGAGCACATCTACGTGAATGATGAGGCCGAATACAAGGAGATAAAGGACTACGTGACGCTGATAGCTCCCGAACGTGCCGGAATCGTGAAACTGTACAAGGGCGACATCCCCATCTTTGACAAATTCAGCATCACCAAGCAGATAAAGGCTTCTTTCGGACGCACGGTGTCCTACAAGCACGGAGCCTACCTGATTATAGAGCACACCGAGGCGTTGCACGTGGTGGACGTGAACAGCGGCAACCGCACGAAGACAAACAATCAGGAATCCACTGCACTTGAGGTGAACCTCGGGGCCGCCGACGAGCTGGCGCGACAGCTGCGCCTGCGCGATATGGGCGGCATCATCGTGGTCGACTTCATCGATATGGCTCTTGCCGAAGACCGTCAGAAGCTTTACGAACGCATGTGCTCCAATATGCAGAAGGACAGGGCACGCCACAAGATCCTGCCGCTCAGCAAGTTCGGGCTTATGCAGATTACAAGACAAAGGGTAAGGCCGGTAATGGATGTCGATACCATGGAAGATTGTCCCACGTGTTTCGGCACAGGCAAGATAAAGTCGTCCATTCTCTTTACCGACTCTCTGGAGAGCAAGATTGACTATATAGTGAACAAACTCGGCAAGAAGAAGTTCTCCTTGCACGTCCATCCGTATGTCGCCGCCTATATCACCAAAGGCATCGTGTCGCTGAAGCGCAAGTGGCAGATGAAGTTCGGCGTCGGCTTCAAGCTGATACCAAACCAGAGCATGGGCTTCCTGCAATACGTGTTCTACGATGCCGACGGACAGGAGATTGACATGACGGAGAAGCACGACGTTTGATTCCTGCGGCAGCACGGCGAAGCCCACGAAGAGGGGTGTGTGCTGCCGGTAGAGCGCAATCAACAGGAAACTGACAGACGGGAGCCTCGGCGCAGCCATTATGTAAGGCGGCGGTGAGGCTCCCGTTGTATATCCGCGCATCTGCTGATCCATACTTTCCGCGTATGGCGAGAGATAAATCGTGCGGAATGTTTTGCCGTTACGCCGGTATGCCGTACATTTGTGGCGCATGGTTTGCCAAGCCCAGGAACGGGCGCGGCAATCAAAAGGGAATCAGGTGCAAATCCTGAACAGTCCCGCTGCTGTGAGTCTCCGAAAGACAGGCCGTGAGGCAACTTTAGAGCCACTGTGCATGTTCGGTATGCATGGGAAGGCGCGCCTCAAAGACATTTGGCCGAGACGAGTCAGAAGACCTGCCATGCGATTACTGCTTATCATTGCTTTCGAGGAAAAAGCGTTGACACAAGTGAGACGGGGATGTTCGGCCCGTCGCATCAATCAACATGCACTTCCGCTGGAAGTCAGTAGAAAGCAAATAAACTGCCCTATGTTTATTTGAATGAAGGTAATGGGATGATGTGACATCATCCCATTATCGTTAATGGGGCGGTCTATGACGGCTTGAAATATGTGATAATGGGGCTTATTCAGTCCACGCCGCAGGACAAGTTCCGTCCAACGATGCCCATCGTTGGGGTGCAAGGATGCCCATTCTTAGGTGCTTT
>CAVERK010000073.1:0-11599 GCA_963618035.1 bacterium
CCCCGTGGTTCTTGTCTGTGGAAAGGTTTGGTGGAGATGAGCGGTAGAAGGGACTCGAACCCTCGACTTCAACCTTGGGAAGGTTGCGCTCTACCAACTGAGTTACTACCGCATGAAGCGCCGGCCGTGCCAACGTGCGGCAAAGGTAATATAAAATCTTCTCACGCAAATACGGGTAGCATCTTTTTCTTACTTTTGCGCGACATCAACGGAGATGCAGGACGACAGAGAGGGAAATCGGGGAGAAGCATGAAGAAGATTATACTGATTACAGGCGGGGCGCGTTCGGGCAAGAGTACGTATGCCGAGAGGCTGGCACTGAGCCTCAGCACGAACCCTGTGTATATGGCCACGGCGCGTGTCACCGACAGGGAGTTTGCACAGCGCGTCAGAATCCATCGGGAGAGACGCGGCAAGGAGTGGACGAACATCGAGGAGGACCGCGAGCTGAGCCGTCATGACGTCGGCGGACGCACGGTATTGATAGACTGCGTCACGATGTGGTGCAGCAACTTCTTCTTCGACCATGACGGACAGATACAGCCGACGCTGGAAGCTGTGGAGCGGGAGTTCGACCGCTTCACCGCGCAGGACGCGACATTCATCTTCGTGACCAACGAGATTGGCATGGGCGGCACGTCTGCCAATGACCTGCAACGCCACTTCACAGACCTGCTGGGCTGGGTCAACCAGTATGTGGCAGCACGTGCCGACGAGGTGGTGCTGACGGTCAGCGGCATACCTGTCAGGGTCAAGGGACAGGGCTGAATACGGACACAACGCCATACATATATATATACACAACGATGAGGACATTCAACATCAGCACTCCGGACAGGGCCATCGAGCCGCTGCTGCGCGACAAGATTGACAACCTGACGAAGCCCAAGGGCGCGCTGGGACGGCTCGAGGAGCTGGCACTGCAGGTCGGGCTTGTGCAGCAGACGCTGTGCCCCACCCTCCGCGTGCCGCAGAACATCATCTTCTGCGCCGACCACGGCATTGCCGACGAGGGCGTGAGCGTGTCGCCAAAGGAGGTGACATGGCAGCAGACCGTGCACTTCACGCACGGAGGCGGCGGGGTGAACTTCCTGTGCGACCAGCACGGTTTCAGGCTGAAGGTGGTCGATGCGGGTGTGGACCATGACCTGCCCTACGAACGCGGCATAGTCGACATGAGCGTCGGGCGCGGCACACGCAATTTCCTGCACGGGGCGGCGATGACCCGCGGGCAGATGGACCTCTGCATCGGGCGCGGGGCCGAGATGGTGCGCCGCTGCGAGGCGGAGGGGAGCAACGTGCTGAGCTTCGGCGAGATGGGCATCGGCAACACGTCGCCCTCGTCGATGTGGATGCACCGCCTGACCGGCATCCCCCTTGACAAGTGCATCGGCGCGGGCAGCGGACTGGACAGCGAGGGCATCAGGCACAAGTACAGTGTGCTGAAGGCTGCCGACGACAACTATCGCGGCGACGGCTCGGTGGAGGACATACTGTGCCGGTTCGGCGGCTTCGAGATGCTGATGGCCGTGGGTGCCATGCTGCAGGCGGCGGAGGACCGCGTGCTTATTCTCGTGGACGGGTTCATCATGACGGCGTGCATGCTGGCTGCCGAGCGGCTGTATCCGGCGGTGAGGGACTATGCCGTCTTCTGCCACTGCGGCGACGAGTCGGGCCACCGGCTGCTGCTCGACGCCATGGGTGCGAAGCCGCTGCTGAGCCTCGGCCTGCGCCTTGGCGAGGGGACCGGCGCGATATGCGCATACCCGATAGTGAGGTCGGCGGTGCTCATGATCAACGAGATGGAGAGCTTCGGGCAGGCATCGGTGACAAAGTATTTCTAAACATGCAGAGACCATGACACGCATACTCGCAGCACTGATCTTCTTCACGCGCCTCCCCTTCTGGCGCATTGCCGAGGTTCCCGCCGACTGCTTCAAGCGCGTGGTGCCGCTATGGCCGCTCACGGGATGGCTCACGGGCGGCATCATGGCTGCCGTGTTCTGGCTGTCGGGCCTGTTCCTGCCGACGGTGATGGCATGGACGGCAGCCATTGCGGCGCGTCTGCTCGTCACGGGCTGCCTGCACGAGGACGGGCTGGCAGACTTCTGCGACGGCATGGGCGGCGGCACGGCCAGGCAGCGCGTGCTGGAGATCATGAAGGACTCGCACACCGGCACCTACGGGGTTGTCGGACTGGTCCTGTACTTCCTCACGCTGGCGGAGGCCGGCTCGTGTATAGACGCAAGGATGATGTGCGGCACAATCATCGCCGCCGACTGCTGGAGCAAGGCGTGCGCGTCGAACATCATCAACCTGCTGCCCTACGCCCGCAAGGCCGAGGAGGCGAAGAACCGTACCGTCTACGACCGCATGACCGGCGGCGAGTGGCTGCTGTCCGCAGCCGCAGGACTGCTGCCCGCCCTGCTGTTCCTGCCACGGCCGTTCCTGCCGGCACTGGCGGCACCCGCCGTCGTGTTCCTGCTCCTGACGCGGATGATGCGGCGCAGGATCGGCGGCTATACGGGCGACTGCTGCGGCGCACTGTTCCTGCTGTGCGAGCTGGCGTTCTACGTGGCGTGCGCGGCAATCGACTACGTCCTCTTCGTCTAAAGGCAAACATTATCCTTGTTTTTTTCTTGACTTCCCAGTCTCCCAAGCTGTCTCATCCTTGAGAGACTCGAGTCTCACGCGTTTGAGACTCGAGTCTCACACGCTTGAGACTGGAGTCTCATGCTGATGAGACTGACGCATCATGCGGAAGAGACTGACGCATCATGCTGATGAGACTGACGCATCATGCTGAAGAGACCATAGTCTGACGCGCACGACACGACGGAACCGTCCGCACAACACAGGAGTGTCATGCGGACGATGATGTAGTGTCTTGCTGACGAGACGTGTGTGTCAAGCGGAGCGTATGGGGCTGGCGGCTATGACGACGGGGCGGCGTGCCGACGGTCAGTAGTCCCAGTTGACGGCATCCTCATAGCTGTCGAAGGCCAGCTGTTCGGTCACTCCCGCCCTCTTGAGTGCCCTGAGCACCACAGCCTGCTCGTTGGGCGACAGGGCCAACTCTCCGCTACGACGCTTGTAGTAGGGAGAACGGCTGAAGCGTCGTATGAGGGCGGCCTTGAAGATTTCGTACTGCTGCGGATACATGTGCGACTGGAAGCCGGTGAAGCCGCGTGCGTAGCGCACCGGCTGGCTGCTGCGGTAGTGCGGGCAACGGTCGTCGGCGGTGCAGTGGTCGGGGTTGAGCAGGTGCATGCGGTCGGTCCTGGTGCGCAGCATGTCGTAGGCTATGCGGTGGAGGCAGTCGTCCGCCTTGGGGCACTGTGAATGTATGCAGACGAGGTAGTCGTCGGGGGCGGTGGTGGAGAGTTTGCGGTACATATCGTGTGTGTGTTTTGGGGTTTCAGCCTGTGGTGCAGACGGCGTTTCTGCCGACGGCGACTCGTCGTGCCGCAGGCGGACGGGCCGCATCGTGGATGCGAATATAAGGTTCTTCTTTCAAGAACAGGCCGTTCGGGCTGAAAAATCCGTGGAAAAACGCTGCACGGGGCAGGGTTGCACGCGGCACGCCCCCAAGCCTCAGAACCTGAGGTCGAGGCTCATGCCCACCTGAAGCGGGTCGCCCTGCTGGCGGAACTTGCGCCCGAGGCTCTCGAAGTAGAACGCCGCATAGCTCTTGTCGAACGCGTTCCTGACCCACACGCCGAGCACGGAACCGCCCCTCGTGAACTCCACGCTGCCGTCCATGAGGCCGTAGAACGGCTGGCTGGCGGTGTTGTCCTCCGTCCAGTAGATGCGTCCTGCGCCCGTATATCCGGCATTGAGGCTTATGGCATCGAGCCACGCGCCGCTGCGCATCTTGAAGGTGTAACGCCCGTTGACATTCAGCGTGTGGCGCGGCACGAACGGCACCACATTGCCGCTGTAGTCCGTCGTCTGGCTGACGCGGTAGTCGCGGAACGTGGCGTGGGTGTAGCCGTAGTTGGCGTTCAGGCCGAGCCTGTCCGTGGGCTTCCAGCGCAGTGACAGCTCCGCGCCGTAGCTGCGGCTCTTGCCGGCATTGACGGTGATGCGCCCGAAGCCGTTGGCTGAGAAGCGCGAAATCTGCTGGTCGGCAGTGTTCATCAGGAACACCGCCATGTCGGTCTGCAAGGCTCCGCCGGCCAGCGTGAAGTGTCCGCCAAGCTCGTAGTTCCACGAGCGTTCGGGGCGGTAGGCCACCGTCCCGTCGACATCGGGCGTGAAGTCCGTCATGCCCGCCAGGGCGTCGCCTGCCATCTGCGTCATCATGCCCCCGCTCTTCCTGTCCACGGCACCCATCATCGCTGCGGAGAGCGAGCTCTCGATGAGGTCGGAGAACATCTGTATGTTGTAGCCGCCCGAGCGGTAGCCTTTCGACACGCTGGCATAGACATTGTTCTGCCGGTCGAGGTCATACTTCAGTGCCACCTTCGGCAGAAGCTCCCAGTTGTCGTGGCTGAGCCTGCCGGTGAGGTCGGAGCCGGCCTCTATGTTCTTGAGCTGCTGCAGCATGGGCTGCATCGACGGCACGCGCTCCAGCGACGGGATGTTGAAGTCGAACACCAGGGCTGTGCCGGAGCTGTAGTCAATCCACACCCTCTCATACTCCATGCGTGCCCCCACCGTCAGCGACAGTCCGTGCACCAGCAGGTCGTGGAACGTGGACTGATGGTATACGGCGGCATTGGCGGTGGGCGTGCTGAAGCCGCCGCGTATCGCGAAGCTGCTGCCCGTGACATCGAGGTTCATCTCCGGCATGCGCGGGTTTGAAGCCTGCAGCCGCCGGAAGACGGCGTTCACATTGTCCTCGATGAGACTCCTGATGCCGTCTTCATAGAACGTCACGGGAGCCTTGGTGTCGAGCCACTGATAGAAGCCGCTGATGCCCGTCGTCCACTCCCACCGGCGGTCGGGACGCGACTTGAAGGCAAACTCCTGCGTCAGCGTCTCGCTCCTCTGTCTCTGCTGCAGGGTGAAGATGTCCGCCTCCGTGTAGTCCTGGTCCATGTCCATCCTGTCCTTCAGCAGCTGGAAGCCGCTGACGCTGTTGAAGATGAAGCCGGTGGCCTGGTGCTCGATGTTGAGTCCGGTGTTGAGCAAGTGGCGGCGGTAGTGTCCGTCGCGGTTGTACGACACCAGCCCGATCTTGTCGGCACGTGTCTCCTCGCCGCCGGTCACGCCGAGGTACTGGTATGGATACGCCCCCTGTGTCAGGTACTCGTAGTTGGCGGTGAAGTCCAGCTTGGTGTTGCTGCCAGGAAGCCACACGGCACGCAGGCGTGTGCCGTAGTCATTGCTGCGGTCCACGCGGCTGTTGCCCCTCGCGGCGTTCCGGAAGAAGCCGTCGTCGTGCTCATAGAAGAAGCCGCCGGAGAACGCGAACTTGTCCGTCAGGCGGTGGTAATGCGTCACCCGCGCCTTGTACCGGCCGTAGGTGGCAGCCTCGAGGTGCAGGTCTGTGCCCTGATAGGAGAACGGGCTCTTGGTGAACACACGTATCAGCCCGCCCATGGTGTTGCGTCCGTACAGCGTTCCCTGCGGGCCGCGCATCACGTCAATGCGCTCCACGTCGGAGTAGTTGAAGTCGAACGAGCTCTTGTTTATATACGGAATGTTGTCCACATACAGCCCTATGGCAGGCGTGTTTATGCGCGACCCGATGCCGCGTATGTAGGCAGAGGTGGTCAGCCTGGAGCCATACGACGGGATGAAGAGGTTCGGTGCAAGGGCGGATATTGACTTCAGCGAGGTGACACCGTGCATGCGCAGGTCTGTCCCTGAAAACGAGTTCGACGAAAGCGTCTGTTGCCTGAGCCTCGCGTTCTCCTTCGGCGTACCTATGACAACAATCTCCTCGATGTCCCGCACCGTGTCATTGACTGCTGTCAACGGCTTTGCGGTGTCAGCATCTTCGGCACGGACACCCGTGCAGCAGGCGCACAACATCAGTGCAACGGCAAGATTTCTAACCATGTTTCTCTTGATAATGTGTTTCCGCTGCAAAGGAAACGGATTGTGCCGACGCCCACAATCCTTATTTATGAGGATTTTCAGCCGGCAGCACCGGCATCCGCGCGGCGGTCAGATGCTGTCTGCCTCGATGTAGCCGTGCATCACGGCATAGATGGCCAGTCCTGACACCGTCTTGATGCCGAGCTTCTCGGTTATGTTCTTGCGGTGGGTTATGACGGTGGTCAGGCTTATGCTGAGACGGTCGGCAATCTCCTTGTTTATCATTCCGCGTGCCACCATGGACAGCACCTCGACCTCGCGTGCCGTCAGTCCGCTGCCGTCGTCGGATGCCATGCCCGTCCCCTGCTGCCGGTTCGTCTGCGGCGGCATGCCCTTGTGTCCGTCCTTGTGTCCGTGGCTGTGGAGCATCAGTATGGACTTCGCCAGATGCTGCTGGTCCTGGCAGATGTTGAGCGTCAACACGCCCTTCAGCTGCTGTGCATTGTCGGCTGTACACAGCACGATGGTCTGGAACTTGCGCTTCAGGAAGAACGCGGTATGGCTGAAGTATATCTGCGTTGCCACGAAGTAGTGGGCATACATGTCGGGCGTGTCGTCCACCAGCTCCTGAAAAGAGCTGAACGTGCGTATGACCGCCACCGGTATGATCTCCTGCAACAGGTTCTCCAGCCCCAAGCACGTCAGCGTGTTCGGGTCAATGATGGCTATCTCGGGGCGCGGCATCTCAGGCATGGCTGTTCGTCTTGACATATTCCGCCGCCGACTCGGCACAGCGTTCGCCGTCGATGGCCGCCGACACTATCCCTCCTGCATATCCGGCTCCCTCGCCGCAGGGGAACAGCCCCTTCAGGCGTATGTGCTGCAGGGTGTCACGGTCGCGGACAATGCGCACCGGCGACGACGTGCGCGTCTCCACGCCGATGACCGCCGCGTCGTTGGTCAGGAACCCGTGGCTGCGCTTGCCGAAAGCACCGAATGCCGTCTGCAGGCGCGTGGCTATGAACGGCGGCAGCCAGAAGTGCAGCGGCGAGGCCAGCAGCCCAGGCGCGTACGAGCTGTCGGGCAGGTCTGCACTCAGGCGGCGGTTCACGAAGTCGGCCATGCGTTGTGCCGGTGCCGTCTGCTTCATGTTGCCTTGCTGCCAGCACAGCTTCTCAAGGGCATCCTGAAGGTACATGCCCCTCAGCACCGGCGGTGCCGACCCCACATATCCGTCTTCGGCAAGCTGTCCCCACACGCTGCGGTCGGCTGTCCAGTCTTCCGGTCTCATCTCGACCACCATGCCGCTGTTGCTCCATCGGGAGCCACGGCTGGCAGGGCTCATGCCGTTGACGACTATCTGCTGCGGACCGCTGGCAGCGGGGACGACAAAGCCGCCAGGGCACATGCAGAAGCTGTAGACACCGCGTCCGCCGACCTGTGTCGTGAAGCTGTATTCCGCTGCCGGAAGCCACTTGCCGCGCCCCTCACGGCTGTGATACTGAATACGGTCTATCAGCCCAGACGGATGCTCCAGCCGCACGCCCATCGCCAGTCCCTTGGCCTCAATCTCCACGCCGTTCTGCCACAGCCAGCGGTAGACATCGCGTGCCGAGTGTCCGGTGGCGAGTATCACGGGACCTGTCAGCGTCTCTCCGCCGTCGGTCTCAATGCCGGCAACGCGGTCGCCCTCCACGAGCAGTGCACTCATGCGTGTCTGGAAACGGACCTCACCGCCGCAGTGAAGTATGGTGTTGCGCATGTTCTCGATGACGCGCGGCAGCCTGTCGGTGCCGATGTGGGGATGTGCGTCGACGAGTATCGCCTCCGACGCGCCGTGCTGACAAAACACGTTCAGGATCTTGTCCACAGAACCGCGCTTGGTGGAGCGGGTGAACAGCTTGCCGTCCGAAAAAGCTCCAGCCCCGCCCTCGCCGAAGCTGTAGTTCGACTCGGGGTCTACGGTCTGCTCACGGCCTATGCGTGCGATGTCCACCTTGCGCCGGTGCACGTCCTTGCCCCGCTCCACGACCACCGGCTTCAGACCGAGTTCGATGAGCTTCAAGGCGGCGAACAGCCCCCCAGGGCCCGCTCCCACGACTATGACCTGCCGGTGGCCGTCGACATTGCCGTAGTCCGTATGCACATATTCCGTCTCTTCCGGCTTCTCGCCGACATAGACGCGGACGGACAGATTGACGTAGACAGTGCGCTGACGCGCGTCTATGCTGCGCCTGACGATGCGCACGCAGTCAATGCCGCGTTCGGGCAGTCCCTTCTCCTCTGCCAGGTAACGCTTCAGGCTGTCAGAGTCTGCTGCCGTCTCCGGCAGAACCCGTAACTGATATTCGTACACCATAATATATTAGGTATGTGTATAAGCTCTGTATCATCCGAACAGTGCGCGGAAGGCCTCCTCGACCTTCATCACCGGCACCAGCTCAATGCCGCTCTTGCCTGCGTCAAGCCCCTGCATGTTGTTCCTGGGCAGTATGAGCCGCTTGAAGCCCAGCTTGCACGCCTCGTTGATGCGCTGTTCTATGCGGTTCACCGGACGTATCTCGCCCGACAGACCGATTTCTCCTGCCATGCACACGTCGGAGCCGATGGCTATGTCCATGTTGCTCGAAAGGATGGCACTGATCACCGCCAGGTCTATCGCCGTGTCGTTGACGCGCAGTCCGCCGGCGATGTTGAGGAACACGTCCTTCTGCGCCAGCTTGAAGCCCACACGCTTCTCCAGCACTGCAAGAAGCATGTTCATGCGCCGCAAGTCGAAGCCCGTGGCCGAGCGTTGCGGATAGCCGTAGACGGCACTGCTGACCAGAGCCTGCACCTCTATCAACAGCGGACGCACGCCCTCCACGGCAGCGGCAATGGCTATTCCGCTCATGCCTGCGGGAGACTGGTTCAGCAACAGCTCCGACGGGTTGCTGACCTGCCGCAGCCCTTCCTGCCGCATCTCGTAGATTCCCAGCTCATCGGTACTGCCGAAGCGGTTCTTGCTGCTCCGCAATATGCGGTACATATAGTGCTGGTCGCCTTCGAACTGCAGCACGGTGTCGACTATGTGCTCCAGGATCTTCGGTCCGGCGATGGTTCCCTCCTTATTTATATGTCCTATGAGTATGACAGCCGTCTGTGTCTCCTTGGCCATGCGCAGGATGGCTGCCGCACATTCGCGCACCTGCGTCACGCTGCCAGGCGACGACTCGGCGGCCTCGGTGTGCATGGTCTGTATGGAGTCGACAATCACGATGTCGGGACGTGTGTCCCTGATGTGGGCAAACACCTGCTCCAGGGATGTCTCGCACAAGACCAGACAGCCGCTGTCGTGCGGCCCTATGCGGTCGGCACGCAGCTTGAGCTGGCGTTCGCTCTCCTCTCCCGACACGTAGAGGATGTTCCTCTCGGGCATGCGCAGCACGGTCTGCATCACAAGCGTCGACTTGCCTATGCCTGGCTCTCCGCCCAGCAGCACCAGCGACCCTTTCACCAGTCCGCCGCCAAGCACGCGGTTCAGCTCGGCATCGTGCATGTCGTAGCGCGGCTCGCTGACGGCATCTATGTCCTTCAGCGGCACGGGGCGCGGCTGCCGGTCACCGGCGGCACGCACTGCGGCTGCCGCACTGCGGGCGGCCGTCTCCTTGCGCACGGTGACCTCCTTGAACGTGTTCCACTCTCCGCACGAGGGGCAGCGTCCCATCCATCGTGGAGAGTCGTAGCCACAGTTGTCGCACACGTATGCCGTCTTGTCCTTAGCCATAAAATCCCGTCTTCTTTGCGTTGGAACGCCAAAGGTAAGAATAATCCGCAAAATATAGCTACCTTTGCACCCCGACATCACCAAACACACACCAACACTGCAATGGCAATAGAATTAGGACGTTTCAACACGCTGAAGATTGCGAAGGAAGTGGACTTCGGTCTTTATCTCGACGGCGGCGAGGAGGGCGAAATCCTCCTGCCCAAGCGTTACGTGCCCGAACACTATGCCATCGGCGACGAGCTGCGCGTGTTCATCTACCTCGACAACGAAGAGCGGCTTGTCGCAACGACGCAGACACCGTATGTTCAGGTCGGCGGCTTCGCCTGCCTCGAGGTGACGTGGGTGAACCGCTACGGGGCGTTCCTCGACTGGGGACTGATGAAAGACCTCTTCTGCCCTTTCCGTGAGCAGAGGCAGCGCATGGAGGTGGGACGGCGGTATGTGGTGCATGCCCACGTGGACGACGAGAGCTTCCGCATCATGGCCTCGGCACGACTGGAGCACTTCCTTGACAAGGATGCGCCGCAGTATGAGCCGTGGCAGGAGGTGGACATCATGGTGTGGCAGCGCACCGACCTTGGCTATAAGGTGATTGTCGACGACAGGTTCAGCGGACTGGTCTTCCGCGACGAGGTGTTCCGCCCCATGCACATGGGACTGCGCCTGAAGGCATACGTCAAGCAGGTGCGTCCGGACGGCAAGATAGACATAGCCTTGCAGAAGTCCGGCTACGGCAATGTGGAGGACTTCGCCCACGTGCTCCTGCAGCACCTGCGCGACAATGGCGGGCGCACCGCCCTTGGCGACAAGAGTCCGTCGCAGGACATCTACGACACCTTCGGCGTGAGCAAGAAAGTCTTCAAGAAGGCCGTCGGCGACCTCTACAAGCGTCATCTCATCATCATCACCCCCGACGGTCTGCGGCTGACACGCCGGTAGCCGCACCCTGACCGGCTACGGTTCTGCCGGCGCAAGCACATCATCAATCACCGCCTGCACGAGAGGCTCCATGACCGCATACCCTGCTGCCGTAGGGTGCACACCGTCGTCGGAATAGTCCGGATTGAGCGACCGCTCGGTACCGGTCACCATGTGACTGTAGTAGTCCACAAAGCCGAGGCCGCTGTCAAGGGCGTACTGGCGGATGCGGTCGTTCAGCCGTGCAATCTTCCCGCTTGCGTCCTTGATGGCGGGATTCCATCCAAAGTGTGATGCCGGCAGAGTGGTGGTCAGTATGACCTTGATGTGCGCTGCCGTTGCCAGGTCCACCATCGTCTTTATGTTGTCCATGGTGCGCTCCTCGTCATACGGGCCCGTGTTCTCCGCCACGTCGTTCGTAGCGGTGTTTATCACCACGGCCAGCGGGTGCAGGTTCACTACATCCTGTCTGAAACGCACGATGAACTGGTAGGATGTCTGACCCGATATGCCACGGCCGATGTAGCCGTTCGACTTGAAGAACTCGGGGTGAGTGTCATACCAGAAGTCGGTTATTGAGTTGCCGATGAACACCACGCGCCGCTCCTCTTGCGGCAGTGTCCGTACCACGGAGTCCGACTGGGCATAGCGCGACAGGCCGCCCCAGTCCTTGTTGTCTTCGGCACTGGCCGTCGTCATGCCCGAGGCCAGCAGCAATGCTGTGAGGATTACATATATCTTTTTCATAATGGCAAAGATACGCTCTTTTCCGACAAGAAAAAGCGGAATTTCCACCGTAAAAAACACCGGCAAAAAACGGCGTGTCTGTGGACGTTCAGCCACAACTCTGTGGATGGTCAACCATAGCTCTGTGAATGGTCATCCATAGAACCTGTGAATGGTCATCCATAGAACCTGTGAATG
>CAVERK010000074.1:0-11590 GCA_963618035.1 bacterium
GTTGGTTAACTCCTTGGGCAGTACCATACGGTTGGTACTGCAGTACCATATAGCCGGTACTGGCGTACCAGTTAATCGGTACTGGCGTACCGATTAATCGAAACAAAAAGGAGTACTGGGAGAGAGGGAGACAGCAAACAGTAGCCCGACAACAAGAGAAGGATATGCGGGTTCGGGATAGCGGACATTAATTGATACAGGTCAAGCTGCGGTTCCGCCATTAATTGATACCTTTGTGCTTCGGTGGAATACGGAACCGTCCACCATGATTAGTAACCTTAAAAGAGATGAAAAGACACATTGTGCTGCTTGTGACAGCACTCCTTATTCCCGTGCTGACGGCAGCACAGCAAAGCGCAACTATAAAAGGTAAGGTCATGGACTCTGCTACGAACACCGTGGTGGACTATGCCGACGTGTTTGTGACAGACCTCAACGATAATGTCGTGGCGAGCAGCATGGTCAACAACGGCGACTTTGAAGTCACCGGCATCAAGACGATGGACGTGCTGCTGATGATCCGCATGCTGGGCTATGAGACCTACATCAGCGACAAGCTGACGCTGCACGGCGGACAGACACTCGATGTAGGCACCATACAGATGGCAGAGTCGGCGTTGGGACTGGATGAGGTGACCGTCGTGGGTGAGAGGAGCCAGATAGTCTACAAGCTGGACCGCCAACGCATAAACGCACAGCAGAGCGTGACGGCAGCGGGAGGTACGGCAGTGGATGTGCTTGCCAACACTCCGTCGGTACAGGTCGATGCCGACGGTGAGCTTACGTTCCGTGGCAGCTCCAATTATCTTGTCTACGTGGACGGCAAGCTCAGTCCGTTGACGGGTACACAGGCCCTGCAGCAGATTCCGGCAGGCACCATAGAGAACATCGAAATCATAACCACACCGTCGGCACGCTACAAGAGCGAGGGCGATGTGGGCATCATAAACGTGACGACGAAGAACATCAAGGCAAACGGATGGAGCGGTCTGGTGAACGTAAGCGGCAGCACGCTGGGGACGAACACCATAGATGCACGCCTGAACTACCAGCATGGGCTGCACAACTGGTGGGTCGGCGGCACATGGCAGGACATAAAGTCGAAGAGCGACTTCCAGCAGAACAAGACCACCATAGTCGACGATTTCACTACAACCTCATCGTCGGACGGTACGCGCTTCCGCACGCAGAAGAACATGACGGCGCAGGGCGGATGGCAGTTTGCAGACAAGAAGCACCACACCGCATCGCTCGATTTCCAGATAGGCAACACCAAGAACCTGCGCGGTGGCGACATGCTGTATGGCGAGCACCGCATGCAGGGCGACGATGTGCTGGTCGACAACTCGTTCAACAGCCACGACCGCTACAAGCTGGAGAAAGAACTGTATCAGCTGTCGGGTGACTATACCTGGAAGATCAATGACCGCAACAATCTGAACGCACGCTTCCGCACCCGCTTTGACCGCTATTCGCTGGAGTACACCGAGAGCAACATGTTCGACCATACCGGCAGCCGCTATGAGGGAACGCGCGGCTACGAACAGGAACACCATGGCGACCACGATGCGGGACTTACCTACAACTATGACTACAGCTCTACGGGTAAGCTGGAGGTCGGCTATCAGTACACCTACTACAGTGAGCATGGCAATTACAACATAAAGTACTGGAACCGCGGCGCACAGCAGTTTGAGTGGCAGGACGACCTGCATGCTCCGTTCTACTACCGTCGCGAGACGCACTCGGGCTACGCACAGATGAACGACACATGGGGACGCTTCAGTCTTGATGCCGGCGTGCGCGTAGACCGTGTCATCGACCGTCTGGAGATAACCGTGGCAAACGCCAACCGCCACATCAAGCGTCTGGAGCTGTATCCGAGTGCGCACTTAAGCTACGACATGCAGAATGCCGGTACTCTGAAGATAGGCTACTCGCGCCGCACCAACCGTCCTGGCATTTGGCAGCTGGAGCCGTACATCACATATGAAGACTACTATACCAAGAAGATTGGCAACCCTGACATCAATCCCGAGTATATCCATTCCGTCGAGCTGGGATGGAGCAAGCAGTGGGACGGCGGACATTCTGCCAACGTGACGGGCTACTTCCGCAGCCGCGAAGACGTGATTGACAATGTGCGTGTGGCTTACGAGCCTGGCGTGACGCTCGACTCCATAATCAACGCCGGCAATCAGGTGGAGATGGGACTGGAGATGAGCCTTGTGGTGAAGCCTGTGCGTTGGTGGACCAGCACGCTCAATGGCAGCGTCTACCGCTATGACTTCAACAGCCATTTCGCCGGAAGTGCCGATGCCGACGGCGTGAGCGGGCAAATAGGGTGGGTCAATGCCTTCACACTGAGCAAGGATGCACGTCTGCAGATAGACTCGCACGTCGTGACACCGGTGAACCTGACGCAGGGCAAGGAGTATGCCTACTGCTACTTCGATGCCGCTTACCGTCACAATCTGGCCAAGGGCAAGCTGACGCTGTCTGTCGTGGCGCACGACATTCTGCACACGGCCAAATACCACAACTACCGCTCCACACCGACGCTGCTCTCGGAGACGTGGGTACGACCTAAGTATCCCAACATAGTGGCTTCGGTGTCGTTCAACTTCAATGCCTTTGGCGGAAAGACAACGTCTGTCTCAAGCGGGTCGCTGTTTGAGGGCAAGGATTTCTGATGTCCCGACGAGAGTCATCGACGGTCAGACATTCTGGTAGAGGTAGCGTTTGATGGACTTCTTCGGGGTCTTCTCGAACTCCTCGTTGTATATCTTCACCTTGGCTATCTGGCTGTAGCCTGGCAGGTTGGCGTTCAGCTGTTGGCGGTTGTGCTCCATGGCTGCGACGACATCCTTCTCTTCCAGTCCGTTGGCAAACGCCTCGTCGAAGTCAGGATATACCAGTGCCACCAGCTTGTCGCCGTGCTGTATGATGATGCTCTCTGACACATACTGCATGTTGTTCAGCTGTCCCTCAATCTCTTCGGGATAGATGTTCTGCCCGTTGGTGCCCAGCAGCATGTTCTTGCTCCGTCCCCTGATGGTGACGTGGCCGGCACTGTCCATCGTGGCCAGGTCGCCTGTGTGCAGCCATCCGTCCTTGTCGACGGCTTGTGCCGTAGCATCGGGGTTCTTGTAGTAGCCCAGCATCACGTTGGTGCCACGGCAGACAATCTCACCCGCTACGTTTGCAGGGTCGGGCGAGTCGATACGTACCTCCATGCGCGGGGCTGTCCTTCCGCAGGAGAACATCTTGAATGTGTGCCAGTCCTCATAGGTTATGATGGGGCCGCATTCTGTCATGCCATATCCCACGGTGTAGGGGAAGTTTATGGATTTCAGCAGCCGTTCCACGTCCTTGTTCAGCGGCGCACCTCCTATAACCATTTCCTTCATCTCTCCGCCGAAGCCTTCGATGATCTTATGGCATATCTGTTCCCTCACCTTTGCACTTATGACGGGCAGCTTCAGCAGCATCTTTATCGATGGCTTCTCAAGCTGCGGCAGCACGTTCTTCTTTATTATCTTCTCTATCACCAGCGGCACGGCGATGACCAGCGATGGCTTGACATCGCTGAAAGCCTGTGTGATGACCTTGGGCGACGGCATGCGTGTGAGGAAGAAGATGTGGCAGCCCACACAGAACTCGAACAGGAACTCAAAGCTCATTCCGAACATGTGTGCCATAGGCAGGATGCTGACTATGCGGTCACCGGCATGCAGGAATGGTATCTTCTCCATGGCGAAAGCCATGTTCGACCATAGCGAACGGTATGGTATCATCACGCCCTTGGACGAGCTTGTGGTGCCCGAAGTATAGTTTATCAACGCCAGCTCTTCGGGCTGGTCGTGATGGAAAGACACGTGTTCCTGACGGAAGTTCTTGGGGAACTTGTGTCCGAAGATTTCATTCAGATGTTCGCGGCTGTAGTTCAGTGCCTCGTTGCGCGACATTATTATGGAGAAGTCGGTAAGCAGGATAATGCCGTCGAGGTTGGGCATCATTTGTTCGTTCAGGTTCTCCCACACGCGGTCGCCGACGAAGAGGAAGCGTGCTCCCGAGTGGTTCACTATGTGGTGGACATTGTCGGCCTTGAACTCATGCAGTATGGGTACTGCCACAGCTCCGTATGACAGTGTGGCAAGGAAAGCCACACCCCAGTGTGAAGAGTTGCGCCCGCACAGGGCCACTTTCTCTCCCTTCTTCAGTCCGATATGTTCGAATAGGATATGTATCTTCTCTATCTTGCGTGCCACGTCCTTATATTGCAATGTCGCTCCATTGTAGTCTGTCAGCGCGTCAAGATCCCAATAATCTTTAATGGCTTTCTCTATCAAAGCCAAGAAACTCTGTTCCATATCAATTGCACAAAAGTATAAAAACTGTGCAAAGATAGATGTTCTTGCACAATATCCAAACGGACGTGCATCTAAATTGCGGGTGTCCCTAATTGTAGCTGCGCTTGTCCAGGAATTCCTGGAACTGCTGCTTGTAGCTGTCGCCTATAGGCACATAGGTCTTGCCGAAGACGATGCGCCCGTGGTCTATGACGCGTATCTTGTCTTTCTGCACGATGAACGAGCGGTGCACACGTATGAAGCGTGACGGCGGCAGCATGTCTTCGAGGCTTTTCATGCTCATCAGCGAGAGTATGGGCTTCGAAGCCCCTTCCTCGTATATCTTGACATAGTCTTTCAGCCCTTCTATATACAGGATGTCCTTCAGCTCAACCTGTATGAGCTTGTATTCGCTCTTCACGAAGATGCTGTTCACCTGCTCGCGCGGTTGTTCCAGCAGTTCGAACCACTGCACGGCCTTGTTGACGGCACCGGCGAAGTCGGCGTAGGAGATGGGCTTCAGCAGATAGTCCAGTGCGTTGACCTTGTAGCCCTCGATGGCATACTGCTGAAAAGCCGTGGTGAACACTATTCGTGTCTTGGCATCGATCATCCTCGAAAACTCCAGTCCGCTCAGGTCGGGCATCTGTATGTCGAGGAAGATGAGGTCTATGTGCTTGTTGGACAGTTCCTTCATGGCTTGCACGGCACTCGAGTATTCGCCCGCAAGTTCCAGTGTCGGGGTTTTCAGTACGTAGCTTCTCAGCAGTCCGAGTGCCAAAGGCTCGTCGTCGACTATTGCGCATTTCAGTTTCATGACCGTTCAATCTGTATGGAGTGTTATCCTTGAGTAATATTCCTTGCCGTCGGCACTCGTGCCTTTCTCCCACTCGTATTTGTCGGGGTAGCCCAAGTCCAGCCGTCGCTGCACCTGCTGCAGCCCGATGCCGCTTCCGCTCTTGTCCTTCGCGCTTTTGGGGAAGTTGCTATTCACAATCACACACTTTATCGTGTCATCCTCCTCGCTCAAGGTTATGCTTATGAAGCTCGGCTCGGTGGGAGAAATTCCGTGCTTGAAGGCATTCTCAATCAAAGATATGAATATCAGCGGAGATATTTCCGTCTGCGAGTCTTTTTTCACGTTGAACTCCGTCGTCAGCCTCACGTTGCCCGACAGCCGTATGCGCATCAGCTCGATGTAGCTTCGTATGAACTCCACCTCCTTGCTGAGCGTCGTGGTTGGCTGCTGGTTGTCATACAGCACATGACGCAGCAGCTTGCTCAGTTCCTGCACGGTGTTCTGCGCCTTGTCCGTGTCGAAGGCGATGAGGGCATAGATGTTGTTCAGCGTGTTGAGCAGGAAGTGCGGACTCAGCTGGTTGCGCATGTTCTGCACCTCAGCCTCTGCCAGTTGTCTGGCAGACTCCTTCTGTAGTGTCTCCAGCATGCGCCAGCGTGCATTCATGCGCACGAACGCTGCCACGAAGGCCGTGGGGACATAAGGCAACAAATCGCCGAGAAGGTGCATCGGGTTCCATGGACGGAAGTCATAGGGGTCGGGCGGGGGAGCGATGTTGATAAGGTCAAACTCTATCCACAACTTATGCATCCATAAGTTGAAGACGAAGCGGCAGACAAACATCAGCACTACATTCGTAATCAGGAACAGACCTGTACGGTTCTTGAGCAACAGCCGTGGCACCAGCCAGCAATAGTTGACATAGTAGACGACAACAAAAGTCATCCCAGCAACGCCCACCCACTTGCAGTACGCGGCGAACGGCATCACTTCCACACCACCCGCCTGCACTATAATCATATAGGGAAAGAGGAACATCAGCCCCCATACGGCAACGTGCGGCAGCAGCTTGAAGAAGATGTCTCTGAATGTCGGTTTGTCAGTCATGTTGTGATTTCCTTATTATGGCAACGTGGATGCAGCGAGCCACATCCACGTTGCTTTCCCATTACTCATATCTGATTGCTTCAATCGGGTCAAGGTTGGCAGCCTTCTTGGCAGGATACCATCCGAAGAACAGTCCGATGATGGTGCAGACGGCAAACGCCAGTCCTATGCTCGAGGTCTCTATCACCACGGGCATGTCCATTATCGTCAGTCCGACGACTGCTCCCAGACATCCGACTATGATACCTATCACGCCTCCTGCCAGACACTGCACGAGTGCTTCGATGAGGAACTGCGCGAGGATGTCTGCACCACGTGCGCCCACAGACATTCGCAGACCGATTTCGCGTGTTCGCTCGGTGACGGACACATACATGATGTTCATGATTCCTATGCCGCCCACGAGCAGCGATATGCCCGCTATGCCCGCCAGCAGTGCCGTCAGCATCCCTGTCACGGTGTCCATCATCTCCATCATCTCCTGCATGGAGCGTATGGTGAAGTCATCGTCGTCCGTGCTCTTCAGCTTGTGCGTGCGTCGCAGGATCTGCGTTGTCTCGTTCTCGGCATTGGTCGTCAGCTCTTCAGACAGGGCGGAAGCCATGATGCTGCCCAGATATGTCTGCGACTGTAGCCGCTTCATCACCGTCGTGTATGGTGCCAGCACAATCTCGTCCTGGTCCATACCCATGGAGTTGTATCCCTTTGCCTTGAGAAGTCCCACGACACGGAACGGCACCTGGTTCAGTCTGACGGTCTTGCCTATCGGGTCCTGATTGGGGAAGAGGTTGTCGGCAATGGTCTTGCCGATTACTATCACCTTTGCCGACACGCGCTCGTCGTCTTCGGTGAACATCTCACCCTCTTCTATCTCGAGCTGCCGTATGGTCAGGTAGTCCATGCTCACGCCACTCACCGATGCCGGATAGTTGTTGCCTCCGGCGATGAGCTGGCCCGATGCCGACGAAACCGGCGATATGGCCGAAAGGAACGTGGCTTCACTGCGCAGGGCTTCGTAGTCGGCAATCTTCAGTGTCTGCATGGCACTGGCTTCCTGACGCACGCCGCCGCGCGTCTCGCCGCCTGGCATTATGGTGATGATGTTTGTCCCCATTTCGGAGATCTGACCCTTCACCTGCTCCTTTGTCGCCTGTCCGAGGCTGAGCATCGCAATCACGGACGCAATGCCGATGATGATGCCCAGTGCGGTCAGGAACGAGCGCATCTTGTTGCTGGCAATGGCCTTGAATGCTATTCTGAATAGATTTGTAAAGTTCATATATGTCTGCCTCCTCAATCGTCATCCTTTGGAACAGGCAGCGCGGCGAGAGCCTCCGCTGCGTTAAGGATATTGTTGTTCACTGTGTCACTCTTGATCTGTCCGTCGCGCAGCTGTATGGTGCGTGTGCTGTACTGTGCAATCTCCGGATTGTGGGTGACGAAGATGATGGTGCGTCCTTCGGCATGCAGCTTCTGGAAGAGCACGAGAATTTCGAACGAGGTGCGGGTGTCAAGATTACCCGTGGCCTCGTCGGCGAGGATCACCGCAGGGTCGTTGACCAGCGCCCGCGCTATTGCCACGCGCTGCATCTGTCCGCCCGACATCTGGTTGCTCTTGTGCTCCAGACGGTCGCCCAATCCCACAGCTATCAGAGCCTCGACAGCCCGTCTGCGGCGTTCCGCCGCAGACACCTCGTCGTTGTACATCAGTGGCAGTTCCACGTTCTCCACGGCTGTGGTCTTGGCCAGCAGGTTGTAGTTCTGGAACACGAAGCCAATCTTGCGGTTGCGGAGCCGTGCACGCTGGTTCTTCGACATCGACTTCACCGGCACGCCGTCGAGTATATACTCTCCGCCGGTGGGAGTGTCGAGGCAACCCAGCGTGTTCAGCAGCGTGGACTTGCCTGATCCCGATGTTCCCATTATGGTGACGAACTCGCCTTCGGTGATGGTGAACGAGACACCGCGCAGGGCGTGTACCGTCTCTTCGCCGACGATGAATTTCCGTCGTATGTCATGTAGTTCAATGACTGCTTTACTCATACCTTCTCCTATATATTATATATATGGTGTATCGTTACTTGCCTGGCATCTGTATCTGTTACCTCGGGCCTGGGCCAGGACCGCCGAACATGCCGTTCCCGTTGCGCTGCGACAGTGAGTCAAGCTCGCTCATGCCGGAATCGATGCGTGCTTCGAGAATTACCTCCGTGCCTTCGGGCAGTCCGCTGATGATTTCGGTGTTTGCCTCGCCCTGCACGCCGGTCTTCACCTCATGTGCGGTGAACACATTTCCTTCCTTCGTCCACAGCTTGCTGGCAGCCCTCACGTTGTTCACCGTGGCGTTGCCCACCAGCTCCTTGGTCGGCGTGAAGCGCAGAGCCTTGTTGGGCACGCTCAGCACGTTGTCGTGCTCGTTCTTGTATATCGTGACATCGGCAGTGAGTCTCGGCATCAGCTTCAGGTCGGGGTTGCTGGCTGCTATCACGACCTCATAGGTCACCACGGTCGATGTCGTGGTGGACGAAGAGCTGCTCGTGCTGCCCATGCGCACCTGCTTCACCACGCCCTCAAACGTGTCGTCCGGATAGGCATCTACGGTGAACACGGCACGCTGGCCTTCCTGCACACCGCCTATGTCTGCCTCGTCGACATCGGCGACGACCTCCATCTGTGTCATGTCGGCTGCGATGACGAAGAGACACGGGGTCTCGAATCCGGCTGCCACGGTCTGTCCCTCCTCGACCTCACGGCTTATCACGACACCGTCTATCGGCGACGTTATGGTGGCGTACGACAGGTTCCTGCGTGCCTTGGCAAGCGATGCCTCGGTGTTCTGGAGCTGGCTCTTCGCGTTCAGGTAGTTATACTCATACTGCTCGAAGTCCTGGTCGCTGATGAGCTGCTTGTCGTGGAGTGCCACGTTGCGCTCATAGAGCTTTGTCTGGTACTCGAAGTCGGCTTTCGCACTGCTGTACTGCGCCTGTGCGCTCTGCAATTCGCTGTTCAGCGTCACACGGTCCATCTCGGCAATGAGCTGTCCCTTCTTCACCTCGGTGTTGTAGTCGGCATACAGCTTGTCGATGATACCGCTGACCTGCGTGCCCACCTCCACTTCGGTCACGGGCTTCACCGTACCGGTGGCGGTGATGGACTCTGCCACATTTCCTCTCGCTATCTTCACGGTCTCAAACGCAATGGTCTGTTTGCTCTTCCCGTTGCCGCCGAAGATGAAAATCCCGATTGCTACCGCCACGATTGCCACGACGGCAATCCATACCATAGTTTTCTTTTTCATAATGCGTTGTTGTGTCTATGTTTTTTGTTTCTGTTCTTTTTCTCACTCGATGTTTATGGACTCGCCCTTGTAGAAGTTCAGTAGCTGCTCGTTCATCAGAGCCATGTACTTGGCCTGTAGCTGCTGCTGCTGTGCACTCAGCAGGTTGTTCTGCTCGGTCAGCAGTTCCACGGTGTTCTTCATGCCCAGGTTGAACTGCTCCTGAACGAGGTCGAAGCTGGTCTGCGCACTCTTGACCTGTTCCTTTGCGGCGATGTACTGCTGCTGTGCGCTGTTGGCATCGAGCCACAGGTTCTCGATGTTGCTGTACAGGGTCTTCTGCTTGTCCTGCAGCTGCAGCTCGCTGTTGCGCTTCTGTATCTTGGCCTTCTGTATCTGCGACTTCGTGGAACGCTTGTCATAGATAGGGATGCTCAGGGTCAGTCCCAGCGAGTTGTTCCAGTTGTTCTTCACCTGCTCGCGGAAGGTGAAGTCGCTGCCGTTGGCATTGCTTGTGCCGATGCCTGCGCTGAGGCTCAGCGTCGGCAGGTAGCCTGCCCGTGCCACCTTTATCGCCACGTCGGAGGCATCTATGTCTATCTTGCCTGCCTGTATCTCGGGACGCATGGCCAAGGCGGCGTTGTACACGTCGGTGCGCGACGGCAGCGGTGTCAGCACGTCGTCGTCGCCGACCTCAGGCAGATAGAGGTTCATCTCCTCCTCGCCGCCCAGTTCGAGCAGCTGCTTCAGCTGTAGCTTGTAGTTCTGGAGGTTGGCCTGTGAGGTCACGAGCGAATAGTTGTCCTGGCTCACCTGTGACTCCAGCTGTGCGAGGTCGGCCTTCGAGATGCTTCCCGCCTCAAACAGCTGCTTGCTGCGCTCAAAGTTGGCACGGCTGGTCTCGAGGGTGGACTCGTTGATCTTGATTGCCTCTGCCGAGTACAGGATTTGGATGTACATCTTCGTGATGTTCTCGATGATGGTGTTCTCGCTCTCCGCCACGTCGAGGCTTGCCGATTCGGCACTCAGCTGTTGCTGCTTCAGCGTGTTCAGCCTGCTGCCGTTGAACAGTGTCCAGTTCAGGTCCACGCCATAGCTGCCGTTGTAGCTGGTCTTGCTCGTCGAGGTGGTGATGAGGTCGCCGCTGATCATCGTGTTGTTCGAGCTGTTGGGACGGTTCACGATGCGCTGGCTCACGCTGGCGGAGATGTTGGGCAGGAAGTCGGCCTTGGCCGATGCCACGTCTATCTGCGAACTGACGGCACTCAGCCTGTTCTGCTGTATGCTGATGTTCTGCTTCAGTGCGTAGTCGATGCAGGCCTGTAGCGTCCACTGCACGGGCTGTGCCATAACGGTCTGTGTGGTGTCGGTGCTGGCAGGTGTCCGGTGCACGGTGATGTCCGTCTGCGCGTCCGCACCCATGCTGCAAGCCATGCCGAGCACTGTCAGTCCAAAGATCTTGTTGAATGTCTTCATAACTAAAATATGTGTATTGATGTGTTTGCTTCGTTTCCTTTCTTTTTGCTGGGACAAAAGTATCCGGTTCTGCCGGCCGTACAAACCAAAATCGACAAACACAATCTTTTTGCCGACCAACGCCGTGTGCTCCGGAGTGCGCCGCGCACCGGACGGCAATATCTCCATCGAAGCCTGTCAGGATATTAAAATGATGTTAAATAGACGTCGTTTTTATGCTGAAGAACATAAAAATCGGGACAAAGGCACTACCTTTGCAGCGTAAAAAGAAAAGGTAAAAGGATTGTTTAATGGCTTCCCGAAGCGCGGGAAGCAAATGAAAAGGAGATTCAACTATGATGAACTTGAAGACAAATGCAACAGTTACAAAGCTTAGGTATCAGATTCAGCGTTATCAGGACATGGGCAACGGAATAATGTGCCAAGTCCTTCAGAAGCAGCTTGACAGGCTGATTGTGGTGAACGGCAACATCAAGGCTTGATGCTTTTTGAATATGGCACGACCGGAATATGGTCGTGTCTTTTTTTTGTTCTACCCCTGACGTTTCAATAATCCGCATCGTTCGAACCTTTCAAGCG
>CAVERK010000075.1:0-11587 GCA_963618035.1 bacterium
GCGATAAAGTCCGGAATTTATCGCGATAACCTCCTACATGTATCGGGATAAGTTTATAGCACTATCGGGATAAGTTTTTCAGCCCTTCGCGATGCGTCAAAATAGTCCACTTCAGTTCCTTTTTAGAACACTACAATCCTCCGTTTTGGGCTTCGCCGACGATAAGATTTAACATTTGGCGGCTCTAATTAGTGTTTCTTTGCACTTGAAACTTTAACTTGTTTTATATTATCCCGTGGCGTATGTGTAACTATTCCGCTGACATGGCGCAAAAGTAGGCTCTTTCTGCCGTACGGACAGACAACGGACGTTGCCAAACGACACCGCGCACCGGAGAACGGCAGCTCCAAACGTCGCCATCCGTCACCTCCGACAGGGCTGGAAAGCCGCGGAAAAGTTTCGCGTTTAATATACTTCTGTTATCTTTGCGGGGTCAAACGCAACGAGATGGAACAATTACGGTTCAAATTCAGCACCATGAGGGGAGCGGCGGACTATCTGCGCACCTTGCCGAAGAAAGTGCGCGACAAGATAGCGCACAACATCTACAGGGTGCAGCTGGGCGAGCGTAACACTGAACTTTTCAAGAAGCTGGACGGTACGGAAATATGGGAGTTCCGCACCCTGTACGAGGGCAACGCGTATCGTCTTTTTGCCTTTTGGGACACACGGACGGACACGCTCGTTATTGCCACGCACGGCATCAACAAGAAAACGCAGAAACCCCCTGCCGGAGAGATAGCGAAAGCCGAGAGATTGAGGAAAGAGTATTTCAGGACACATTAAAACACACACAGACATGAAGCAGGAAATGGAACTTATACCGTTTGAGAACCTCCTTACAGAGTTTTACGGGGAGGTCGGCACGCCCGAAAGGGACAAGTTCGAGCAGAGCGTAACCGAAGCCGTACACGCCTCGCGTATAGGCGAAGCCGTGAGGGAAGCCCGCACACGTCAGAACCTGACACAGGAGCAGCTGGGCGAGCGGATAGGCGTGAAGAAAGCGCAGATTTCACGCATCGAGAGGGGGTACAGCATCACCATCCCGACAATGAGCCGTGTCTTCAAGGCCTTGGGGGTGACGACGGCCTCGCTCGACTTGGGCAAAGGCTTCGGCAAGGTGGCTCTCTGGTAAAGCGAGAGCCGCACGGAGTTCTTTTAGGGGAAACGGTTACGGATTGTAGCCGTTTCTTTTTTTGTTTTGTCAGATACAAACGCCACTGCCGTAATCAGAGCTACGCCTGTAGCATAATATGGCAGCAAGTATCCAAGACATACAGCAACAAAAAAAAAGGACTGCCCGAAAGACAGCCCCTGTGATTACCTGTGCGGAAGCTGGGGGATTCGAACCCCCGGTACGCGTAAATACGTACGGCAGTTTAGCAAACTGCTGGTTTCAGCCACTCACCCAAACTTCCAGTCCCGCACTTCCCCTGAAATGCGGTGCAAATGTAGACTAAACTTTTCGGCTGTGCAAGTGCAGGAGGGAGTTTTTTTATTCGCCCTGCAAAATGCCGGTGACGACGGCAAGGGCTTCCCTGACCGTAGGCACATTGGCGACAGACATGCTGCGGCGATGGTCTCCTGGCTTTTCGCGCAGTTCACAACGACGTGTGTTCTTCATCATGTAGTCTATCAGACGGCCGAACATGGGACCCTGATAGTACGGACTGTCGGGATTGGAGACGAGGAACAGCGTCATCTTGCCACCCTTGAGGAATACCTTCTCCGCACCAAGACGTGCAGCCATGCGCCGCAGAGGAACGACGCGCAGCAGTTCGTCGGTCTCCGCAGGCACAGGTCCGAAGCGGTCTTCAAGCCGTGCACGGTATTGCTCCACCTCTTCGTCGGTAGTCAGATTGTCAAGCTCGCGATAGAGCAGCATGCGTTCGCTGCTGCCGGTGACATAGGTGGCTGGGAGCAACAGCTCGAGGTCGCTCTCCACCTGACACTCGTCAACATATTCAATGTCCCCGTCTGCGGCATTGCCGTTCTGTGTGCCGGCATTGGCATAGACCTGACTGAACTCGTCGGTCTTGAGCTCATGCACAGCCTCGGAGAGAATCTTCTGATAGGCATCATATCCCATATCGGCAATGAAGCCGCTCTGCTCTGCACCGAGCATGTTTCCCGCCCCACGGATGTCGAGATCCTGCATGGCTATGTGTATGCCGCTGCCCAGGCCTGCGTAGTTCTCTATGGCCTGCAGACGACGGCGTGCTTCGGAGGTGAGGACAGACAACGGCGGCGACAGCAGATAGCAGAACGCCTTCTTGTTGCTGCGTCCCACGCGCCCGCGCATCTGGTGCAGGTCGCTGAGGCCGAAGTTCTGTGCATCGTTTATTATTATGGTGTTGGCATTGGGTATGTCTATGCCGTTCTCGACAATGGTGGTGGAGAGCAGCACGTCGTAGTCGTAGTTGACGAAGCCCATTATCACCTCTTCAAGCTCCTCGGGAGCCATCTGCCCGTGACCTATGCAGATGCGGCAGTCGGGTATATGGCGCAGTATCATCGCCTTCAGCTCCTGCAGGTTGGCAATGCGGTTGTTGACGAAGAACACCTGTCCGTTGCGGCTCATCTCGAAGTTCACGGCATCGGCAATCACCTCCTCGTTGAAGACATGCAGCTCAGTCTGTATGGGATAGCGGTTGGGCGGCGGTGTCTGGATGATGGACAGGTCGCGTGCTCCCATGAGCGAGAACTGCAAGGTGCGCGGGATGGGTGTTGCCGACAGCGTCAGAGTGTCGACATTCACCTTCAGCTGGCGCAGCTTCTCCTTGGTGCCGACACCGAATTTCTGCTCTTCGTCGACAATCAGCAGACCCAGGTCGTGGAACTTCACGTCCTTGCCCAGTATGCGGTGCGTGCCTATCAGGATGTTGATGCGTCCCTCGGAGAGGTCGCAGAGCATCTTCCTGACATCGGCTGCCGAGCGTGCACGCGTCAGGTAGTCCACACGGCAGGGCATATCCTTGAGCCGCTCGCTGAACGTGTGGTAATGCTGGTATGCCAGTACGGTTGTAGGCACCAGCACAGCCACCTGCTTGTCGTCTGCCACAGCCTTGAAGGCTGCACGTATGGCGACCTCTGTCTTGCCGAAGCCCACGTCGCCACACACCAGACGATCCATGGGGCGTTCGCTCTCCATGTCGGCCTTCACGTCGGCAGTGGCACGGCTCTGGTCGGGCGTGTCCTCATAGAGAAACGAGGCTTCAAGCTCTTTCTGGAGGAAGCTGTCGGCACCGAAGCTGAAGCCCTTCTCCTGACGGCGGGCGGCATACAGCCTTATCAGGTCGCGTGCAATGTCCTTTATCTTCTTCTTCGTGCGCTCCTTCAGCTTCTCCCATGCTCCTGTGCCGAGACGGTTCAGGCGTGGAGACTCATTGTCACGACCCTTGTATTTCGACACCTTGTGCAGGGAGTGTATGGAGACGAAGACCACATCGTCGTTCTGATAGACAATCTTCATCACCTCCTGCGTGGTGTTTCCTGCGGGGATGCGCACCAGTCCGGCAAAGCGTCCTACGCCGTGGTCTATATGCACCACATAGTCACCAGGCTGGAACTCGCTGAGCTCCTTCAGGCTGAGTGCCATCTTGCCCCCGCGCACGCGGTCGCTCTTGAGGCTATACTTGTGGAAGCGGTCGAAGATCTGGTGGTCGGTGAAGACACAGACCTTCAGGTCATCGTCGCTATATCCCTCATGCAACGTATGCTCCACAGGCGTGAAAGCAACGTCGGCATCACCACGGTCGTCGAAGATGGCACGCAGACGGTCTGTCTGCTTCGTGCTGTCGCTACATATATATAATGTGTACCCACGGCTGATGTAGTCCTTGAAGCTGTCCGTCAGCAGGTCGAAGTTCTTGTGGAACAACGGCTGCGGACCGGTGTTGAATGTCAGTGTGGCTTGTGGAGTGCCGTCGGGACGCGTGCCGAAGTCCACACGGCGGAAGTCTTCCGTTGCTGCCGCGAACTCTGTGCCGTCAAGGAGCTTGCCTTCGAGCGACACCACCTCATTGTCGTCGTCCAGTCCCTCCTCTTCTGCCTTGCGTGCAGTGAGAGCCTGCGGTGACAGTGCCTCATCGTGCACCTGACGGATGCGCTCTGTCAGCCACACGAAATCACGGGCAAAGAGCACCGTATCTGCCGGCAGGAAGTCGGTGAATGCCACCATGCCGCTTCCGTCGCCCTGCGACAGGTCCTTGTCGAGGTCGGG
The DNA here is from genome assembly GCA_963618035.1 of bacterium. Classification (GTDB taxonomy): domain Bacteria; phylum Bacteroidota; class Bacteroidia; order Bacteroidales; family Bacteroidaceae; genus Bacteroides. The sequence goes on from CAVERK010000075.1 coordinate 4,223, forward strand.
GAAGATGGTTATGCTCTCTTTCTTGTCGAACGATATCTGGCTCTCCACCTCGAAAGGCCTGATGCTCGACACCTCGTCGCCGAAGAAGTCGATGCGGAAAGGATATTCCGACGAATAGGAAAACACGTCGATGATGCTTCCGCGCTCGGCAAACTGCCCAGGCTCATAGACGTAGTCGGTCAGCTTGAACCCGTAGCTGCGCAGCACGTCGGTGATGAACTTCATGTCCACTTCCTCACCCACGTTGAGTGTCAGCGTGTTGCTGCCCAGTTCTTTCTTGCTGACAACCTTTTCTGCCAAGGCATCAGGATAGGTCACAATGAAGATGCGCCCTGCCGGATGCTGCTCCAGGCGGCTCAGCGTCTGTGCACGCAGGATGACGTTGGCGGCATCCTTCTGCCCGTATTTCACGGCACGGCGGAATGACGAGGGGAAGAACAGCACGTTCTCATCGCCGAGAATCTGCGTCAGGTCATGATAGAAATACCCTGCCTCCTCCATGTCGGCAAGCACGAACACACAGGGTGCGGAGCCATGTCTGTGGAGCGAGGAGAAGAACACCGGTGCCGAAGAACCGATAAGTCCCCGACAGAAGATGCTACGAACGGAAGAATCGTCCATGAGGCGGTACATTGCAGCCACATTGGGATGCTGCAGCAGCCGCTGTTGCAGTTCAAGTATAGTCACGTGCTCCAAGCCGTTAAAAACGTTGCAAAAGTACTAAAAACGGCTTAATGCCGGCTTCAGCTCGGGCAAAATAGCTAATTTTGTTTCCGACTTAACGAGTGCAGACACTCATCACATACAGAGGCAAGCATATATGCAGGCAAGCAGCGACAGCATTGTGATAATCCCCACATACAACGAGCGGGAGAACATCGAGGGCATCATCCGCGCCGTCTTCGGGCTGGAACACGCGTTCCACATACTGGTGATTGACGACGGCTCTCCCGACGGCACAGCCACTATAGTAAGGAGCATGCAGACGGAGTTCGGCCAGCGCCTGTCCATCATTGAGCGCAGCGGCAAGCAGGGACTGGGCACTGCCTACATCGCCGGCTTCAAGTGGGCGTTGCAGCGGGGCTATGACTACATCTTCGAGATGGATGCCGACTTCAGCCATAACCCTTCAGACCTGCCGCACCTCTACGATGTCTGTGCCACCGGCGGTGGAGATGTGGCAATTGGCTCGCGCTATGTGTCGGGAGTGAACGTCGTGAACTGGCCCATGGGGCGCGTGCTGATGAGCTACTTCGCATCGAAATACGTGAGAGCCATCACCGGACTGCCCATACACGACACCACAGCAGGCTTTGTCTGCTACCGCAGGCAGGTGCTCGAGACCATCGACCTTGACAGGATACGCTTCAAGGGCTATGCTTTCCAGATAGAGATGAAGTTCAAGGCCTACAAGGGAGGCTTCGACGTGGTGGAGGTGCCGGTGATATTCATCAACCGCAAACTTGGCACATCGAAGATGGACAGCAGCATCTTCGGAGAAGCTGTGTTCGGAGTGATGTGGCTGAAGTGGGACAGCCTCGTGCGCCGGTACCCACAGAAAGACAGGCAACAGCAACGACAATGAGCAGGGAGACCACCATAATACGCAATGCCGTCATGGTGAACGAGGGCGAGACTTTCAGAGGCTCGCTCATCGTGTGCGGCGACACTATTGAGAGAGTGCTGCGACACACAGGTTCTGACATCGAGGAGTCGCATCTCGATGCCATGCACTATGACAATGAGATTGATGCCTGCGGAGCCTGTCTGCTGCCAGGAGTGATCGACGAACACGTGCACTTCCGCGACCCTGGGCTGACGCACAAGGCAGACGTGGGCAGCGAGAGCCGTGCAGCGGCAGCCGGCGGAGTGACCACAGTCATGGACATGCCAAACACCAGTCCGCAGACCACAACACCTGAAGCATGGGAGGAGAAGATGCAGCACTATGCCGAGGACTGCCTCGTCAACTACTCGTGCTACTTCGGTGCCACCAACGACAACCACGCGCTGCTGCCCTCACTCGACCGTCACCGCGTGTGCGGAGTGAAGCTGTTCATGGGTTCGAGCACCGGCAACATGCTTGTCGACAGGGCCGAAAGCCTGAGACAGATATTCTCGTCCACAGACATGCTCATCGTGGCGCACTGTGAAGACCAGAACATCATATCCGCCAACATGTCAAGATACACTGCCGCCGACGGCGACCTGCCGCTGTCCCTGCATCCGCTGATACGTTCGGAGGAAGCCTGCTTCCGCTCGTCGGAGACTGCCGTGAGCCTTGCGCAGCAGTACGGAGCACGTCTGCACATCGCACACATCACCACTGCACGCGAGCTGGAGCTGCTGCAGGACACACCGCTGACAGCAGGGAAGAAGATCACGGGCGAGGTGTGCATAGCCCATCTGATGTTCTGCGACAAGGACTATGAACGCCTTGGCACACTGATAAAGTGCAATCCCGCCGTGAAGACAGAGGCAGACCGCCGTGCATTGCGTGCTGCCGTCTGCACAGACAGGCTCGACACCATTGCCACAGACCACGCTCCGCATCTCCTTGGCGAGAAGCAGGGCGGAGCCGTCAAGGCTGCCTCGGGCATGCCGATGGTGCAGTTCTCACTGCCGTGCATGATGCAGCTGGCAGAAGAGGGCGTGACAACGGTGGAGAACATCGTGCAGAAGATGTGCCACAACCCTGCCCTGCTCTACCGCATCGACAGGCGTGGCTTCCTGCGCGAGGGCTACAAGGCAGACCTTACGCTGGTGCGCCACAATCCGTGGACACTGACGGAAGACATGATACTGAGCAAGTGCAGGTGGAGCCCGCTGACAGGACAGCGGTTTGACTGGCAGGTCGAGCGGACAATCGTGAACGGACACACGGTCTATGCCCACGGCAGCATCAACGACACCATGCGCGGAGAGGAGCTGCGGTTCTGCTGAACACTGGCAGACAGCAAAGACAATGAAGACGACAAGCGGCACCATCACATACGACATCCACGACATTGCAGCCTACATCAACTGGCTGTACTTCTTCCATGCCTGGGGCTTCCAGCCCAAGTATGCGGCTGTTGCCAACGTGCATCAGTGCGTGTCGTGCCTCAGCACGTGGAGAAGCCGGTTCACCATCGAGGAACAGCCCAAGGCTCTCGAAGCCATGAAGCTGCTGAAAGATGCCAACAAGCTGCTTGCCGGCATGGACCTCAAGGTGAAGGCACGCTGCACCTTCCGCCTGCTTGATGCCTGTTCCGACGGAGACAACATCCTGATGGGCGGCACCGTGTTCCCGCTTCTGCGCCAGCAGGTGCCTGGGAGCGACGGACACACGCTGTGCCTCAGCGACTTTGTCAAGCCGCTGTCGCCCGACGGCAGGCCTGACACCGTGGGCGTGTTCGCAGCGACGGTCGACGAGACTGCCGCAACAGCCTTGGGAGACGGCGGAGGGAAGGAAGAAGACCCGTACCACAAGCTGCTGGCACAGACGCTGGCAGACCGGCTGGTGGAGGCTGCCGTCGAGAAGATGCACCTCTACGTCAGGCAGAAGGCATGGGGCTACGCACCGTTTGAAGACCTCAGCATCCCCGACATGTTGCAGGAACGCTTCCAAGGCATACGCCCTGCCGTGGGCTATCCCTCACTGCCGGACCAGTCGGTGAACTTCCTGATAGACCGCCTCACAGACATGAAGCAGATCGGAATCACGCTTACGGAGAACGGAGCCATGAGTCCGCACGCGTCGGTGAGCGGACTGATGCTGGCACATCCGCAGGCACGCTACTTCAGCATCGGCAAGATTGGCGAAGACCAGCTGGCAGACTATGCCGCCCGACGTGGGCTCCCCATCGCGGAGATGCGCAGGTTTCTTGCCGCAAACCTCTGAATTAGACAACGAAAACCAATGAGATAGGAGACGGAAAGCATGATGCAACGATTTGCCGTGATACTTGTGATATGTCTGCTGCTGCCGGACGCATACATCTACTTCGCACACCTGCGGCGCAGGGTCAGGAGCCTCCTGCTGCGCGACCTGTGGTGGCTGCCGTCGGTGGTCATCATCGCGCTGTTTGTCTGCTCCATGTATGTGGGCACAGACAACGGGATGTCGGACCGCCAGTCGCTGGTGTCCGTGCTGGGAATACTGACCCTGCTGACGGGTCTGCCGAAGCTCGCGTTCTCCCTGTTCTCGCTCGCCGGACTGGCGGTGCACGCCATCGTGAAGCCCATACCGCGACTGCCGTTCAACGCCATAGGCTGTCTGCTGGCAGCCGTGCTGTTCGGCGTGGTCTTCTACGGCAGCCTCTTCGGCACGCAACACATTGTGGTGAAGCAGGTGGACTACACATCCCCGCACCTGCCCAAGGGCTTCGACGGCTACCGCATAGTGCAGATATCAGACCTGCACACAGGCAGCTTCAGCGACAAGCCCGAGGCCATTGAGCGACTGGTGGAGCGTGTCAACGGACTGCGTGCAGACCTCATCCTCTTCACCGGCGACCTTGTCAACTCGCGTGCCGACGAGCTGGAGCCGTTCATGGATGTGCTGGGCCGCCTCTCTGCGCCCGACGGCGTCTACTCCATACTCGGCAATCACGACTATGGCACCTATTACCGCTGGAACACTCCCGACGGCGGGGAGCGCAGCCTTGAGGAACTGTGCCGCAGGGAGAGCCGGCTGGGATGGCATCTGCTGCGCAATGAGCACGCCATACTGCGCCATCGCGGCGACAGCATCGCACTGATAGGTGTCGAGAATGACGGCAATCCGCCGTTCCCGCAGCTTGCCGACCTGCCGCGTGCCATGAGCGGCACCGACGGGATGTTCAGGATTCTGATGAGCCACGACCCCACACACTGGCGGCGTGAGGTTCTGCCGACGACGGACATTGACCTGACGCTGTCGGGTCACACGCACGGAGCGCAGTTCATGCTCTTCGGCTTCTCGCCCAGCCGGTGGGTCTACAGGGAATATGCCGGAATGTACCGCGAGGGGCAGCAGAGCCTCTACATCAACACAGGCTTCGGCTACGTGGGACTGCCGTTCCGCTTCGGGGCATGGCCGGAGATAACGGTGTTCACCCTCCACGAATAGGCCAGCACGACGGCATAGCCCACGACAGGCACGATGAAGGCAAACGACAGCGTCACCCTGTCGGCGAGCATGCCCATGAGCATTGTCCCGATGGCTCCGCCGATGGTGGACATCATGAGGTATGACGACGCCCGCTTGGTCTGACTGCCCAGTCCGCGCAGGGCCAGGGAGAAGATTGTCGGGAACATTATTGCCTCAAGCGCATAGTTGAGGATCAGTGCCACCATCGACAGCCGCCCGAGTTCCAGGAGCACCAGGACGTTGGCCACCACCGTTCCTGCCGCACAGAACAGCAGAACCTTCTGCGCCTCGATGCGGCTCATGACCCAGCCGCCGACGAAACGTGCACACATGAAGAGGAAGAAGCCGAAGGAGAGCAGGCGGCTCGCCGTCATGTTGTCGATCAGGCTGACGCGCTCCGCATAGTTGATGAACAGGCTGTTTATGGCTATCTCCGCAATCTCGTAGAACAGCAGTGCCACGAATCCGAACACGAACATACCGTTGCGCAGCAGGCTGCCGCCGGTGTCCCTGCCCTGCACCGCCTCGTGGATGCCGCCGTCGTTGTCATCGACAATCTCCGGCAGACGGACACGCGTGAACGCCAGGGCAAACACGCAGACCATCACTGCCAGGAAGATGTACGGCCCCGAGATGTTGGCACCGGCAGTGCCGGAGAAGAGAATGGCTCCGCCAATCCACGGGCCGCAGATGTTGCCCAGGCCGTTGATGCTCTGTGCCAGATTGAGGCGGCTTGCCGACGTGGCAGCATCGCCAAGACGTGTCATGTACGGGTTGGCGGCAGTCTCGAGAAACACCAGTCCGCACGCCATCACGAACAGTGCGACGAGGAAGACATAGAACAGGCGCAGGCTGCCGCTGCCGTCGAACCCCATCGAGAGCAGGCCGAAAGCCAGTGCTCCGGCTCCGAACAGCAGGAGTCCGAAGACCATTCCGTATCTGTAGCCGCGACGGCCGATGAGCAGTCCGGCAGGAATGGCAAAGAGGAAATAGCCCAGGAAGAAAGCCCCCTGCACCAGCGTGGACTGCGATATCGATATGTCCATCTCTGCCTGGAAGTGCTTGTTCAGCACGTCCATGATGGCCCGCGCAAATCCCCACAGGAAGAACAGCGACGTCACCAGTATGAACGGCAGCCTGTATTCGCGTCTCACCAACCTTGTCATAGTGTTCTCAACCTTTCTCTTGCATTGTCACGGCTGCAAAATTAAACAATCTTCGGTTACACGGGGTCACGGACTATTCCTTATCTTTGCCGCACGACGAACCCCCTGTATGCTGATAGTCTACACCATATATATATTGTGCATCGCCCTGCCGCTGTTCATCGTTGCCACGGTTGTAGCCACGGCGTTCACGCTCGTCGGCGTGCCGTTCTTCGGCGCACACTTCTGGGGCTACTGGCCCGCACACCTGTGGTCGCGCTTCATCTGCTTCATACTCCTGCTGCCGGTCAAGGTCGAGGGGCGCGGGAAGATATGCCGCCACACGTCGTATGTCTTCGTGGCCAACCACCAGAGCGTCTTCGACATACCGCTGGTCTACGGCTACCTCAACCGCGACTTCAAGTGGATGATGAAGAAGAGCCTGCGCCGCCTGCCGCTCATAGGCAGGGCCTGCGAGGTGTCGGGGCACGTGTTTGTCGACCGCAGCGGGCCGAGCAAGGTCTACGAGACGATAACGAAGGCCAAGGCCGTGCTGCACGACGGCGTGTCGCTCTTCGTCTTTCCCGAGGGAGCACGCACGTTCACCGGACACATGGGCTACTTCAAGCGCGGAGCCTTCCAGATGGCAGACGACCTGGGGCTTGCCGTCGTCCCCGTCACCATCGACGGCCCCTTCCACATACTGCCGCGCACGGGAAAGCTCATCCACTGGCACCGCCTGCGCCTGACCATCCACGACCCCATCCCCTACGAAGGCAAAGGTCCCGAGCACATACGCCGCACCATGGATCTTGCCTACCGTGCCATCGAGGCAGGCATGCCGCCGCAGTATCGCGGCATGGTGCGCAACGACGACCAGGACGCATAAGCTCCCCCACCCCCGACATCACAGACCATCGCCTCAAATCATACGTATCGTTCGAACCTTTCATGCGAATCGTTCGAACCTTTCATGCGAATCGTTCGAACCTTTCATGCGAATCGTTCGAACCTTTCATGCGAATCGTTCGAACCTTTCATGCGAATCGTTCGAACCTTTCATGCGAATCGTTCGAACCTTTCATGCGAATCGTTCGAACCTTTCAT
>CAVERK010000076.1:0-11513 GCA_963618035.1 bacterium
CGTGTTTTTCATAGTATTAGATTTAAGGTTAACAAAGGTTGGAGTACAGCGGTACTCCTTTTTTTTGCCCGTAACCCAAGGATGCAGGCCGGTGCATCCTACAACCATTACACCGAAAACAGACGAAAACCGGCATCATGATAGCCGAAAAGCCTTCTGAAGACGGCTGACATTGTTCATGAAGTAGGCCTAAGTCCTCTCACATCGTTCGATATGAGCATTCACAACGTTCGATGTGAGCGTTCACAACGTTCGATGTGAGCATTCACATCGTTCGATGTGAGACGACTTAATGCGTCTTCTAAGACGACTTCGGTTATCTGCCGGCATGACTTTAGCTGTTGTCGTCTGTCTGCCCGATTAGCTGTTCTTCATGTTGATGATGTGGCACGCCACGAGTGCGGCGGTCTCCGTGCGCAGGCGTGATGGCCCGAGGCTTATCGGGCGGAAGCCCTTGGACAGTGCCAGCTGCACCTCTTCCTCGCTGAAGTCGCCTTCCGGACCGATCAGCACCACGGCATCCTCCTTTGTGCGTGCTATGTCGCGCAGCTCGGTCTTGTCCTGCTCGTAGCAGTGGGCGATGAACTTCTGTCCGCTGAACGGTTGTGAGACGAACGTGCCGAAGTCGGTCATGCCGTTCAGCCTTGGCAGCCGTGCCTTCAGCGACTGCTTCATGGCGGAGACGAGTATCTTCCCGATGCGTTCTGTCTTGACGATGCGGCGTTCCGAGTAGCGGCAGTTGAGGAATGTCAGCTCGTCCATCCCTATCTCCGTGGCTTTCTCGGCAAACCACTCCGTGCGGTCGATGTTCTTGGTGGGTGCGAGGGCTATGTGTATGTGTCCTGTCCACAGCGGCGGCTGGGGCATGGTCTCGATGATGTCCACGCTGCACCGCTTGCCGGTGGCATGGCCTATGGCGGCACGGTAGAAGTTGCCGCGTCCGTCGGTCAGCATGACCTCGTCGCCAGGCTCCAGGCGCAGCACTCTGACGGCGTGTGCCGCCTCTTCCTGCGGCAGCTCGTTGCTGGTGTCGATGTCGGGTGTGTAGAACAGGTGCATGGCTGTGTGCGGTCTTTCTCCAGGGGGTCAGTCTTTCTTGCGTATGCTGTTTATCATGTCGCGCAGCTTGGCGGCACTCTCGTAGTCTTCGCGCTGCACGGCATCCTGCAGCTGCTTCTCCAGCACCTCTATATATTTGTCGTTGAGCAGCAGCATGCCCTTGTTGCGGTCTTCGGCTTCGTCGGCCTTGATGGCATCTGCGTCGTAGTATGACGTGTCGCCGCCCTCAATGCTTGCCACCAGCTCCTTGTAGGCATAGACCGGTGCCCCTGCCTTCATGGCCAGTATCACGGCGTCGCTCGTGCGTGCATCGGCACGCAGTATGCGGTTGCCCTGACGCAGGAAGATGAAGGCGAAGAACACGCCGTTCTCCACCCTGTAGATAAGCACGCGCAGCACCTTGACCTCGAGTGCCTCGAGCAGGGCGGCAAACAGGTCGTGCGTCATCGGGCGGTTGGTGCGTATGCCTTTAAGCTCCAGCATGATGGCACGCCCCTCTGCCGTGCCTATGTGTGCCGTGAAGCCGTGCGCATGGTCGCGCGTGCGCATGGTGAGGTCGTACGTGCCGGCTTCCGTCTCGCTCATGCTTATGTTTGTCACCGTAAGCTCAACCTTCTCGTTGCTCATCGTTCCTGTCCTCCTTTTATTCTGTCATTCGCCCTTGTTGTACCTGTACTTGAAGAACACGGCGAACAGCACGGCTATCGCGAGCGAGTAGGCGGCGAAGATATACCACACGGTGCTCCAGTCGCCCACGACATACATCGCGCCGTCTGCCATCTCGGAGTGCGTGAACAGGTTCACCACTGCCTGTGCGCCGAGCGTGCCCACGGTGGCTCCGATGCCGTTGGTCATGAGCATGAACAGCCCCTGTGCGCTGGAGCGCATCTCGTGGCTCGTCTCCTGATTGACAAACAGCGAGCCGCTGATGTTGAAGAAGTCGAACGCCACGCCGTAGACAATCATCGACAGTACGAACATCCACACGCCGCTGCCTGGGTTGCCGGCTCCGAACAGTCCGAAGCGGAACACCCATGCCACCATGGCTATGAGCATCACCTTCTTTATTCCGTAACGCTTGAGGAAGAACGGAATGAGCAGTATGCACAGCGTCTCCGAACACTGCGATATGGATATGAGGATGTTGGCATGGTTGGCTCCGAACGATCCGGCATAGTCAGCCACGGCCTTGAAGCTCGTGATGAAGGGGTTGGCAAAGCTGTTCGTGATCTGCAACGCCACGCCCAGCAGCATGCTGAAGATGAAGAACGTTGCCATGGTGCGGCTCTTGAACAGCGAGAAGGCGTTAAGTCCCAGAGCATCCGCCAGCGTGCGCTTGCGCGGGGTGTTGCTGACGGGACATGGCGGCAGTGTCATGCTGTAGAGTGCCAGCATCAGACCCGTCACGCCCGACACCACGAACTGCATGTATGTGGTCTGGAAGCCGAGGATGTCCACCAGCAGCATGGTGCAGATGAAGCCCACCGTCCCGAAGGTGCGTATGGGGGGATATGCGGTCACGGTGTCAAGCCCCGCACTCTCCAGTGCGTTGTATGCCACGGAGTAGGACAGCGACAGCGAGGGCATGTAGAAGCCGATGGCGATGGCAAAGAGCGAAATCATTGTCCCGAAGTCGGCTGCCGTGCCGTAGCTCATGCCGTAGTATCCCAATGCCAGCATGGCGATGCCTGCAATGAAGTGGCAGATGCCGAGCATCTTCTGTGCCGGAACCCAGCGGTCGGCGATGATGCCTATGAGCGGCGGCATGAAGAGGCTGGTGAAGCCCTGCATGGAGTAGAACACTCCGATGTTGGAACCCTGACCGATGCCGGCCAGATAGCTGCCCATTGATGTCAAGTATGCTCCCCACACGGCAAACTGCAGGAAGTTCATTATGATTAGTCTTGCTCTCAATCCCATGGTGAATATGGTGTGTTGTGTCTTACTCTTTTCTGTCCGGCAAAGATAGCGAAAGCCTAAGATTGGGCAAGCGTGCACTACGTTTTACGTTTTACGTTTTACGTTTTACGTTTTATGCCTATTATACACACGCCACAGGATATGTGAAATCGGAGTGCGCGTCGCACGACTTGAGTTATGGGCAAAAAAGAAGGGTATCTGTCACAGACACCCAATCCAAATTAACCTTAAATCTAATACCATGAAAAACACGGTGCAAAGGTATGAACCTTTTGCTTACCACAATGAAAACGGTACAAAAATCGCACTCTTGTTAACGATATTTAACCGAAAGCGCATGCCGGTAACGCTTTTTGCATCCCTGCATGCGCTTTCGTCTGTCATAAGCCATCATGAACCCTTACTTCATCAGGGCTTCGATGCCACGGTTCTTGACCGTGTTGCGGAACACGCTGAGATACTTGCTGTACGACTCATTGCCGAGCATATCCTTGAGGTTGACCAGTGCGTCGGCTATCGCCGTGCGCAGTGTGGCAGACCGTTCGCCATCCTCCAATGTCATGGCGTTGTCGATCTTCTCCTGTAGGGTGTTCTGCCAGGCATCCATCTTGTCTGCCATGGGCGTGGTGAGGCTGAGCATGCGTGTCAGTGCTTCCTTCTTCATCACGATGCTGTAGTTGGACTGTCCGTTGCTGTTGCCGGTTGTCTGTACGTCTTGTGCCAATGCGGTCATGCTGACGCAGAGCACTGCTGCCAAGGATAAAAATAGCTTTCTCATGACTTGTAATCTTTAAGGTGTTAATAAAAATGTTTCCTCTCTACCTCTTGTCTTTAAGGTACGGTGAAGTTATGCGTATTCATACGACGTATACTTGACATAAATCAAGAAACGGAGACGGACAAAGAGAAAGGGGGCTTTTCTTGATTTATGTCAAGAGAAAGCCCCCTCATGTGTGTGTTGTCGTTCTGCCGGCTGCCTGCCGTCATTCGACGTAGAGCACCAGTCCTTTCAGGTATTCTCCCTCGGGGTGGTAGATGTTGACAGGATGGTCGGCAGGCTGTGTCAGCTGGTGCAGTATGCTGACGCTGCGCCCTGACTGTGCCGCTGCCGTGAACACGGACGTTCGGAAGTTGTCGCGTGTCACCGCCTGTGAGCATGAGAAGGTGAAGAGCAGTCCGCCGTGGCGTATCTTCTCGAAAGCCTTGGCATTGAGGCGGCGGTAGCCTTGGAGGGCATTGCGCAGTGCGTCGCGGTGCTTGGCGAATGCCGGCGGGTCGAGCACGATGAGGTCGTAGCGGTCTTTCTCCATCTCGTCGAGGAAGCGGAAGGCATCTTCGGCGTATGCCTCGTGGCGGCTGTCGTCGGGGAAGTTCAGCTCCACATTCTGCCGTGTCAGCTCGATGGCCTTGGCGGAGCTGTCCACCGAATGTACCGTCTTGGCTCCGCCGCGCATGGCGTAGACGGAGAAGCCGCCGGTGTAGCAGAACATATTCAGCACGTCGCGTCCTGCCGAGTAGTGCTCCAGCAGTGCACGGTTCTCGCGCTGGTCCACGAAGAACCCCGTCTTCTGTCCCTTCAGCCAGTCGATGTGGAAGCGCAGTCCGTATTCCGTGGCGATGTTCTCCTTGCTGCCGCCGAGCAGAAATCCGTTCTCCGCTCCGAGCTCGGCCTTGTAGGGCAGGGTGGTCTCCGACTTGTAGTATATGTTCTCAATCTGTCCGCTCATGACCTCTGCCAAGGCACGCGCAATCTCCGCGCGCTGCATGTGCATGCCGGCAGAGTGAGCCTGCATCACCGCCGTGCGGCCGTAGATGTCGACGACCAATCCAGGGAGGTTGTCTCCCTCGCCGTGAACAAGGCGGTAGATGGTGTTGTCGCTGCGGTCTGGCAGTCCCAAAGCACGGCGTTTGTCAAAGGCTTCCTGCAACCGTGCCGTCCAGAAGCTGTGGTCTATGCTTTCGCTCTCGCTGAATGTCAGCACGCGCACGGCTATGCTGCCTATCTGGAAGTGTCCGCGTGCGGCGAACGTGCCGTCCGACGTGTGTACATCCACGATGTCGCCCTCCTCGGGCTTGCCCTCGATGCGGCTTATGGCTCCGGAGAATATCCACGGATGGAACCGCTTGAGCGACTCCTCCTTACCGTGCTTCAGTATTATCTTGCTTGTCTTCATTGCTCTCGTCTTCTGTCTTTCTTATCATGAAGTCGCCGGTGCGTCGCAGCTCCTCCAGCTCTTCGTAGATCTTCAGGCACGACCACGCATCTATTGCCGCATACTCCTGCTGCGGAATGGTCAGGCTGGCGGCTTCCCAGTTCGACAGGCGTTGTGCCTTCGATATCTTCTTGCCGAACAGATTGGCGTAGATCTTCTGCAGGCTCATGTCCTGTATGCCGAACAGCCGCACCACATCCTGCAGGTCCACGGTGTTGGCGGGGGTGAAGGGGGCGCGTTGGTGCAGGGCGTGATAGTCGTCCTTCAGCGACAGGCCGACCTTGCGTATGCGGCTGCTCTCGAGCAGCTCTATCAGCGGCAGCGTCAGCCCTGTCTTGTTCAGCCGGAACAGGAAGCAACGCTCGTCGGTCGACACCTGTAGCAGTGCCACCTTGTGTATGTCGCCACGCCGGAACGACGGGCGCGTCTCGCTGTCGATGCCTAACGTGTCGTAGTCTTTCAGGAAGCGGACAGCCTTCTCCGTGTCTTGCGGAGTGTCCACGACGGTGATGCCGACACCACATTCCTGGCGCGGCATGCCGTTCACCTCCTCCTTCTCCATTTTGCTCTTTATGACAATCATTCTCCGTCTGCTTGAAATCTGACCTCGTGCAGCGCACGCAGGGTGTTGACGAGCTTCTGCCCCCAATACTGCGCGAAGTTGTCGCGGCAGATGGCCAGTGCGTCGTTCATCGTCATGTTCAGCCCCTGCCTGAACACGAACACAAAGTTCTTTATGTCCTGATATATGTCGGCAATGTCCTCGGAGATGTGGCATGTCACCGGACGGTCGCTGTACTTCATGTCCTCGACAAACACGTCGAGATAGTCGTCGCGGTCTCCCATGATGCCTGCCAGTGCCGACCGCATGCTCTCATATACCTCCTCGGTGACATAGCTCTCCGGCTCATCGGGGCTCATGCGCCCGATGTCCTCGGGCAGCAGCAGGGCCTTGACATACAGCAACGGCAGGATCTTCATCACCGTATCCACGAACCGTGCACGCGGCATCCCCTCGGCTTCCTCAAGGAAGTTGCACAGCTCCGCTGCCACGGTGACAAACTCCACGCTGTTGCGCTCGAATATTATGCTGCTCTTGCTCTCCATAGGTCTCACAATAGTGGCGCAAAGGTAGCAATTATTGACCAATGTCCGCGCCCATAATGCCCATAATGCCCATTCTGCCTATATATATAATAAGGTATACCCTCCTGCTTACAAACGGGAATGAAAACAGGACGCAGACGGCATTTTTTGTAACGTGAAAGAAAACAGAGGCTTCCATATGTATGTGGTTTAATCTTTTTTCATACATTTGCGGCGCATTAACACGTGCACCGCACGCATCCGTGGCTTGTAATACGAGAGAATGATAATAGTGATAAACAGTAAGTTGAACAAAAACGTTAGAAGTATGATTAGAAGAAAATTGATGCTTTTGCTGGCGTTCCTGTTCGTACTGGGGGGGGTAGTCAATGCCCAGGTCTCCAACGTAACGGGTAATGTCACTTCTGCTGAGGATGGGAGTCCTGTCACGGGAGCTTCCGTCTTAGTCAAGGGAACCACCGTCGGCACTATCACCGACATCGATGGTAATTTCACCATTACCAACGTTCCTGCCAATGCCACAACGCTGGTTGTGTCGTTCATCGGAATGCAGACACAGGAAGTGCCTGTCGCAGCTACAGTGAACGTGGTGCTCCAGTCGGATGCACAGCTCGTAGATGAGGTCATCGTCGTTGCCTATGGTACGGCAAAGAAGTCTTCGTTCACCGGCTCTGCCTCCACCGTGGGTGCACAGACACTGGAGAAGCGTTCGATTTCAAACGTGGTGAATGCCCTTGAGGGAAACACCTCGGGTGTGCAGGTGACCTCGGCAACGGGTCAGCCAGGTGAGGGAGCATCAATCCGCGTGCGCGGTTTCGGCTCTGTCAACGCATCCTCCGCTCCTCTGTATGTGGTCGACGGCGCAGTCTACAACGGCAACATCAGCGACATCAACCCCAACGACATCGAGAGCATGACCATCCTCAAGGATGCTGCTTCCACATCACTCTACGGCTCATCGGCAGGTAATGGCGTTGTGCTCATCACAACCAAGAGCGGCAACGCAAGCGGCGGCTCGAGCGTGAACCTCAGCATCACACAGGGATGGAACAACCGCGCCTATGCCGACTACTCGCGCATGGGTGTCGATGACTATATGGTCACGACATGGGGCATGGTCAACGGCATGCGCCAGAGCGCAGGCGACGATGCTGCAACTGCTGCCACATACGCCAGCAGCAACCTCATGACCCTGCTTGCCGGCAAGGGACTTGAGGAGAGGTACAATCCCTATACAGGCGTTTCTGCCGACCAGATTGTGACCACCGCTGGTGTCCTGAACCCGTCTATCACGGGTCTCAAGTATGCCGACGACATGGACTTTGAGAAGGCATCCTACGGCACAGGCTACCGTCAGGAGTACAACCTGAGCTTCAACACAAAGACCGACAAGAGCGACACATACGCTTCTGTGGGCTATCTGAACGAGAGCGGTTACATGCAGAACACCGACTTCGAGCGTTACACCGGTCGTCTGAACTACAACCTGCAGGCCACCAAGTGGCTGAAGACAGGCTTGAACCTCGGCTTCACGCGCACGCAGTCTGCAACATCAAGTGCCACGGCGAGCAGCTCAAGCTCCTACTCGAACATCCAGATGTTCACGCGTACCATGGCTCCATACTATCCGGTTCATGCCCACACCGTTGACGGCGCGTATGCCGATGCAAGCGGCAAGGCAACTACCAATCCGGATGACTATCAGTACGACTATGCCAACCGTCTGGTCGGTACATACGTCGGCCGTGACGGTCTGGCAGAGCAGCTGTGGAACAGCCGCGACTTCCACCGCATGAACGAGAGCGGAAAGGCATACGTCACCATCACCCCGATCGAGGGACTGTCGCTGACTGCCAACTACTCCATCAATAATCTCGACTATCGTGCCAAGACATACGAGAACCCCTATGTCGGCGACGGTACGGCAGGACCAGGACGTCTGTCCATCGCGTCCAACCGCACCCTGTCGCAGACATTCAACCAGATTGCACAGTACAACAAGACCTTCGGCAAGCACGGTCTCGATGTTACCCTCGGTCATGAGAACTACAGCTATAAGTATGAGTACTTCCGTGCAATGAAGGTCGGCGAGACCATCCACGGTCTGAACGACTTCGGCAACTTCACCAGTATCAGCTCGCTGTCGTCATATACGCAGACCTACCGCAAGGAAGGCTACTTCGGACGTGTGAACTACGACTACGAGGACCGCTACTACGCATCGCTGTCATACCGTCACGACGGTTCGTCACGCTTCGCAAAGGACAACCGCTGGGGTGACTTCTGGTCGTTCGGCTTGAGCTGGCGCATCACGCAGGAGCCTTGGATGAAGGACATCACATGGATCAGCAACCTGAAGCTCCGTGCTTCCTACGGTGAGACCGGTAATGACCACATCCTCGACAGCGACGGCGGCTCTGACTACTATCCTTACCAGACGCTCTACGGACTGGGCTACACCAACGGCACAGAGGCGGGAGCTTACTTCACCACCATCGCCAACCCCAACCTGAAGTGGGAGACACAGGTGTCTACCGACTTGGGTCTTGAGTTCGGTCTGTGGGACAACAAGCTGACCGGTTCTGTCGAGTGGTTCCGCAAGGACTCCAAGGACTTGCTCTTCGACGTGGCACAGGCTTACTCGCAGGGCGTGTCGAGCATCATCATGAATGTGGGTAAGGTGCGCAACTCGGGTGTGGAAATCAACCTCGACTACAACGTGTTCCAGACAAAAGACTGGAGACTGTCTGTCGGTGCCAATGCCACATTCATAAAGAACAAGATTGTCAAGCTGCCTGACGACATGAAGAACGGCTACGTCTCCGGCTCCAAGAAGTGGGTGGAAGGCAAGTCTATCTATGAGTTCTGGCTCTACCAGTGGCAGGGTGTGAACTCCGAGGACGGAAGCGGTATGTATCTGGCAGACACCGACCACTACAACGAGGCCGCTGTCGCATCTGGCGAGATCACCGAGGCTTCGCTCACCAAGTTCCAGGATGCTACATACACCTATGACGGCAAGACCGTTACCGAAGACTATACATACGCCAAGAAGGACTACAGCGGCGCATCCATCCCCGATGTTTATGGCGGTTTCAACTTCAGCCTCGGATGGAAGGATCTGACGCTGTCTGCAACGTTCTCATATCAGTTGGGCGGCAAGATACTCGACTCGCAGTATGCTTCGCTGATGAGCAACCAGCGTTACGGTAACTCCCTCTCTACCGACCTGGCAAAGGCATGGAAGCAGGCCGGCGATGTTACGGACGTTCCCCGTCTGGATGCTACAAGCACGACCAACACGAGCTGGACGCAGTCGTACTCTACACGTTGGCTCACAAGCTCGGACTATCTGAACCTGCGTACCATCAACCTGTCATGGCAGCTGCCCAAGTCTATACTCAGCAAGGTGAACGTCAAGAACGCACGTCTGAACTTCACATGCGAGAACGTGTTCATGATCAAGGCACGCCAGGGCTTGAACCCGATGGCAAACTTCGGCGGCTTGACCTACAACGAGTACATGCCGAGCCGTAACTTCACCTTCGGTTTGAATGTTGGATTTTAATGTGGAGACTAAGAATTATGAGATTGATTAAGAATATTACCTTAGGCCTTGCGGCTTTTGCCTCAGTGGCCGTCACCGGCTGCTCCGACAGCTACATGGATCTGACTCCCACAAGCTCTGTGAGCGATGTGACGATCAGTTCATCGGTAGACAACATATACATTGCCCTGAACGGCATCCATAAGGAAATGGTGTCGCAGGAATCAGGCTATCAGTGCCTCGGCGGTCTGCCTGGCTTCATGTTCAGCCGCGACTGGCAGGCAGACGACATCACGGCGCATGCTGCCCCCAACTGGTACTCGCGCATGGCCACATGGTCATACGTGAAGTCGGAGTCCAGCGGCTACAACTACGCTTTCTACCGCGTCTACTACCAGTGGATTCTGAATGCCAACAAGATTCTTGAGGCTCTTGGGAATCTCGACAAGGCTTCTCTTGACGAGTCCGCTCAGACACTGTATGACCAGATCAAGGGCGAGGCTCTCGTGTTCCGTGCCTTTGCACACTACGACCTCGTGCAGCAGTATGCTCAGCGTTACGTCCCAGGCGGTTCGAACACGCAGGACGGCGTAATCTACCGCACGTCTTCTGAAATCAAGGAGCAGGCGCGTGAGTCTGTCGAGAATACCTACAAGCTGATAGAGCAGGACCTCGACGAGGCTCAGACACTGCTTCAGGGCAAGACCGTGAACGATGTCAACCACTTCGACGAGGCTACGGTGTGGGCATGGAAGGCCCGCGTGGCTCTGACCAAGGGCGAGTATGCCAACGCTGCATCCCATGCAGAGAAGGCCATCGCACTGGCGGAGGCAGACGGCAAGGCTCTGATGACAGGCGACCAGCTGCTGTGCGGCTTTGCCGACATCACGAGCGACACCAAGGAGGCTATGTATGCCGCCATGACACCCGACGACAAGACTGTCTACTTCTACTCGTTCATGGCATACATGTCGTGGAACTTCAACTCGTCGGCAGTGCGCGCCTACGGCCCCTGTGTAAACAAGGAACTGTATGAGACAATGTCTGACACCGACATCCGCCGCGCATGGTGGGATCCCACAGGCGAGAAGGAGAAGCCGAAGAGCAACTATGCTAAGAATCCGTATCAGAGCTTCAAGTTCTCGGCACGCTCCACATCCAATGCCGTGTGCGACGTGGCGTTCATCCGCATAGCAGAGATGTACCTGATTGCTGCCGAGAGTTACGCCCGTGCCGGACAGGAAGCAAAGGCGAAGGAAGTGTTCACCAAGTTCCAGCAGACACGTGACCCGCAGTACACCACCAGCACGAAGACCGGCGATGAGTTCATCACGGAGATCATGAACAGCCGCCGCGTCGAGCTGTGGGGTGAGGGACAGCGCATGTTCGACCTCAAGCGTCTTAACGGGAAAATCATCCGCGACTCTCTGTCGGATGAGTCTGTCTGTGGCTTCATCGAGAAGGATGCGTCAGAGTGGGTGTATGAAATCCCGCAGCACGAGACCGACTACAACTCCCTCTGCACAAGCAACTATTGATCACAATAGCACATTAGCTTAGATTTATGTCCCGCCGGCGGGTGCACGTCAAGTGCATCCGCCGGCTTGTTTCTACTGGTATGACCGACCTGAAGAAATCTATTAGCCTCTTCGGCAAAGTTGGTTAAC
>CAVERK010000077.1:0-11481 GCA_963618035.1 bacterium
CCATTTATTCGAATAAATCGGGCAATTTATACGAATAAATCGGGCAATTTATTCGTATAATCCCGATTTCACACAGACTGTGGCGTGAGTGTTGGGTGTGCGCCTCGCACTCTCGGTCTGAAACGTTTAGCGGACAGCAATAATTGACAAAAAGACAAAAAGAGCATATCTGCGCTTGCGCAAAGACGCAGATTAGATAACTTTGCATTTAGTTAGTAACTAACCATATTCAAAAGCAAAATGAAAAGACAAATGTTTGCAGCCATGGCCTTTGCCGCCATCTGCGGCGGATGCAGCCAACAGCCTGCCTCGACCAATCCGCTGCTGTCCGAGTACACCACTCCGTATCAGATCCCTCCCTTTGAGAGCATCACCATCGACAACTATCGTGAGGCTATGCTCAAGGGCATAGACGAAGAGCGACAGGAGATTGATGCCATCATCAACAATCCGGATGCCCCGACGTTCGAGAACACCATCCTGGCGTATGAGAACAGCGGACAGCTGCTGACGAAGGCCCAGCGTGCCTTCAGTGCCATCAGCGGCAGCAACTCCACCGACGAGACCCGCGCCTTGCAGAAAGAGATGCAGCCCATCATCTCTGCATTCAGCGACAGCATAGCTCTGAACGAGAAGCTGTTCCAGCGCATCAAGCAGGTCTACGACAATCAGGCTTCCATGAACCTGAACAAGGAACAGGCCAAGCTGCTCGACAACTACTACAAGCGTTTCGTGCGCAACGGTGCCAACCTCAGCGATGAAGACAAGGCGACGCTCTCGAAGATCAACGCCGAGATTTCAGACCTCCAGCTTCGCTTCAGCCAGAACCTGATGCACGATACCAACAACGACTTCGTGATTGTCGACAACGTGGCAGACCTCGACGGACTGCCACAGCGCAACATCGATGCCGCAGCAGAGATGGCAAAAGCCAACGGACAGGAAGGCAAGTACTTCTTCAACATGCAGCGTGCCAGCTGCAATCCGGTGCTGCAGTACTGCAACAACCGCGAGCTGCGCAAGCAGATCTATGAGACCTACTACAACCGTGGCAACCACGGCAATGAGTGGGACAACAACGCTATTGCCGACCGCCTTGTGAAGCTGCGCCTCGAGAAAGCCAAGCTGTTCGGCTACGACGACTACGCATCGTATGCCCTCGAAAGCCGCATGGCGAAGAACGCCGACAATGTCTACAACCTGCTGAACCAGGTGTGGGAGCCTGCCGTGAAGAAGGCACAGGAGGAGATTGCCGACATCCGTGCGGAGATAAAGAAGGAAGGCCATGACTTCGAGCCTGAAGGCTGGGACTACATGTACTATCTCGACAAGGCCAAGCAGGCAAAGTTCGCCCTCGACGAGAACGAGCTTCGCCCGTACCTCGAAGAGAGCCATGTGATGCAGGGCATCTTCTACGTTGCCAACAAGCTCTACGGCCTGACATTCAAGGAGCGCACAGACCTGCCTAAGTATGACCCCACAGTGAAGACCTACGAGGTCTATGACAAGGACGGCTCACTGCTGGCCATCTTCTACGGCGACTACTATCCGCGTACCGGCAAGGGTGCGGGAGCATGGTGCTCTTCATTCCGCAGCACATACCACGAGAACGGACAGCGCGTCATTCCGCAGGTTGTCAACGTTGCCAGCCTCGCATCTCCTACAGGCGACACTCCTGCACTGGAGCGCATCGACGACGTGAACACGATGTTCCATGAGTTCGGACACGCACTGCACAACTTCATGATAAACACGACCTACCGTGGTACAAGCCGCGTGGAGCAGGACTTCGTGGAGATTCCGTCGCAGCTCAACGAGCACTGGGCATTCGAGCCAGAGGTGCTGAACGTTTATGCAAAGCACTACCAGACAGGCGAGACAATTCCTCTGGACCTTGTCAAGAAGGTGCAGGACAGCGGCAAGTACGGCATGGGCTTCAACACCACGGAGCTTGTTGCAGCCATGCTGGTGGACATGGACCTGCACACCATGAAGGAGATACCCGAAGGCTTCAACTGCATGAAGTATGAGGAGCAGAAGCTGGCAGAGCGCGGCATCCCGCGTCAGATACTGCCGCGCTACCGCGTGACGAACTTCTCGCACATCATGGCAGGCGGCTACGTGGCTGGATACTACAGCTACATGTGGTCTGAGGTCTATGACTGCGACGTGTTCCAGACCTACAAGGAGGCCGGCGACATCTTCGACCAGGACGTTGCAACACGCTTCCGCAACACCATCTTTGCCCCTGGCGGCATTGACGAAGGCATGGTGATGTACCGCAACTTCCGCGGACACGATCCCAATGTCGACGGTGTGCTCGAGAACCGTGGCTTGAAATGACAGACGGGGCTGATTGCCTGAGAAACAAGCGGGGGATGTACCATGTATGATTGTGGTGCATCCCCCGCTTTGTTTTGATGATGTCTGAACGTACAGTCAGGGAATCTCTGGACGTACAGTCAGGGAACCTCTGGATGTACAGTCAGGGAACCTCTGGATGTACAGTCATAGAACCCTTGGATGTACGTCCACGGGGACGCTGATTTTCAGTCTATTACAACCGCACCAAACGCCACAGGACGTTTAAGATTTTATATCGGTCTGAAACGTCATCCCTTCCCTGCCCTGATACGGCTGAGCGTTTCCGGCGACATCAGCAGATAGTTGGCAATGTCGTTGACCGATGCCCGACGCAACGGCAGAGGATATTCCTTGCAGAAGCGTTCGTAACGTTCGCGTGCCGTATCAAAACGCCATGAGTCCGCACGATATTGTGACTCAATGAGCCAGCTCTTGAGAATCTCTATGTAGGTCTCGTTGATGTCGTGATGCCGGCGTGCCAGCTCCATAAATCCTGCATAGTCCAGATACCACACGGTTGTAGGTTCTATGGCTTCAATACACAGCTCCGTGGGCTTCTGCTTGAACATGCTCTCTATGCAGCAGGAGATGTCGCCGTCGCAGGTAATGTGCTCCGTCACGTCATGTCCCTTCTTGTAGTAGAACAGACGGAGCGTACCTTTCTCCACGATGTAGAATCCACGGCACACCATGCCTCCGTTCAGGATCTGTTCGTTCTTGTCGTAGCGTTTGTGCTCCATTATCGCTCTCAGCTCTGTTGCCGACTCGTCAGACAGCTGTATTCCAGTGAAGTTGCGCAGTATCTCTATTGGTTCCATTGCTATAAGGATTTGTTTGTCAATATGGGGAAAGGCCCGCCCGTCAGCCGTAGACTGCTGTTGCCAAAAGATACCCCACTATGGTGGCCACGCCCACGCAGACAAGTCCTGGCATCATGAAGCTGTGATTCAGCAGATAACGCCCTATGACGGTGGTGCCGGAACGGTCGAAGTTGACGGTCGCAATGTCTGACGGATAGTTGGGTATGAAGAAATATCCGTACACGCTCGGCAGCACTCCCAGCATGACATACCCTGGCAACCCCAGTGAATATGCCAGCGGAAGCATGGAGACCACCACGGCTCCCTGCGAGTTCAGAAGCATCGAGGTGAGGAAGAACACCAAGGCAATCGCCCACTTGTGTTCTGTCACAATGCCACCAAGGACAGGCTGGATTTCCGTCATGTAGTTGGAGAAGTATGTGTCTGCCAGCCATGCTATGCCGTAGATGGCGACGACAGCCACCATGCCGCTCTGCCACACCGTCCCTCCGACAGCTTTCTTGGGCTTTGCCCCCGACACAATGACCATCAGTGCCGCTGCCGACAGCATGACTATCTGTATCACCACATTCATCTTCAGGCGTTCCGGCGTGCCGCCGTCGGCAGAGACATACGTGGGAAGAAGCGCGGGGAATACCGCCAAAGCCACAATGACACACAGCGCACAGATGAAGACATACACAGCACGGCGGGCAGCAGGCGACACCTGCCTGTCGAGTGTCGTCACGTCGCTGCCATACATATAGCTGTACATGGCAGGGTCGGCACACCGCTTCTTGAAGTCAGGGTCTTTGTCGAGGTCAAGCCCACGGCGGTAGGAACAGGCGGCGGCACACAACAGTCCGGCAAGACTGGCGGGAATGGTCACGGCAAGCACCTGCGGGATGGTGACGTTGAAGCCGTACTGTGACGAGATGGCGGTGAATGCCACGACAGCGGCGGCTATGGGCGAGCAGACTATGCCGAGCTGTGAAGCCACGGATGCGACACCGCACGGACGTTCGGGACGTATGCCCTTCTTCAGGGCAATGTCGCAGATTATCGGCATGAGCGTGTACACCACATGCCCCGTGCCGACAAGCATTGTCAGGAAGAACGTGCACAGCGGGGCGTAGAACGTTATCCTGTCCGGATGCCGCCGCAACAGGCGTTCGGCAATCTGTATCAGCCAGTCCATGCCGCCCGATGCCTGCATCATCCCCGCACAGGTGACAGCCGCTATTATGATGTAGATGACATCCGTGGGCGGCGTGCCTGGCTTCATGCCGAAGCCAAGTACAAGTATGGCAAGCCCTATGCCCGAAATGGCTCCAAGAGCCAGACTGCCGTAGCGCGAGCCGACATACAATGCACCAAGCACAACAAGCAATTGCAGTATCATCATAGCAATGTCACATTCTCCCAGGTCAATACACCATGTATCACCGCGCAAATGTAGGTTAATTTCATCTTTATGGCACAATATTTGTTCGCGGCATTTTCGATTATGTGTATATTTGCGTACGTTTACGCAATGGGCAACGTACACAAGTCAATGGGTTTAATCAGATAATAAGTGAGAGGAAACAAACGTGAACTACCGATTTTCACAACGAATATCAGACGTGTTGTCATATAGCAAGGAAGAGGCAAACCGGCTGCACAACGGCGCAATTACTCCCGAGCATCTGCTGCTGGGAATCTTGCGCGACGGCAATGGCAATGCCGTGAAGGCCTTGTATGAGATGTTTGTGGACCTTAAAGGTCTGAAGAACGAGCTCGAGGCTGACCTCAGAGAGCAGTCGGACTCGACCTTGCGTGCCGATGCAGAGGTGGCTCTCAACGACGATGCCAACCGCATACTGAAGATTGGCATACTCGAAGCACGCCAGCTGCATGATGACGTTGTCGACACAGAGCACATTCTGCTGGCAATCCTCAAGGACGGCACGAGCAGGGCTGCCAACGTGTTGAAAGGAGAATGGAATGTCGACTACCATACGCTTTACGGCAACCTCGTGCAGATGCAGGAGCGGCAACAGTCACCGCAGGGCGGAATGGGCTTCACCGAAGATGATGACGAGGAAGACGAGCACGACGGCATGACGCAAGGCAATGACCGGCAGGAGCCGGCACAGGGCGGGACAGACAGTCAGCAGGCTACGCAGAGCCACAGCGGTCAGCATGCGCAAAGTCAGGGTACACCAGTGCTGGACAAATTCAGCACAGACCTGACACGCGCTGCCATGGACGGCAAGCTCGACCCCGTGATAGGACGTGAGAGGGAGATAGAACGCGTTGTGCAGATACTGAGCCGCAGGAAGAAGAACAACCCGATACTGATTGGCGAGCCTGGTGTGGGCAAGTCTGCCATCGTGGAAGGGCTGGCTCTAAGGATATGCGAGCACAAGGTTTCGCACATGCTTTACGACAAGCGTGTGCTGATGCTCGACATGGCAGGCGTGGTGGCAGGTACGAAATATCGCGGACAGTTCGAGGAGCGTCTGCGTGCCATCATCAAGGAGTTGCAGGCTTCTTCGAATATCATTCTGTTCATCGACGAGATACATACCATAATAGGTGCAGGCTCTGCCAGCGGCTCAATGGATGCAGCGAATATGTTGAAGCCCGCACTGGCTCGCGGGGAGATACAGTGCATCGGAGCCACCACACTCGACGAATACCGCAAGAGCATAGAAAAGGACGGTGCCCTGGAGCGACGCTTCCAGAAGGTGACGGTAAACCCTACGACCAAAGAAGAGACGCTGCAGATACTGCGCAACATCAAGGACAGGTATGAGAAGCATCATTTCGTGACCTATACGGAAGAGGCACTGTCGGCTTGCGTGGAACTGACAGGCCGCTATATCACCGACCGTGCTTTCCCCGACAAGGCTATTGATGCCATGGACGAAGCAGGGGCACGCACACATCTGAGCGACGAGAAGGTGCCGCCGCAGATTGAGCAGCAGGAGCAGGCTCTTGCCAACGCATTGCAACAGAAAGACGAAGCGGTGAGGAGCCAGAACTATGAGCTGGCCGCCGGCTACCGTGACCAGGCACGCGACATATCGGACAACCTTGCCCAGCTGAAGCGGCAGTGGGAGGAAAATGAGCGCAATAACAGTAAGGCGGTCGATGAGAATGACATTGCCGATGTGGTGTCGATGATGTCCGGCGTGCCGGTGCAGCGTCTGGCACAAGCCGAGGGCGTGCGTCTGGCAGGCATGAAGACGGAGCTGCAGAGGGCGGTCATTGCGCAGGACGATGCCATAGAGAAGCTGTCGAAAGCCATCATGCGAAGCCGCGTAGGACTGAAAGACCCGAACAGGCCGATAGGCACGTTCCTGTTCCTCGGCCCTACGGGCGTGGGCAAGACATATCTGGCCCAGCAGTTGGCAAAATTCATGTTCGGCAGCACCGATGACCTCATTCGCGTAGACATGAGCGAATATACCGAACAGTTCAACGTGTCGCGCCTTATAGGTGCGGCACCAGGGTATGTGGGATATGAAGAAGGAGGACAGCTCACGGAGAAGGTGCGCCGCAAGCCCTACTCGATAGTACTGCTCGATGAGATTGAGAAAGCGCACCCCAAGGTGTTCAACCTGCTGCTGCAACTCATGGACGAAGGGCGTATGACCGACAGCCAGGGGCGCACGGTTGACTTCAAGAATACGGTCATAATAATGACATCAAACATCGGCACTCGCCAGCTCAAGGAGTTCGGGGCAGGCATTGGCTTCAATGCACAGCAGCGGGCGCATGACAAGGAGTACTCGCGCAGCGTCATACAAAAGGCATTGAACAAGCAGTTTGCACCGGAATTCCTTAACCGCATAGACGAGATTATAACCTTCGACCAGTTGCAGCCCGAAGCCATACGCAGCATCGTGGCTCTTGAGATGAAGAAGTTGTCTGGACGTGTGGAGAAGCTCGGATTCAAGTTGGAATATGGCGATGACGTGCTCGACTTCATCGGCAAGCAGGGCTATGACGTGCAGTTCGGAGCGCGTCCCCTCAAGCGTGCCATACAGAATTATGTCGAGGACAGCCTGTCGGAGGTTCTTGTCAACACGCCCATGAACGCAGGCGACACAGTGCGCATCGTCTGCGACGGGCAGGCAGGCAAGCTCAGCTTCAATGTTGTAAATGGATAAAGGGGATATACACAAGCCGTCAGACACCATCTGCGCCATCGCCACAGCTCCTGGCGGAGCATTGGGCATTGTGCGTGTAAGCGGTCCTGAAGCCATACGGGCTACGTCAGCAATCTTCAAGCCGGCACGCCGTGGGCTGCGGCTCGAAGATGTGCAGCCGCATACACTGACCTACGGACAGATAACCGACGGCTCCAATCCGCTCGACGATGTATTGGTCTCCGTGTTCCGTGCGCCCCATTCCTATACCGGCGAAGACTGCACGGAGATTGCCTGCCACGGCTCTGCATATATCCTGCAACGTGTGTTGCAGCTGCTCGTTGACGCAGGATGCCGCATGGCTATGCCAGGCGAATATACCGAACGTGCTTTCCTGAACGGCAGGATGGACCTGAGTCAGGCAGAGGCTGTGGCAGACCTCATAGCATCACGGTCGGCAGCCACGCACCGGCTGGCAATGACACAGATGCGCGGGGGCTTCAGCCGTGAGCTGCAGGAGCTGCGCGGACAGTTGCTGCACTTCACCTCACTCCTTGAACTGGAGCTTGACTTCAGCGACCACGAAGACCTTGAGTTTGCCGACCGCAGTGAACTGAAGCAACTGGCATCACACATAGAAAGCGTCATCAGCCGCCTCACGGACAGCTTCAGTCTTGGCAATGTCATAAAAAGCGGTATTCCCGTGGCCATCATCGGACAACCCAATGTGGGCAAGTCAACCTTGCTGAATGCTCTGTTGAAGGACGACAAGGCCATAGTGAGCGAAGTCAGCGGCACTACCCGCGATGTGATAGAAGACTGCGTCAACATCGACGGGCTGACATTCCGTTTCATTGATACGGCAGGCATCCGCGAAACATCCGACCGGATAGAGACAATTGGTATAGAGCGCACGTTCAAGATGATAGACCAGGCTTCCATTGTCCTTTGGCTCATTGACCCGACGCAGGACAACGGCAGTCTTGACGAACTGCGCGACAAGATATTGCCCCACTGCAACGGTCGCCGGCTTGTGGTTGTATGCAACAAGATTGACCTGCAGGAACCAACACAGCAGCAGACATTCCCGATACGTGGTCTCCGTGAAGACACGAAGACCATCAGCATCTCAGCCCGCAATGGCATTGGCCTTGACGGTTTGCAGCGACTGCTTGTCGGCCTAAGCGATGTACGCAACGTCGGCAACAACGAAGTCATAGTCAGCAACGTGCGCCACTATGAGTCTCTGTGCCGTGCGCTGCAAGCCATACGCAGAGTGCAGTCCGGACTCGATGCCGGCCTTTCCGGCGACCTCCTGTCGCAGGACATCCGTGAATGTACCTATCACCTCGGCAACATCGTCGGCACAGTCACAAGCGAGGACGTACTCCAAAACATCTTCCGCCACTTCTGCGTGGGGAAGTAAACATTCTGCATCGGAGAAAGTAAGGTTGGCTTCCATCACGCCAAACCCTAACAGCCTTTATTGCCGGCTCAGTACCTCGACAATCCTTTGGCAGGCCTTGCCGTCGCCATAGGGGTTCACGGCATGCGACATCTGCTCATAGGCGGCAGCATCATCGAGCAGACGGCTCACCTCAGAGGTAATCTTGTCATAGTCGGTACCCACCAGACGCACCGTACCGCTCTCCAGTGCTTCAGGACGTTCGGTAGTGTCGCGCATCACGAGCACAGGCTTGCCCAGTCCGGGAGCCTCCTCCTGTATGCCGCCAGAGTCAGTAAGCACAATCGCCGACTTCTCCATCAGATACACAAACTCCAGATACTGTAGCGGTTCGATGAAGAAGATATTGCCGAGGTTGGTCAGGTCTTCGCCGAATACCTCATGGATCGGTTTGCGCACGTTGGGATTGAGGTGCATGGGATACACGAAGTCCACCTCCGGGTATTTGTCCTTCAGATCGCGTATGGCAGTCACCATACTGATGAAGCCCTCGCCGAAGTTCTCGCGTCTGTGACCGGTGATGAGCACCAGTCGACGGCCACCATCGGCAAGGCGGCTCACGTCATAGCCTGCCTTCAGCAGCACCTTGTCCTGCTCGGCAGCCAGTGCAGCATCGTTCTTTAGCCGGTCCACCACCATGTGCAAGGTATCAATCACCGTATTGCCCGTGACATAAATCCGGCCCTGCACCTTCTCCTCCTGCAGGTTATGCATCGACAGTGGTGTCGGCGAGAAGTTGTATGTCGCTATGCGTCCCGTAATCTGCCGGTTCATCTCCTCCGGCCATGGCGAGTAGATGTTGTGCGTGCGCAGTCCCGCCTCCACATGTCCTACTGGTATCTGCTGATAGAACGCAGCCAATGCTGCCGCTGTCGACGTTGTCGTGTCACCGTGCACCAGCACCACGTCAGGACGGCACTCCTTGAACACGTCGCGCATGCCGGTCAGCACACGAGCCGTCACGTCATACAGATCCTGTCCCTGCTTCATGATGTTCAGGTCATAGTCTGGATGCACGTCGAAGATGGTGAGCACCTGGTCCAGCATCTCGCGGTGCTGTCCTGTCACGCATACCACTGTCTTGAACATCTCCTCATGTTTCTGGAATTCCTTCACCAGTGGGCACATCTTTATCGCCTCGGGGCGTGTGCCAAAAACAAGCATTACAGTCTTCATTATCTCTCTCTGTTTATATGTTTCAATTTATACTCAAGTACGTGTTGGGTGTTGAATGTTGGGTGTTGGGTTTTATATCGGTTACTGCAATAACCTTTTTCTGTGCTTTTTTGGTTATTCCGATAACCTTTTGCACCTTTGCTGCCACATAAACACAGCATCAAACATACACCACATTTATATTATGGAGACCCTGTTCAAAAAGCACAGAATGTTGATATCACAGGTCAGCCTGGACATTGTCCGTGAAATAGCCAACCACATCTCATGGGAGAAGCCGTTGGTGGCCATACGCGGATCGAGAGGTGTGGGCAAGACAACCCTGATGCGCCAATACATCCGCACACATTACGGGACAACAGCCGGCGAAGCACTGTATTGCGTCATGGACAGCATGTACTTCACCAATCATTCGCTGCTCGACCTCTGCGAGAAGTTCCATCAGTTGGGAGGCAAGCACCTCTTTCTGGACGAAGTGCACAAATACCCCAACTGGAGCAAGGAGCTCAAGGAAATCAACGACCTCTATCCCGACATCGCCATCACCTTCACTGGGTCTTCACTCATTCAGATACTCAATGCCGATGCCGACCTCTCGCGCAGAGTACTCTCGTATACCATGGAGGGACTGTCATTCCGCGAATACATCCATTTCTACCATCACATTGAAATCCCCGTCTTTCCCCTGATAGAGATCCTCGCCAATCCCGACCGCATCTGCGACACGGTCAATGGCCTGTGCCGTCCCCTGAAGATGTTCGAAGAATACATCCGGACCGGCTACTACCCTTTCTACGACGGCGATGAGACAGAATACTATAGCCGGATAGAAAACGTCGTTTCCTTCATCATCGACCAGGAGATGGTGCAGTGCTGCGGGATAGACCCTGCATATACCCGCAAGCTGAAAGCCATGCTGATGTATCTGGCGGCAAATATCCCCTATGAGGTGAACATCGCCAAACTGGCATCCTATCTTGAGCTTAACAAGACCACGGTACTGAGTTATCTGTCATACATGCAGAAGGCAGAGCTGCTGCACCTGCTCTACTCCGACAACAAATCGGTGACGAAGATGCAGAAGCCCGACAAGATATACCTTCACAACACCAATATGCTGTGTGCCTTGTCGTCGGACATCAACACAGGAACACTCAGAGAATGTTTTGCCGTCAGCCAGCTGGCAGCGAAGCACACGGTGGAATACGGCAAGACGCAGGGCGACTTCAGGGTAGATGGCAAATGGACATTCGAGGTCGGAGGACAGGACAAGTCATTCACCCAGATAGCAGACCTGCCCGACTCCTTCGTCCTTGCCGACTCCATGGAGTATCCCGTCGGCAAGAAGCTACCGCTGTGGATGGTTGGCCTCATCTACTGATTTGCGTGTTGCGTGTTGAGTGTTACGTTTTACGTGTTGCGTGTTAAGAACGAACATAACACGTATCACGCTCAACATATCACGCTCAACGCAACACGTTCAACGTAACACGTTAAACGTAACACGTTTCTGCTCCGGAATTGCACTGCGGAATGT
>CAVERK010000078.1:0-11446 GCA_963618035.1 bacterium
GAATTATTCGTATAAAAGGTTCGAACGTCTTGCCCTGACTACATGTCGTCGAAGCTCTTGTGGAACTCCACGATTGCCTTTATCCCCTTACGGAAGATGTCGAGCGGGAAGTTCTCGTTAGGCGAGTGTATGGCATCCGACTCCAGTCCGAAGCCCATGAGCACCGTCTTCACGCCAAGCACCTTCTCGAATGTCGCTATTATTGGTATGCTGCCGCCACGGCGTGCCGCCAGTGGCTTCTTGCCGAACGCCTTCTCAAATCCCACCGTCGCAGCCTTGTATGCCGGAAGGTCGATGGGGCAGACATAGCTCTGGCCGCCGTGCAGGTAGTCCACCTTCACCTTGACCGACTTCGGTGCAACAGACTGTATGTAGTCGCACATCTTCCTGCCTATCTCCTCATTGTCCTGATGGGGCACAAGGCGTGTCGAGATCTTGGCATAGGCCTTCGACGGAATCACCGTCTTCGCTCCCTCGCCGGTATATCCGCCCCAGATGCCGCATACGTCGAACGACGGGCGGCAGCTGTTCCGCTCTATCGTGCTGTAGCCCGTCTCGCCCTGCAGCTCGTCAACGCCTATCGCTCTCTTGTATGCCTCCTCGTCGAACGGTATGCGGGCTATCATTCCGCGCTCCTCTGCCGGCACGTCGGCAACGCTGTCGTAGAAGCCAGGCATCGTGATGCGTCCGTCCTCGTCGGTCATCCGCGCAATGATCTGGCACAGCACGTTTATGGGGTTCGCCACTGCTCCCCCGAAGTGTCCCGAGTGCAGGTCGCGGTTCGGTCCTGTGACCTCCACCTGCCAGTAGCACAGTCCCCGCAGTCCTGTCGTCAGCGACGGCAGGTCCTTGCCGAGCATGCTCGTGTCCGACACCAGTATCACGTCCGATTTCAGCAGTTCCTTGTGCTTCTCGCAGAACGCCTCAAGGCTTGGCGATCCTATTTCCTCCTCGCCCTCAAGGATGAACTTCACGTTGTGCTTCAGCAGTCCGCTCTTCAGCACATACTCGAAGGCCTTTACTTGCAGGAACGACTGTCCCTTGTCGTCGTCGGCTCCACGCGCCCAGATGCGCCCGTCGCGTATCACAGGCTCGAACGGCTGGCTCTGCCACTGCTCCAGAGGCTCCACGGGCATCACGTCATAGTGTCCGTAGACCAGCACGGTCTTGGCTCTGGGGTCAACAATCTTCTCCGCATAGACCAGCGGGTTGCCGTCGGACGGCATCACCTCCGCCTTGTCGGCTCCGGCTGCCGTCAGCAGTTCTTTCCAGCGTGCGGCACACGCCAGCATGTCGTCGTGGTGTTCCGGCTCGGAGCTGATGCTCGGTATGCGTATCAGGCTGAACAGCTCGTCAGTCATCCGCTGTTCGTTCTCTTTGATGTACTCGTCTGTCATAGTCTTCTGGTTTTGTTTATCAGGTAATAGTCCAATATTGTCATTGCAGCCATCGCTTCAACCACAGGCACGGCGCGTGGCAACACGCAGGGGTCGTGCCGTCCGTGGACGTTGATCGTTGTCTCCCTGCCGCTCGTGTCCACGGTGTCCTGTTCGCGCAGCAGCGTCGCCACGGGCTTGAACAGCACGCGGAAATAAATGTCCTGTCCGTTGCTGATGCCGCCTTGGATGCCGCCGGAGTGGTTTGTGCGTGTGCTGATGCGTCCGTTGTCGTTGAAGAATGTGTCGTTCTGCTCGGAGCCTCTCATGCCGATACCGGCAAAGCCCTCGCCATATTCAAAGCCCTTCGCCGCGTTGATGCCCAGCATCGCCGACCCCAGTGCGGCGTGCAGCTTGCCGAAGACAGGCTCGCCAAGTCCAGGCGGACAGCCACGGACAACACATTCCACGGTTCCGCCGATGGTGTCGCCGTCGGCCTTCACCTGCCGTATCAGCTCCTCCATCTTCTCGGCCGTCGCGGCATCAGGACAGCGCACGTCGTTTGTCTCTGCGGCGGTCAGGTCATAGTCGCTGTAACAGCCGCCGAGGGCAATGTCGCCGACCTGCCGCGTGTAGGCCGTGACGCTGATGCCGAGCTCCCGCAGTGCCAGCTTCGCCAGTGCTCCGCCGACCACACGCGCTATGGTCTCGCGTGCCGACGAGCGTCCGCCGCCGCGATAGTCGCGCACACCATATTTATATGTATAGGTGTAGTCCGCGTGCGACGGGCGAAACAGGTCGCGGATGTCGCTGTAGTCTTTCGAGTGCTGGTTGGTGTTCTGCACCGCGAAGCCGATGGGACAGCCTGTCGACCGCCCCTCGAAGATGCCCGACAGGAACTCCACCGTGTCCGGCTCCTTGCGGCTTGTCGTCAGTGCCGACTGCCCTGGCCGCCGCCGGTCAAGTTCGTGCTGCACGAAGTCTTCGTCTATGGCTATCCCTGCCGGCAATCCGTCGATGATGCCGCCTATTGCCCGACCGTGCGACTCGCCGAAGCTGGTCAGGCGGTATATGTTGCCGAATGTGTTGAACATCGTCTCTTGTGTCTCCTCTGTCTTGTTGGTTACTGTCTCCTCCGGCCACGGCGGCCGGACAGCGGTAAAGGTAAGCAGTTTTCCCGACATACAATATGGCCGCCGGCAAAAAGGCGTGCGCCACGCACTCCGAGGTTGTACGTCCAGAGGCTCCCTGACTGTACGTCCACAACCGCACCGTCTTTCACCGGCGTTTTCACGGACAAAAATTCCCGTTTTATGCCGTCTGCCGTTCAAAAAAGCTGTCAGCTTCAGCTGACACATTTGGCGGATTTGCCACTGTCGCGGTAGGCTCGTGTTGCTGAATGTGCTAATTTTGCGGCAGTCAACAGAAAAACTTGGTAACACAATGACAGAAGAGGAGAGGCGGCAGATCATAAGCCTTATGAAGCGGGAGGTCGTGCCGGCAATAGGGTGCACCGAACCCATGTGTGTGGCACTGTGTGTGGCACGGGCCACGGAGTTGCTGGGCTGCGTGCCGCAGCACATAGACGTGCTTCTAAGCCCCAACATACTGAAGAACGCGATGGGCGTGGGCATACCTGGCACAGGCATGATAGGGCTGCCGATAGCCGTTGCCCTTGGTGCGCTCATCGGCCGTTCCGAATACCGGCTCGAGGTGCTCAAGGACTGCTCGGCGGAGGCTGTGGAACGCGGCAAGGACTATATCGCGGAGAAGCGCATAAGCATCTCCCTGAAGGAAGGCATCACCGAGAAGCTGTATGCCGAAGCACGTTGCCGTGCCGACGGGCATGAGGCCGTGGCTGTCATTGCCGGCGGACACACCGACTTCGTGTTCCTTAGTCTCGACGGCGAGGTGTCGCTCGACAAGCGTCGTCCTGCCGGAGAAGCCGGTGCCGATGATGCCGCCGACGTGCCACTGACGTTCCGCCGCGTCTACGACTTTGCCACTACGGCACCGCTGGAAGAGATTGAGTTCATCATGGAGGCGGCACGGCTGAACCGCAAGGCTGCCGAGTACTCCCTCACGGGCAACTACGGCCACGGGCTGGGGCGCATGCTTCAAGGCCCCACCGAGGAACGCCTCATGGGGCGCAGCATCTTCTCACGCATACTCGCCAGTACTTCGGGAGCCTGCGACGCACGCATGGGCGGGGCGATGATCCCTGTCATGAGCAATTCTGGCAGCGGCAACCAGGGCATCTCGTGCACGAACCCCGTGGTGGTCTACGCCGAAGAGACGCACAGAAGCCACGAGGAGCTGGTGCGTGCGCTGACGCTCAGCCATCTGACGGTCATACACATCAAGCAGAGCCTCGGCAGGCTGTCCGCCCTCTGCGGCTGCGTCGTGGCATCCACAGGGTCGAGCTGCGGCATCACGTACCTCATGGGCGGTACGTACCAACAAATTACCTATGCTGTCAAGAACATGATTGCGAACATTGCCGGCATGATATGCGACGGAGCCAAGCCCAGCTGTTCGCTGAAGGTGACCACGGGCGTGTCGACCGCAGTCCTGTCGGCGGTGATGGCCATGGAGAACCGCCATGTCACAAGCCTTGAAGGCATCATCGACGACGATGTGGATGCCTCGATACGCAACCTCACCGACATTGGCTGCCGTGGCATGAACGAGACCGACCGCATGGTGCTCGATATTATGACGCATAAAGGCAGCCGTTAGGGCTGCCTTTGCTCATAGTGTGTCTGTGTCTGTCAGCATCCGCCGCATCCGCCACAGCTGCCTTCACTCTTGCACCCGCCGTCGCAGTTGCCTCCGCAGCCGCAGCCTCCTTCGCCGCTCAGAATCTTCTTCATCTGCTCCACTTCCTGCTTTGTGGCAGGGCGTGACTCGATGACCTTGCCCACAAACTGCAGGTCACATCCGGCGAGCGGGTGGTTGAGGTCGACCGTCACCTCCGTGTCGGTGATTGCGCTCACGCTCCCGTTGAAGCGTTGTCCGTCGGCGGTCATCAGCGGGATTATGGCTCCCTCGACTATGTGCTCGTCGTCGAACTGTCCGTCGATTTCGAATGTCTTCTTGGGCAGTGTTGCCACCTGGCTGTCGTCATACTCGCCGTAGGCATTGCCTTTCTCTATAGTGAAGTCGAAGCTGTCGCCGGCCTTCAGTCCGCAGACCTGTTCCTCAAAGGCCGGTATCGTCAGACCCAGCCCCGAGATGAAGTCGAACGGCTTTTTGTCTGTCGTCTCCTCGGCCAGATCCTTGTCGCCGTCTTCTATGGTGTAGAGCTTGTAGCTCAGAGAGATGAATTTGTTGTCAGTCTGTTCCATGTGATTTCCTGTTAGTTTTTTGTTTGTGCAACGATGCTGTTATGTTCTTTACAGCCGTAAAGGTAAGCCTTTTCCGCAATACCGCAAAATGCCTGCCGGCAGCTGCATTTCCCCTCCGATGCGCACCTTCAGAACTTGAACGCAGCCGTCAGTTCCATGGAGAACGGACGTGCCGTCTGCAGCATCTGCGGCATATCGTGTGCGCAGCTGTCCTTTGTATGCGAGTTTGCTCTGTTGTGGCAACCTTGTCTTTCAACTTGTAATAATGTGAGCCTGTTTTCTTACGATTAAACAATTTTGCGCAATAAAATATTTGCCAATGTTGGTATATGTTAGGAAAACTTTCTACCTTTGTCGCCGTTATCAAGAATAGAGACTAAAGATGTTGCGCACTGTCACATCAGCCATTCAGCTATTGGTGCTATCCGTTAGCATTATTATCGTCAACGTCGTGGTGGTCACAACACCCGTAGCGTGAAGAAGGCTGTTTGGCATAGCGTTTCGTAGCAGCAGGAAAATAAAAGATTGGGCCTTTCTTCACGACATGTGCAGAAAGGCTCTTTTGGTATGGTAAAGATAAAAGACAAGAGATGAAACACCAGTTACGTAGTTCGTTCAGCACCCAGGGCCGCCGCATGGCGGGTGCCAGAGCCTTATGGGTGGCCAATGGCATGAAGCGCGAGCAGATGGGGAAACCCATTATTGCCATCGCCAATTCGTTCACACAGTTCGTTCCAGGGCACGTGCACCTGCATGAAGCCGGACAGATAGTGAAGCAGGAGATAGAGAAGCTGGGCTGCTTTGCGGCCGAGTTCAACACCATAGCCATTGACGACGGCATCGCAATGGGGCACGACGGAATGTTGTATTCGTTGCCCTCGCGCGACA
This sequence comes from bacterium, assembly GCA_963618035.1. Classification (GTDB taxonomy): domain Bacteria; phylum Bacteroidota; class Bacteroidia; order Bacteroidales; family Bacteroidaceae; genus Bacteroides. Next base: position 5,612 of record CAVERK010000078.1, read on the forward strand.
TCATTGCCGACTCTGTCGAGTATATGGTCAACGCCCACAAGGCCGATGCCCTGGTGTGCATCAGCAACTGCGACAAGATTACGCCAGGAATGCTGATGGCTGCCATGAGGCTGAACATACCGACCGTGTTCGTGTCGGGCGGGCCTATGGAGGCAGGACACTACAAGGGCAGTCAGGTGGATCTGATTGACCTGATGGTGAAAGGGGCGGACAAGTCCTTCTCCGACGCAGACCTGGCGGAGCTGGAGCAGACGGGATGCCCTGGATGCGGGTGCTGCTCGGGCATGTTCACCGCCAACTCGATGAACTGCCTTAACGAGGCTATCGGCCTGGCTCTGCCTGGCAACGGAACGGTGCTGGCGACGCACGCCAACCGCAAGCGGCTGATGCAGGAGGCTGCACGGCTGGTGGTGAAGAATGCGTACAAGTACTACGAAGACGGCGACGAAAGTGTGCTGCCGCGCAGCATTGCCACGCGGCAGGCGTTCCTCAATGCCATGTCGCTCGACATCGCCATGGGCGGCTCCACGAACACTGTGCTGCACCTGCTGGCTGTGGCGCACGAGGGTGGGGCGGACTTCAGGATGGACGACATCGACAGTCTGAGCCGCAAGGTGCCCTGTCTGTGCAAGGTGGCACCGAACACCAACAAATATCATGTGCAGGACGTGGGACGTGCCGGAGGCATCGTTGCCATAATGCAGCAGCTGGCCAAGGGTGGTCTTGTGGACACGTCGTTGAAACGTGTCGACGGCATGACGCTGGCAGAAGAAATCGAGAAGTACACCGTGGAGACAGACCATGTGTCTGATGAGGCTCGGCGCATCTACCTCAGCGCACCGGCCGACCGCTTCAGCAACGAGCTTGGCTCGCAGGAGACATATTATAAGGAGTTCGACACCGACCGTGCCGAGGGGTGCATCCGCGACCTTCAGCATGCCTACACCAAGGACGGCGGACTGGCTGTGCTCAAGGGTAACATCGCGCAGGACGGCTGTGTGATAAAGACTGCCGGAGTGGACGAGAGCCTGTTCCACTTCTGCGGACCGGCAAAGGTGTTCGACTCGCAGGAGGCTGCCTGTGAGGGTATCCTCGACGAGAAGCGCGTGGTGGCAGGCGACGTGGTCGTCATCACCAACGAAGGTCCCAAGGGCGGTCCTGGGATGCAGGAGATGCTGTACCCGACATCATACATCAAGTCGCGTCACCTCGGCAAGGCCTGTGCACTGATAACCGACGGACGTTTCAGCGGTGGCACGTCGGGCTTGAGCATAGGCCACATATCGCCGGAGGCGGCTGCCGGCGGCAACATCGGCAAGATCAAGGACGGCGACATCATCGAGATTGACATACCGTCGCGCTCCATCAACGTGAAGCTGAGCGACGAGGAGCTGGCACAGCGTCAGCAGCAGCCGGTGACAAGACAGCGCGAGGTGCCCAAGAGTCTGAGGGCATACGCCTCTATGGTCAGCTCGGCCGACAAGGGCGCAGTCAGATTGATCTAAGAACAAATAAGAAGACAGATATGGCAAAAGAGAAGATAAAAGGTTCTGAAGCGTTCATCCGATCGCTCGAGGCCCACGGCGTGAAGACGATATTCGGCTACCCTGGTGGCGGTATCATGCCGGTATACGACACACTGTATGACCATCTGGACAAGATAAAGCACGTGCTGGTGCGCCACGAGCAGGGAGCCGTGCATGCCGCACAGGGCTTTGCCCGCGTGTCGGGCGAGGTGGGCGTGTGTCTTGTGACGAGCGGCCCTGGAGCCACGAACACGCTGACAGGCATCGCCGATGCCATGCTCGACAGTACCCCGATAGTGGTCATTGCCGGACAGGTGGGAATGTCGGCCCTCGGCACCGATGCCTTTCAGGAAGTGGACTGGGTGGGACTGACACAGCCCGTGTCGAAGTGGAGCTATCAGATACGCCGTGCCGACGACGTGGCAAGTGCCATCGCACGTGCGTTCTACATAGCCAAGAGCGGACGGCCTGGACCTGTGGTGCTGGACTTCCCGAAGAACGTGCAGGACGAGCTGACGGAGTACGAACCGATCAAGATCGACTACATACGCAGCTACAGACCTGTGCCCGAGGTCGACAAGGACGCGGTGAAGACTGCCGCCGAGATGATAAACGAGGCCAAACGTCCGTTTGTGCTCGTGGGACAGGGCGTGGAGCTGGGCAACGCCCAGGACGAGCTGAAGGCTTTTGTGGAGAAGGCAGACCTGCCCTTCGGCGAGACAATGCTGGGCCTGTCGGTGATGCCCTACAATCATCCGCTCAACAAAGGCATGCTGGGCATGCACGGCAACATAGGCCCTAACGTCAACACGAACAAGTGTGATGTGCTGATTGCCGTAGGCATGCGCTTCAGCGACCGCGTCACAGGTTATGTGCCGAACTACGCAAAGCAGGCAAAGGTGATACACTTCGACATCGACCCTGCGGAGATAAACAAGAATGTCAAGACCGACCTCGCTGTCCTGGGCGACTGCAAGAAGACGCTGGCAGAGGTGACGAAACTGCTGAAGCCCACCAAGCACACGCGCTGGGCCGACAGCTTCAAGACATACGAGAAGCTGGAGTATGACAAGGTCATAAAGGGCGAGCTGAACCCCACATCGGAGGCCATGACCTACGGCGAGGTTGTGAATGCCGTTGCCGAAGCCACGAAGCACGAGGCTGTGCTCGTGACGGACGTGGGACAGAACCAACTGACGTCGGCACGCTACTTCCACCTGATGAAACGCCGCAGCATGGTGACATCCGGCGGACTGGGAACCATGGGCTTCGGACTGCCGGCTGCCATAGGAGCCACATTCGGTGCGCCGGACAGGACGGTGTGCCTCTTCGTCGGTGACGGCGGCATGCAGATGACGATAGAAGAGCTTGGCACAATCATGGAGCAGAAGTCGCCGGTCAAGATCATTCTGCTCAACAACAACTTCCTCGGCAACGTACGCCAGTGGCAGGAGATGTTCTACAACCGCCGCTACTCGTTCACGCACATGATGAACCCCGATTATATGAAGATTGCCGATGCCTATGGCATCAAGGCCGTAAGGGTGACGAAGCGCGGGGAGCTGGCCGGAGCTGTGGACACCATGCTCTCCACCGACGGGCCGTTCCTGCTCGAGGCCTGTGTCATCGAGGAAGAGAACATACTGCCGATGACACCTCCTGGCAGCTCGATAAGCGACATCATGCTTGAGACAGAGAATTAGGAAACGCACAGACAACAAGGTACATACATAGAGAGAATGACAGCAAATTCGGGAAAGAAACTGTACACGATAATAGTACATTCGGAGAACGTGGCAGGTGTGCTGAACCAGGTGACGGCGGTCTTCACACGCAGGCAGATAAACATCGAGAGCCTCAATGTGTCGGCATCGTCGATAAAGGGCGTGCACAAGTACACCATAACGGCATGGTCGGAGCCTGACACGATAGAGCGCGTGACGAAGCAGATAGAGAAGAAGATAGATGTGATTCATGCGCACTACTTCACGGACGGCGAGATCTACCAGCACGAGGTGGCACTATATAAGGTGTCGACACCCGTACTGGAGAAGAACAAGGAGATCTCGAAGGTGATACGCCGCTATTCGGCACGCATCGTAGAGGTGAATCCCGTGTACTCCATCGTCGAGAAGGACGGCATGAGTGACGAGATAACAAGCCTGAACCAGGAACTGGCAGCCCAGAAATGCGTGCTGCAGTTCGTGCGCTCGGGCAGGATAGCCATAACGACGGACTACAGGGAGCGCGTGAACGACTATCTGGCGGATCGCGAGGCAAAGCGCGACGCTGCAAGACTGACGGAGGGCAACAAGGAGTGAGACCGTGATGGCGGAAGAGAAGATTGGAACATACCGGTTCGTTGCAGAGCCGTTCCATGTGGATTTCACGGGACACCTCACGCTCGGCGTACTCGGCAACCAGATGCTGAACGCCGCCGGCTTCCATGCCGCCGACCGTGGCTTCGGCATGAAGCGGCTTAACAGCGAGAACTACACGTGGGTGCTGTCGCGCCTGGCCATTGAGCTGTATGACCTGCCCGTGCAGTATGAGCCGTTCTCCATTCAGACATGGGTGGAGAGCGTCTACCGTCTGTTCACCGACCGCAACTTCGCTGTGCTCGACAAGGACGGACAGACCATCGCCTACGGCAAGTCGGTGTGGGCTATGATAAATGCCAATACGCGCAAGCCTGCCGACCTGTCGGCGATACACGGCAGCAACATCACCGACTATCTGTGTGACAAGCCGTGTCCCATCGACAAGCCGTCGAGGATAAAGGTGGAGAGCACCGAGCCGGCAGCGGTCGTGGACGTGAAGTACAGCGACATAGACATCAACGGCCACGTCAACAGCATACGCTACATCGAGCACGTGCTCGACCTCTTCCCCGTGAGCCTGTACAGGGAGAAGTCCGTGCGGCGGTTCGAGATTGCCTACGTGGCCGAGACGTTCGACGGCGACAGCCTGCACTTCTTCGTCGACAGGGACGGCGCGGACTGCTTCAACGTCGAGATACGCAAGAACGGCACGGAGGTCGTGGCACGCTCCAGGATGATTATGCAAGACAGAAAACGACAATAAACATATTTTAGTTAAACCACGTGGCACGTTAGGGTGCCACACAAAAACTGTAAGAAATGGCAAAAATGAATTTTGGAGGTGTCATCGAGGAAGTGATGACACGCGAAGAGTTCCCATTGGAGAAAGCTCGTGAAATCCTGAAGGATGAGACAATCGCAGTGTTGGGTTATGGTGTCCAGGGCCCTGGACAGTCGCAGAACCTGCGCGACAATGGGTTTAACGTGATTGTGGGCCAGCGTCAGGGCAAGACATACGACAAGGCAGTGGCCGACGGATGGGTGCCTGGCAAGACCCTGTTCTCCATTGAGGAGGCAGCAGAGAAGGGAACCATCGTCATGTGCCTGCTCTCCGACGCAGCCGTCATGAGCGTCTGGCCTACAATCGAGAAGTGCCTCAAGCCAGGCAACGCCCTGTACTTCTCCCACGGATTTGCTATCACATGGAGCGACCGCACAGGATGCGTGCCACCGAAGGATGTCGATGTCATAATGGTTGCACCCAAGGGTTCGGGCACGTCGCTGCGCTCCATGTTCCTCGAGGGTCGCGGCATCAACTCCTCCTATGCCGTCTATCAGGATGCCACGGGCAAGGCTCTTGACCGCACGCTGGCTCTCGGCATCGGCATCGGCTCGGGCTATCTGTTCGAGACCACATTCCAGCGCGAGGCCGTGTCTGACCTGACCGGCGAGCGCGGCTCTCTGATGGGTGCCATCCAGGGACTGCTGTCGGCACAGTATGAGACCCTGCGCGAGCACGGACACACTCCTTCGGAGGCGTTCAACGAGACGGTCGAGGAGCTTACGCAGTCTCTGATGCCGCTGTTCGCCGAGAAGGGAATGGACTGGATGTATGCCAACTGCTCCACCACGGCGCAGCGCGGCGCACTGGACTGGGCACCGCGTTTCCACGATGCCATCAAGCCGGTTGTCGAGCAGCTGTATGAAAGCGTGAAGAGCGGCAATGAGGCACAGATATCCATAGACAGCAACTCCAAGACGGACTATCGTGAGAAGCTGAACGGTGAGCTGAAGGCGATGCACGACAGCGAGATGTGGCGCACAGCGGAGACCGTACGCCAGTTGCGTCCCGAGAACCAGAGCAAGTGAGACTGCTTGCCGGTTCAAGCCAGACATTAGAGAGGGCGTGCCGCGTGCGGCACGCCTTTATTTATGCTATAATACCGATACACGGAGGTAAGCGAAGCCACAGCCGAGGAGTATCAGAA
>CAVERK010000079.1:0-11325 GCA_963618035.1 bacterium
ACTCAACCGCCACCAACTTCGAACAGATATTCAAAACCTTTGCGCCAAACTGCGTTTGTCGAATTATCTAATTAGAAATGAGGAATGAGGAATTATGAAAGATAATGTGGTTGAGAATAAATCTAAGGCTTTTGCTGTACGCATCATAAGGCTTTATCAATATGTTTGCAAGAACAAACAGGAGTTTGTCTTGTCTAAGCAATTGTTGCGTAGTGGCACGAGCATTGGGGCTAATGTAGCAGAGGCCTTGTGTGCTGTAAGCAAAAAAGATTTTCTCTCTAAGATGCATATTGCTTTCAAGGAGTGTGTTGAAACGCAGTATTGGTTAGAATTGATGGAAGAAACAGGTTATTTGGAAGACAAAGAGTTTCAGTCGATATGCAATGACTGTATAGAACTACGTAAACTTCTAAGCAGCATCACAAAGTCAACAGCGCAAAACCTCAATTCCTAATTCCTAATTCCTAATTCAAAAATCAAAGAGGTATGAACGAAATAAGAACCATTCAATACGAAATGCCCAACGGACTCGGGGCAGTAGAGGTCGTGGTGAAAGATGAAACACTATGGTGTACACAAAAAGCCATGGCGCAAATCTTTGGCGTGGGCGTGCCTGCCATAAGCAAACATCTGAACAACATATATATGGAAGGCGAGTTACAAAAAAAAGCAACTGTTTCCAAAATGGAAACTGTCGTGAATAGAGGTGTTCGTGGCTATGTAGTCGCCCTTCCTGCCCCCCACGAATATATATCGTTGGAATCGAGTGGATTTTACGCTCCGGTTTACAGTATCCTGCCGGTGAGGCGGAAGCTCAAGCAAGGATAGGCGGTAATCTTTGAGAATGTTTTTATGATGGAACCGCCGTCACCGTCAATGTTCGTGTCCTTGTCCAGCTTCGTGTCCTGCAACCATATTTCAGGTGTTCCCCAGAACTGCACGCCGAGGTCGCAAGCGAAGGCGAGGCGCGTCTTCTTCGGGACGACACGTCCGAAACCGATGCCGACATAAGGCTTGAACGAGCCTACCTTGACGAGGGCATTTGCCGTACCGTCAGCGTCGGGGGTAATGAGATAGTCGCCAACGGCAAGACCGATCTCTCCAACCTGTGGGTATGGATGTTCGTTGTAATCGCTGATCTTGGCAAGTATGCCCTGGCTGTTTGTGTTATACACATCTATGAGTTTGGAGTTGCCGACGTAAAATCCCGTCGTGACGTGGAACGATGAGCTTTTGAACGGGAATACGTCGACGAGGAACTTGCCATCGGTCTTCGTCACCTTGCCCGCAATCAGCAGGTTGGTGGGCTTCGTCTCACCATAGAGAGGCGAACCCTGTGTCTGGCTTACGACAGCCCAGTCGCTGTTGCTGATGTTCAGGTCGACATCGATATCGTCGACAGTGAACGAGGGCATCACTGACAGGCCGGCACGCACCTGCACGTAGTCCGTGAGGCAGCTTCCTATTTCAAAACCGATACCCGTAGTACCTACTTCAACTCCGGCTCCGAAGTGGTTGAAGATGCCCATCTTTTTCTGGGCTGAAGCCGCTGTTGTCAGGCCGATGAACGCAGCAATAAGCAATAGTTCCCTTTTCATAATCGTTAGTATTGTTTGTTATTTGCTCAGGTGACCCGTTGATGAAATTTACATGTCATGTGGCGGTTCGTCCGGCTACAAAGATAATCAAGAAGGTGAGATTTCTGCCATATTTTGATTTTTACGCTAACTTTGCGTCAGGCAAACAGCGGCTGAACCATGACATTCGACTCGAAGAACATCATCATTGACCACGACGCACACCGCTTTGGCACGGAGGAGGTGGCAGGATATGTGGCACACGTGCTGTGCCTCCAGGGGCAGTATGACTTCACGTTCAACGGCGAACCGATGACACTGCGTAGCGGTGAGCTGATGATTGTGCCGTCGGCAGAATTTGTTGATCCAGGGCAGGGATCGTGTGATTTCCAGTGCACCGTCATCTACGTCGTCCAGGAGTTCCTGCGGACGTGTACGCCCAAGAACAACTACGACGTTTTCGGTGTGCTCTCGCTCTTCAACAACCCTATAATACCGCTTGAGCCTGCACAGTTGCAGCAGTGCTGCCGCGACTATGCCGATGTGGAGGAACGGCTGTCACAGACGCACCACCATTTCCAGCAAGACATTATGGAAAGCGTCACGCGCATGCTCTTCCTTGACTTCTACGAGTTTCATGCCTCACACTATGGGATGCGCGACATCAGCCTGCAGAACAGCGAGCTGATGAACCGCTTCATCGCGCTGCTCGAAGAAGGCCACTACATGCAGCGGCGGGACATCGGCTTCTATGCCGACAAGCTGTGTGTCACTGCCAAATATTTGTCAGAAGTCTGCAAGCAGACCAGCGGCATGGCTGCAAACTACTGGATAAACCGCTTCACTGCACTGCACATACGCCATCTGCTGCTCGAGAAGAAGCTGTCGTTGACGGAGATCTCGGACATGCTCGAATTCTCGTCGCCGGCCTATTTCACGCGCTTCGTGCGCAACAACTTAGGGATGCCGCCATCCGCGTTTCGCGAATAGCGGCACACCTCACCGTTGTGTTGTTTCCCTTTCCTCTCAGTTCTGCTGCGGTCTTGCGGGCATCTCGATGCCTGGCCCCATCACCCTCGTGGTGAAGACAAACGATGCAAGGAGCCACTTGCCGCCCTCAAGCGTAAACACCTGGGTGGTGAAGAACGGGTGGCTGGTGGTCTGCCCACCGACAACCGCGTCGAGCACAATCGTGCTGTAGACGGCCCAATTGCTGTCGTTTATCTTCTTCACGTCCACACCGTAGACCTCGGCATGCTTGTAGTGAATCATTCCGCCACCGATGGTGGCCAGTTCCTGCGGCGTGTCCCAGTAGCCGCCCATGTGCACAAACTCGCATTGCGGGTGGAAGATTGCCGACAGCTGTGCCGTGTCCTTTGCCGCCATCAGGTCCCACACGCGCTGCGACAGGTCTGCAAACGGCTGTTCTTCAGCCGTGTGGGTCTTGTTCGAGAATGCGGGGAATTGCGGTTGTCTCTGTGCCCAAACGCCGAGCGTCAGCAGCAGTGCCGACAGAATAACAGAAAGTCTTTTCATAATCACTTGTCCTTCGTTTCAAGATTAAACAATACGTTTTTTACTTGGGAACAAAGGTAAGTGTCGTGCTCTCTATGGCTCTTACACAAAAGTCGGCTGTTCTTGCACTCTGACGCCCGCGCGTTCTGACCGAGCAGACTTACAGCTTCTCGACGCTCATGCTGTCGATGTTGGGCGCGTAGTCGTCGGCATTGGCGATGGAGACGGTGTTGGTTCCTGCCTTGAGGTCGACATCGACGGTGCAGACAGACCACTGCGCATCCCAGCTGCCGCTGTTGAGTCCGGTGAAGTTCTTCACCGCACGTCCGTTTACGGAGACATTCATGTCGCGGTCCTTGGCAGAGGCATACCTGAACGAGAGCCTGTACTTGCCCGCCTTGGCGACGTGCACGTCACGCCACTCCAGGTAGTTGCTGTCGCGCCAGCCGATGTTGCCGACGTAGACCCCTTGGTCGGCGGCAGCGTTCATCATCGGCATTGCCGTCTTCTTGTCGGAGATTTCCTGATAGTCGTGGAGCCACGCTTCCTCGGCCTGATAGAGGGTCTTGTCACAACGTGTGCCGCTGAGGATATAGGCTTGAGAGCCGTGGGCGGGGATGGTGACGGTCATGGTGCTGCCGCTCTCGCGGGTGTCGGCCTTGCTGAAGCAGTCGTGCACGCTGACCGTGCCCTGATACTGCAATGCCTTGAGGTCGACGGCGATGGTCTGCTGGCGGTCGGTGAGGTTCATGACCACGACGGCACGCTTGGGACCGTGGAGCTGCTCCATGTCCTTGGCCACGACGTAGACATCGCCCTCACGCTGCACCACCGGAGCACCTATGCCCAGCACATCCTGGTTCATGGCGATGAGGTCGGTGTTCTTCAGCAGTGCCAGTGTCTCGTCGCTGAGCGTGCTCATGTCGCACCCGATGAGCAGGGGCGAGCTGGCGATGCACCAGTATGCCATGTGCGTACGTTCGGCATCGGCATCGTTCAGTCGTCCGATCTCGAGCATGTCCATGTCGTTGTAGTGTCCGCCGCCGGTGTATGCCTGTATGTAGAGGTTCTCGAGCACTATCTCCCTGACACCGTTTGCCCACGACAGGTCTTCGGGACGACGCCACGAGTTGGTGATGTCGCCCGTGGTGCGCCATGAGTCGGACACGCCGCTGATCCATGTACCAGGGTATGCCCAGCGGCACACGTTGAAGACAATCTTGCGTCCCGTCTCCTTCTCACACTGGGCGATGGCCTCGCTTATCTTCGTGTACTGCTTGCGCTCGTCAAGACCGAGGTGATTGCCGCCGCAGAAGTCCACCTTGATGAAGTCGTAGCCCCAGTCGTTGAAGTACAGCCTGCTGTCCTGCTGCTCGTGTCCTGCAAGTCCGACGTTCAGCCCGTAGGCCTTCTTGTTGCCCGAGCCGCAGGTGTTGTCGCCCGCATCGGAGTAGATGCCGGCCTTGAGGCCGAGGCTGTGGATGTAGTCGGCGACGTGCTTCATGCCGTTGGGGAAGAGCTTGGTGTTGACGATGAGGTTGCCGTCGCTTCCGCGTCCGTCCCAGTAGCCGTCGTCGATGTTGATGTACCTGTAGCCCACTTTGTCAAGTCCCTTGGCCACCATCTGGTCGGCCTGTCCGCAGATGACATCTTCGTTGATGTCGAGGGCAAAGGTGTTCCACGAGCTCCAGCCCATGGTGGGCGGGAGGAAGCTGCGCTGTTGTGCTTCGGCTGTCGGCGCTGTTGCCACCGACAGTGCTCCTGCGGCAAGCAGTGCTGCCGCCTGTCTCATAATCAGTCTTTTCATTGTCTTTAGTCGTTTAAGGTTACTTAATGCTTGTGTCTCAGATGCCGAGTGTCCGGCGGACAGCCTCGATTTTCTTGTCGGCAGCGGCATTGGCTGCATCCATGTCGCCGACACCGCCGATGTGTCCCTTCACCTCGATGTAGAACTTGATCTTCGGCTCCGTGCCCGACGGACGGACAGACACCTTGGTGTGGTCCTCGGTGAAGAACTGGAGCACGTTGGAGGTCGTCGGCATCACGATGTCGCTCTCCACCCCGTCGACCGTCTGACGGAGCGTCCCGTAGTCCTTGACGGTGACAACCCGTGAGCCGGCTATTTCCTTGGGCGGATTGTGGCGCAGGGTGTCCATCATCTGCTGTATCTCCTGTGCGCCGGTGCGTCCAGGCTTGACGACGTTGACGGTGAACTCCTTTGAGAAGCCATACTCACAGTATATGTCGGCAAGCAGGTCGTAGAGCGTCTTGCCGTGGTCCTTGGCCCAGGCGGCAATCTCGCAGATGAGGCAGATGGAGGCGGGAGCGTCCTTGTCGCGCACCTTGTCGTAGGGCAGGAAGCCGAAGCTCTCCTCACCGCCGCCGATGTACTTCTGCTTGCCCTCGCTGATGGCTATCTCGCGTGCAATCCACTTGAAGCCCGTGTAGCAGTCGCGCAGTTCGACGTGGTTCTTCCTTGCCATTTCGGCGATGACCTCGGTGCTGACGATGGTCTTGACCAGGAAGTCCGTGGGGCGGAGCTGCCCCAGTGCAATCTTGTTCTTTATGATGTAGTAGCAGAACATCATGACCGTCTGGTTGCCGTTGATGATGACCCACTCTCCCTTGTCGTTGCGACAGACGATGGCAAGGCGGTCGGCATCGGGGTCGGAAGCAATCACGAGGTCTGCGTTGAGCTTGGTGCCCAGCTTGATGCCCAGCGTCATGGCCTCCGGATTCTCCGGATTCGGACTGACAACGGTCGGGAAATTGCCGTCGATGACCATCTGCTCAGGCACCACATTGATGTTCTCGAAGCCCCAGCTGCGCAGGCACAGCGGGACGACGACACGTCCGGCACCGTGCATGGGGCTGTAGACAATGTTCAGGTCCTTCTGCCTCCTGATCACCTCCTGGTCTATCATTGCTTCGCGGACGGCTGTCATGTAGTCGTAGTCGGTCTCGCCGCCGATGATACGGATCAGGTCAGGGTTGCCCTGGAACTTCACGTCCTCGACCTTCACCTTGTTCACCTCGTCGATGATGCCCGTGTCGTGTGGCGCGAGCACCTGTGCGCCGTCTTCCCAGTATGCCTTGTAGCCGTTATACTCCTTCGGGTTGTGGCTGGCAGTGACGTTCACGCCGCCCTGTGCACCGTAGTGGCGTATGGCGAAGCTGATTTCGGGCGTGGGGCGCAGGCTCTCGAAGAGCAGCACGTTGATGCCGTTTGCCGAGAAGATGTTTGCCACAGCCTCGGCAAAGAGGCGGCTGTTGTTGCGGCAGTCATGGCCGACGACAACCGTTATCCGTTCCCTGCCCTTGAAGTTGCGGTTCAGGTAGTTGGCAAATCCCTGTGTGGCTGTGCCGACGGTATAGATGTTCATGCGGTTGCTGCCGGCTCCCATGATGCCGCGCAGACCGCCCGTGCCGAACTCGAGCACCTTGTAGAAGCTGTCTATCAGTTCTGTCTTGTCCGGATTGTCAAGCATCCGTCTGACCTCAGCCTGTGTCTGAGCGTCGTAGGACGGCGTGAGCCACTGGCGGGCACGCGCTGTCACCTGTTCGATCAATTCATTGTTTTCCATATGTGTGTCTCTGATTAGTTTAGGGGTTCGTAATGTCATATACTTTATATCTGTCGCCCGTCTGGCGTGCAATCTCCTTCTTGAACTCCTCGGGAAATCCAGGACGTACCAGCGGACGCTCGGGCTGCTTGGTGCTGCGGCCTATCAGGTTGTCTGCCGGCATGCGCTTGATGACACCGTCGTTGTATTTCACGACGAGATATTCGCCCAGCTTGCGCCATGTGCTTATGGCATCTTCGGACACGCTGACGCTGTACTGTGTGAGGAACGCACGTCCGGCTTCGGGGTCAGACTCCAGCAGCTTCACGGCTGCATCTTCCACGCTCTTCTGCGATGCGAAGTAGTTGTCTTCCAGTCCTGACTGTATGGCACGCACATCGTCGATCATGAGGTCATAGCGCGGATAGACCATGTTTGCAACCCAGTTCATCACCCAGAACGCACTGTTGAAAGAGAAGGAGGTCTCCCCTGCTCCATCGATGCCGTCCTTGTAGACATCAGGCACGATGTCGGTGCAGCAGTATATCGGGGTGTAGACGGTCATGTTGGCATCGTCCGTGCCGAACCACAGGATGCCGCCGACAGCATCGGGCAGGTTCTGACGCAGCTGCGACACGAAGACCCATGCCGACTGCTGCGTGGAGATGGGGCGTTCGTTGAAGTATTTCTGTCCGTCGGCCTCGAACGTCAGCGGCGACAGGCGGTAGGGCGAGTGGTAGATGCCGGCACCGACATCCTGCGTGATGTCGAGCGGCGTGCCCTCATAGTGGTCGCGCATCATGTCCTGCACGTCGCGCACGGAGAGCTTCCTGTTGGGCTTGACATAGAGGGGCATCGGCTCGCTGCTCTTGCCCTCGATGTAGGGCAGGAACTCACTGCCACGGTCGGTGAAGCGGTTGAAGTAGCTCCACACGCGCGACTCGCAGGCACGCAGTCCGCCGAAGTCTATCGGGTTGTAGGCATTGGCAAAGTCGAACTCGCTGTTCACGCCGTCGAAGTATCCCTTCTCACGTGCAAACGAGATGACGTCGGAGGCATAGAGCACGTTCTCCTTGTCGTTGAGGTTGAACTTGTGGATGCGGCTCTGGTTGGCATGGGCGGCGATGCAGTCGTCGGGGATGCGCACGGCGACCCACACGGCACCGCGTATGCCAGGTCCCTTGCCTATCATCTCCATGATCCACACCTCGTTGGGGTCGGCAATGGTGAACGACTCGCCGCCGCTGGCATAGCCGTATTCGCGCACGAGGTCGGTCATGATCTGTATGGCCTCACGGGCGGTGCGCGAACGCTGCAGCGCGATGTAGATGAGCGACCCGTAGTCGATGATGCCCGTCGTGGTGTCTACCAGCTCGTGGCGGCCGCCGAAGGTGGTCTCGCCTATCGACACCTGGTTTTCGTTGATGTTGCCCACGACGTTGTATGTCTGCTCCGCCTGTGCTATCTGCCCCATGTGGCGGCCGTTTTCCCAGTTGATGACATCCATCATCTCGCCCTTCTCGTGCTTTCCGGCAGGCGAGTGATAGAGGAAGCCGAACATGCCGTAGGAGTCGGCGGAATAGGAAATGAGCACCGATCCGTCGGCGGATGCGTTCTTGCCGACAATCAGGTTGGTGCACGCCAAGGCGTTGAATGTGGCGGCTGAAGCCATCAGCACGCCCAACAGAAGTTTCTTCACAATCATGATTCTATATGTTTATTTGGTTCTTGTCTCCTTTAGTATATATATGTGTGTGCTTGCTACCATGTGAATGTCATCGTCTCCGTGGCTGTGTTGCCACACTGGTCGGTGGCGGTGAAGACGAGCGTGTGTGTGGTGCCGCGCCTCACGCGGTCGGGGTCGAGTATGCACGTCAGCACCGGCGACGCGGAGTTGTAGTTGCCGAAGAGGGCATACTCGCCGTCTATGGTGCCACGGAATGAGGCGACAGCCGTCTGTCCGTCGGTGACGCGCAGCTGCACCCTGCCGGCACTGCGCCACGACTGCGGACGCACGGGCACGATGGCCGGAGCCACGGTGTCGACAGCCACCTTGAAGGTGCCCAGGCGGCGTATGCGTGTGCTGACGAACCCGCCGCTGTACTTGCCGCCTACGCTGCCCAGCTTTCCGTCGGGCAGGACGGTCGCAATGTAGTATTTCGTGGTGTCGGCCACAGGCAGACGGCGCACGCCGATGCGCAGCTCGGCATCGCCGTGCATGAAGACGCGGCGGCGCGTGATGCGGTAGGTCGACGACAGGTCCGCGGGATTGCCGCTGACGCTGTAGTCAAGACATACGTCGTCATATAGGCGGCCGCGCGGGATGATCAGGTCCAGCCCTGGCTCCTGCAACGTGTTGGTACGGTCCCAGCGGAAGATGTGCGTGGCGTGCGGCTCGGGGATGTCGCTCTTGCGGCCGGTGATGGTGAAGCTGAGGTGCGAGGTGTTGCCCAGTCCGTCGGTCATGGTGTAGCGGAAGCGGTAGGGACGCTCCTCGTCGATGCTGACGAGTCCGCGCTGTCCGTTCATGGCACGCAGCATGCGCAGACGGTTGCCAGGCTCAACGAACGACTTCATATACTGTCCCTCGGTCCATGAGTTGATATACAGGTTCTCGCTCTCGGCAAAGCGGTCGACGGTGCTGGTGAACACCACTGCGGAGTCCACCTCGAGCGTCACGTACTTCACGCCATAGCGGTTGCTCACGCCCTCCATGTGGTCGTAGGCTTTCAGCCCCACGCCAATCAGTCCCCACGCCGTGATGGCGCGTTGCGGCTTCGCCGGATAGGCACGGGCTTCGGTCTGTCCGTCCACCACGCCCTGCCCCGTCTGCGGGAACACCATGATGCCTTCGGCGGTCGGCGGCGTGTGGTCGCTGACGGCGGCGGCGAAGAACGGCAGCGGGTCTATGAACTCGTCGGTGGCTGTCTCCACAACGTCAAGATGCAGGTGCGGCCCCATGGAGTAGCCGGTGTTGCCGCTGTAGGCTATGGTCTGTCCGGCGGCGACGGGATATTCGTCCGGCGCGGGCACGATGTCTATGCCCTCCCACCGTTCGTTGGCATACTGCTGCTCCTTGACGCGGCGGTCGATGTCGGGCGTGAAGCGCGACAGATGGCGGTAGATCAGCTCGTGGCCGTCGCCGTGCATCACGTTCAGCACATAGCCCGACCCCGTGTTGACGCGGATGCGCGAGATGTAGCCGTCGGCCTGCGCACGGACGGGCTTGCCCACCGCGCCCTGCGTCTTGAAGTCAAGCCCCGCATGGAAGTGGTTGGAGCGGAGCTCGCCGAAGTTGCCGGCAAAGGCCACGGGGAAGTCGAACGGCTGGGGATAGTGCGGCTGCTCCTGCGCCCTCACGAGGGGCGGTGCAAGGAGCGTCAGCAGCACGGCGGCAAGGGCTGTATGTAGGGTTCTTCTGTCCATATCCTTTGTTACAAGACACAAATATATGGGTTTCTGCCGTCGGAATTAAAGCACGGCCGTTCTTTTTTTTCAGTGGGGAAAGGCCTAACTTTGCCGCACTTGACAATAAAGGATATACAAATGGATATGAAACATCTGTCTACATCATCGTTGGCTGCACTCGCCGTGACCGCCCTTATGGCAGCACTGTGCAGCTGCTCGCCGTCGGCAAGCGACGGCAACGCCACACAACTCACGCAGTCGGGTCTTGACCCAGCGAAGTTCATGACCACCGTCAACAACAAGCCCGTAGCCCTCTACACGCTGCGCAACAAGGGCGGCATGGAGGTGTGCATCACCAACTTCGGCGGGCGCATCGTGTCTGTCGACGTGCCCGACAGGGACGGCACCTTCCGCGACGTGGTGCTGGGCTTCGACAGCATTGCCGACTACCTCAACATCTCCAGCGACTTCGGGGCAGCCATAGGCCGCTATGCCAACCGCATCGGCGGTGCGCAGTTCGTGCTCGACGGCGACACGGTGAAGCTGCCCGCCAACGACAAGAGCAACTGCCTGCACGGCGGCCCGCGCGGATGGCAGTATCAGGTGTATGACGCAGAGCAGAGCGGCGACAGCCTCCTGGTGCTGACCATGCACTCGCCCGACGGCGATATGGGCTTCCCTGGCAACGTGACGGCGACCGTCGCCTACCGCCTGACAGCCGACAACGCCATCGACATCAGCTACAGCGCGACGACCGACCGCAAGACGGTCATCAACATGACCAACCACTCCTACTTCAACCTCAGCGGCGACCCCGCCACAGGCAATGCACGGCACATCCTCTACATCAACGCTGGCACATACACACCCGTGGACACGCTGTTCATACCCACGGGACAGGTCGCCACGGTCAAGGGCACGCCGATGGACTTCACCACGCCCAAGCCCGTGGGACAGGACATCAACGCCGACTTCGAGCAGCTGCGCAACGGCAACGGCTACGACCACAACTGGATTCTCGACACCGGCGGCGACATCACGCAGCTGGCAGCACGCCTGACGTGTCCCGACACGGGCATCTCGCTGGAGCTGTACACCGACGAGCCTGGCGTGCAGATGTATGCCGGCAACTTCCTCGACGGCACCGTCAGCGGCAAGCACGGCACGAAGTATCCCAAGCGGGCATCGGTGTGCCTCGAGACGCAGCACTTCCCCGACTCGCCCAACAAGCCGCAGTTCCCCACGGTGACGCTCGAGCCAGG
>CAVERK010000080.1:0-11236 GCA_963618035.1 bacterium
ACTCTACACATTCAATCCTCAGATGTATGAAGAGATGAAGCAAAAAGGATTTAGACTGGAATTCTGACCGGCAAGCGAACTGCGGCACCGTCAGCTGCAAAAATCACCAATATAGAACAATAATCAACCATATACACCGACAATCTAAAAAACCAAACATTATGAATCTGTTTACAAAGAAACAAACAAGCGGAGAGAAGAAAGAAATCGTGACAGTCCACCACCTGATAGTACTCGACGAGAGCGGTTCGATGTCACATGTCACAGCACAAACCATCTCCGGATGCAACGAGACACTTGGCACCATCCGCCAAATGCAGGAGGACAACAAAGAGAGCCAGCACCACTTTGTCTCCATCTATGCCTTCGACTCCGACCTGCGCCACAGTCGGTATATCATAGAAGACAGAGACATAGAGAAAGTGAAAGACGTGACCGACAAAGACTATCGGCCATGCGGAAGCACACCGCTTTATGATGCAGTGGGATTCACACTCACCAACCTCAGCACCAGGCTGTCGAAAAGAAAGTCGATGGGATACGTCACAATCATCACCGACGGATACGAGAACAGTTCCAAAGACTACACCCTCATGAGAGTGAAGGCTATTATCGAGGAACTGAAGAAAAGCAATGTGATATTCTCCTTCATCGGAGCCAACATCGATGCAGCAGAATATGGCTTCAACTTTGGCATCGGCAACACCATGCAATTCACCACCGACGAGGCAGGCATGAAAGAGATGTGGGAAAACGAACGCCGGAGCAAACTGCGCTCAAGCCGTAAGATGCGTTTCTACACCGAAGAGAGTCTCTACAGCCGCCAGACAATAGAAGACTTTGGGGTAAGCGAAAATGCAGGGGTGTTCTATGAAGAATTCAACCCCACACAGGCGTCTGCGCCCGACGTGATAACATCACTGGGACCTGACGAGGTATTCGTGTTCGGAAGTAACAGCCAAGGCTTGCACAATGGCGGTGCTGCCGGCTACGCCTACGAGCACTTCGGCGCAGTGATGGGTCAGGCAGAAGGCATGCAGGGACAGTCGTACGCCATACCGACAGTCGGCGTTTCCCCCTTAGAAATAGAGCAAGCCGTAATGAAATTCATCGACTATGCCCGCCAGCATCCCGAAAAGACCTTCCTTGTAACAAAGATCGGATGCGGACATGCTGGACTGCAAGTGAACAAAATCGCACCCTTCTTCTATCAGGCTGCCGGCTGCAAGAACATCCGTCTTCCAAAAGTCTTCATCCTCTATCTGAACGGTGAAAACATCTGTAATATGTAGACAGGACATAACGACACAAGAAAAAAGCAACCAACCAACATGAACAGCAATAAACCAAATATGAACAACCTTTTATTGAGCGAGGCCATCGGCGACATCGCCGGTATGCCTTACGAGTTTGACGGGCGTACGAAGGACTATGACAAGGTCGAACTGCTTCGCCACGATAATGACTATACTGATGATACGGTCTGCACGTTTGCCTGTGCAGAAGCTCTATTGCACCATGCAGACATGGCGAATACGTTATGGAGCAGAGGACGTGCGGACTTCTGCCGAGGTTTCGGTGGCCGTTATGCAAGGTGGCTTATGTCGCCAGTAGTCAAGCCGTCATACAATTCATTCGGCAATGGCAGTGCCATGCGATGCTCTGCGGCTGGATTTATGGCCAAGACAAAAGAGGAGTGCATACGACTTGCCACGCAGACCGCACTTCCGACCCATGACCACCCTGAAGGGATAAAAGGCGCAGTCGCCACAGCATTAGCCATCTATTACGCCATGCAGGGCGAAAGCAAGGACTACATCCGCAAGAATGTCCTGGACGAATATTACCCCGATTGGAGCACAAAGACATACGACCTCATCAAACCAGGATATTATTTCGACGAGACTTGCCAGCTGACCGTTCCTGCTGCCTTGATTTGCTTCCTGGAAAGCAGTGACTATGCAGATTGTCTGAAACTTGCCATCTCTCTTGGCGGTGATGCAGATACCCTTGCTGCCATTGCCGGTCCTATGGCATACGCCTTCTATAAGGAAATGCCCGAAGAGCTCGTAGAGAATGCCAAGAAAAAACTTCCCGAGTGGATGATCGGCATAAACGAAGAGTTTGACAACTATTGCAACAACCATTAAACTTAACCCACATGGAAACAAACACTGTAGAACGATTCATCAAGATTCAAGATGAAAGCAACAATTACGAGACCGCATTGAATGAGGTCAAGAACGGCAACAAACAGTCGCACTGGATATGGTACATCTTCCCGCAGATAAAAGGCTTGGGACACAGCTACATGTCGAAGACGTATGCCATAGACTCTCTCTCGGAAGCAAGGGCTTATTGGGAGAATGCTATCCTGCACGACAGACTGAAGGAAATAACGGAAGCGTTGCTGACCCACAAAGATGATTCTGCGGACAACATCTTCGGCAGTCTCGATGCACGGAAGGTGAAATCGTGCATGACCCTGTTCGATGCGGTGTCGCCCCACGACATCTTCGAAGAAGTCCTCAACACCTTCTATGAGGGAAAAAGGTGCAAAGCCACACTCGGTAAGCTGGCGAATTCGATGTGACTATAGCCCACACTTTCCAAGTAGATGCGTTTAGATGATGTATGGTATGGGTGAAAGTCCTGCTAAGGGATATCTGAAGTCGTCTCACACCGTTCGATGTGAGCATTCACATCGAACGTTATGAGCATTCACATCGAACGTTGTGAGCGTTCACATCGAACGATGTGAGAGGATGTAATACGGCCTCGTGACAAAAGTAATACGGCTTCCCGACAAAGGTAAAGCGACATTGTGCGGGACAATATATGTATGCAGCAAGCAATTTTGCCGAAAAGAAATCCTATGTGGAATGAAATCTGTATATTTGCGGTGCTTTTTTTAAGGCTTACAAAAAATATCTTTTAATCAAATAAACTATGGCAGAAAACAAAGAAAAACTCTTTACGGAGTTTCCTCCAATCACTACCGAACAGTGGATGGAGAAAATCACAACCGACCTGAAAGGTGCTCCGTTTGAGAAGAAACTTGTTTGGAAGACAAGTGAGGGCTTCAGCGTACAGCCTTTCTACCGCCAGGAAGACGTGAAGGATTTGAAGACAATCAACTCCCTCCCTGGCGAATTCCCCTATCTAAGAGGTAACAAGAAGAAGGATAACACGTGGTTTATCCGTCAGGAAATCAAGGTGGACGATCCCGCCGAGGCAAACAAGAAAGCCCTGGACATCCTGAACCGTGGCATTGACTCGCTGTCGTTCCATCTGGGACAGGCTGATGTCGATGCAGCCTACATCGAGACGTTGCTGAAAGAGATTGAAGCTCCGTACATCGAGCTGAACTTCAGCTGCTGTCAGCGCAAGGCTGTCAACTTGGGCAAGCTGCTTGTGGACTACTTCAAGAAGCATAACTACGACCTGAACAAGCTGCAAGGCTCGATCAACTTCGACTTCATCGGCAAGATGCTGACACGCGGACACGAGATGCCAGGTGCAGTGGAGACCGCCAAGGAGCTGATTGAGGCCACCAAGGAGCTGAGCCAATACCGCGTCATCGGTGTCAACGCCGTGTCGCTGAACAATGCCGGTGCATTCATCTATCAGGAGCTGGGCTACGCTCTGGCGTGGGGCAACGAGTATATGGGCAAGCTGACCGAAGCCGGCGTGCCTGCCGACGTTGCTGCCGACAAGATCAAGTTCGCGTTCGGCGTAAGCTCAAACTATTTCATGGAGATTGCCAAGTTCCGTGCAGCGCGTCTGCTGTGGTCGAACATCGTGGCTTCCTATACCGACAACCACGAGGCTGCGAAGATGCACATCCACGCCGAGACCTCGTCGTTCAACCAGACAATATTCGACTCCTATATGAATCTGCTGCGCTCGCAGACAGAAGCGATGAGCGCGGCTCTGGGCGGCATCGACTCAATGACGGTAGTCCCGTTCAATACCCCATACGAGGTACCTACCGACTTCTCGGAGCGTCTGGCACGCAACCAGCAGCTGCTGCTGAAGGAGGAGTCGCACTTCAACAAGGTCGTCGACGTTGCCGGCGGCTCGTGGTACATAGAGAACCTTACCGCAGCCATTGCCCGCGAGGCATGGAAGCTGTTCCTCAGCGTCGAGGAAGACGGCGGCTTCTACAATGCCGTGAAGAGCGGCAAGATTCAGGAAGCCGTGAACAGCAGCAACACCGCACGCCACACCAACATGGCACGCCGCAAGGAAATCCTCGTCGGAACCAACCAGTATCCTAACTTCACCGAACTCTCTGACGGCAAGAAGCCTGTCGGGAACTGCTGCTGTTGCGGCAACGGTGGCGACATCCCGACACTGGACTTCTCGCGTGCTGCCAGCGAGTTTGAGGCACTGCGTTTCCAGACAGAGCAGTCAGCCCACCGCCCTGTGGCATTCATGCTCACGATAGGCAACCTTGCGATGCGTCAGGCACGTGCACAGTTCTCGTGCAACTTCCTGGCTTGTGCAGGATATAAGGTGATGGACAACCTCGGCTTCGAGACCGTGGAGGCAGGTGTCGACGCTGCGTTGGCTGCCGGTGCAGACATCGTGGTGCTCTGCTCCAGCGACGACGAGTATGCCGAGTATGCCGTTCCGGCCTACAAGTATCTCGACGGACGGGCGATGTTCATCGTTGCCGGTGCTCCTGCCTGCATGGACGACCTGAAGGCTCAGGGTATAGAGAACTTTATACACGTACGCTGCAATGTGCTTGAAACATTGAGGGAGTACAATGCAAAACTGTTGAAGTGAAAAAACGACTGAAGAAAGATGAGAAAGAATTTCAAAGACATCGACATATATGCAGCCTTGCAGCAACCCACCAGCGGCTCTGCATGGCAGAAGGCTAACGGCGTGACTCCTGACTGGGAAACGCCGGAGCATATAGGCGTCAAGCCTGCCTATACAAAGGAAGACCTTGAGGGCATGGAACACTTGGACTACGTGTCAGGTATTCCTCCTTTCCTTCGTGGACCGTACTCGGCAATGTACCCGATGCGCCCGTGGACAATCCGCCAGTATGCAGGATTCTCGACGGCAGAGGAGTCAAACGCATTCTACCGCCGCAACCTGGCTTCCGGACAGAAAGGTCTGTCCGTGGCCTTCGACCTTCCTACGCACCGTGGCTATGACCCCGACAACCAGCGCGTCGTCGGTGATGTCGGCAAGGCAGGTGTGTCCATCTGCTCGCTGGAGAACATGAAGGTTCTGTTCGAGGGTATTCCATTGAACAAGATGTCCGTCTCCATGACAATGAACGGAGCCGTGCTTCCGGTCATGGCGTTCTACATCAATGCCGGTCTGGAGCAGGGTGCACAGCTGGAAGAGATGGCAGGAACAATCCAGAACGACATTCTGAAGGAGTTCATGGTGCGCAACACCTATATCTATCCGCCTGCATTCTCGATGAAGATTATCGCCGACATCTTCGAGTACACTTCGCAGAAGATGCCCAAGTTCAACTCCATATCCATCTCCGGATACCACATCCAGGAGGCCGGTGCTACGGCCGACATCGAGCTGGCATACACGCTTGCCGACGGTATCGAGTATCTGCGCACGGGTGTCAATGCCGGCATTCCTGTCGACAAGTTCGCTCCGCGTCTGTCGTTCTTCTGGGCTATCGGCACGAACCACTTCATGGAAATCGCGAAGATGCGTGCCGGACGTCTGCTGTGGGCGAAGATTGTCAAGAGCTTCGGAGCGGAGAACCCCAAGTCAATGTCCCTGCGTACACACTCGCAGACATCGGGATGGTCGCTGACGGAGCAAGACCCGTTCAACAACGTTGGCCGTACCTGTATCGAGGCTATGGCGGCAGCACTGGGACACACACAGTCGCTCCACACGAACGCACTGGACGAAGCCATTGCCCTGCCGACCGACTTCTCGGCGCGTATTGCGCGTAACACGCAGATCTACATTCAGGAAGAGACGAGCATCTGCCGCGAGATTGACCCATGGGGAGGTTCCTACTATGTTGAGACACTGACCAATGAGCTGATCCACAAGGCGTGGGAGCACATCCAGGAGGTCGAGAAGCTGGGCGGCATGGCCAAGGCTATCGAGACCGGTCTGCCCAAGATGCGTATCGAGGAGTGTGCGGCACGCACACAGGCACGTATCGACTCAGGCGTACAGACCATTGTCGGCACGAACAAGTACCGCCTTGACCACGAGGATCCGATTGACATCCTTGAGATCGACAACACGGCTGTGCGCACCGAGCAGATTGAGGGCTTGAAGGTGCTGCGTGCAAACCGCGACGAGGCTGCCTGCAAGGCTGCACTGGCAGAGATTACGGAGTGCGTCCGCGAGTTCCACGAGGGCAAGAAGTCGAAGAACAACCTGCTCGACCTGGCGGTCAAGGCTGCCGGCCTGCGTTGCACACTGGGTGAAATTTCAGATGCCTGCGAAGAAATCGTGGGTCGTTATAAAGCAATCATCAGAACTATTTCAGGCGTGTATTCATCAGAAAGCAAGAACGATGCCGATTTCGAGAGGGCATGCGAACTGACAAAGCAGTTTGCCAAGAAGGAAGGCCGCCAGCCGCGTATCATGGTGGCGAAGATGGGACAGGACGGTCATGACCGTGGCGCGAAGGTCGTGGCTACGGGATATGCCGACTGCGGCTTCGATGTCGACATGGGACCGTTGTTCCAGACACCGGCAGAGGCTGCCCGCGAGGCTGTCGAGAACGATGTCAACGTGGTGGGCGCATCGTCGCTTGCCGCAGGCCACAAGACCCTGATACCTCAGCTCATCGAGGAGCTGAAGAAGCTGGGTCGCGAGGACATCATCGTCATTGCCGGCGGTGTCATTCCGGCACAGGACTACGACTTCCTGTACAAGGCAGGCGTGAGTGCAATCTTCGGTCCTGGCACTCCTGTTGCCAAGGCTGCCTGCACCATCCTTGAGATACTGCTCGAGGATGAGCCGGAGACGGCTGCCAAGTGAGACACATGGCGTAAGGTCATAGTAATTTTCTATATGATGAAAGGTGGGGTGCCCCGAATAGAGGGGTGTCTCACCTTTCTGCTTATTTTTCCTACCTTTGCTGCCCGAGAGAAAACAGAGGTGCATGGAACTGAAGGATTACTATGGCGACAAGACGGAGCGGCTGAGGCTGCAGATTGGCAGGCTGAAGAGGCGCGACCCGTATTTCCTTGCATCGGAGCTGCTCACGTTCGCGGCCTTCGCCGTCTGCGGCTTCATGTTCTTCTTCTCAACGTTCCGCACGGTCTATGCCGTCTTGTCGCTCCTGTCACTGCTGGCATACATGCTCGTCCGCACTGCCGACCGCCGCAACGGCGACCGCATCGGGGCTTTGGAGGCTCTGCTGCGGACCTACGGGAATGAACTGTGCTATCTGCGCGGCGACTTCTCCGTCTTCTTCGACGGCACGCCATACGTCGACGCTTCCCATCCCTATGCTTTCGACCTCGACATCTTCGGTCCCGACTCGCTGTTCAACCGCATGGACAGGACCGTCACCGGCGGTGGCAGGGAACGCCTCGCGGCAATGCTCGGCACACTGCCCACGGACAGCAGCCGCAAGACGCTGGACGGCATAAGCCGCCGTGCGGCTGCCATACGCGAACTCTCGGAGCACGAAGAGTGGATGGCAGCGTTCAAGGCGTTGGGCAACAACCGCGACGGACGTGTCGGGGTGATACCCACAGAGGAGATGATTGAAGCTGTCAGAGCCATGTCGCACGTCGACCTCGGCGTTGCGGCACGCTCTCCGCTGGTGAAGGCAGCAGCGTTGCTGTCTGTTGTCGTCTTTGTCTCACTTGTCGTGGCAGCGGTGTTCACGCCGCTC
Organism: bacterium; assembly: GCA_963618035.1. GTDB lineage: Bacteria > Bacteroidota > Bacteroidia > Bacteroidales > Bacteroidaceae > Bacteroides. Next base: position 7,865 of record CAVERK010000080.1, read on the forward strand.
AGCTCCACGTATGCCGTACTGTGGGCATGCCTGCAGTTCGTGGTGACTGCGCTGCTTGCGTCGCGCCATCTCAAGGATGCCGATGCTGCCATCGGCAGGCTGCACAGCCGGTTCACCGGCTTTGTCAGACTGATGGAGCATCTGCACGGGACGGAATTCCTCTCGGAGGTGAACGCCGGCATCCGCAAGACGCTGTTCGCCGATGAGGCTAATGCATTGGAGGCATTCAGAAGCCTGTCGAAGACCCTCGAGGCCATGGAGCGTCGCGGCAACGGGCTGTGGATGTTCCTCACTGATGCCTGCACCTTGAACGGCATCTTCCTGCTGCGCCGTCTGCAACGCTGGGACTCACTATATATAAATAAGGTATATGATTGGATTGATGCTGTCAGCCGCATGGACGCGCTGGTGTCGATGGCCACATTCCGCTTCAACGAACCCTGTGCCACCACTGCCACGGTGACCGGTGACGCGGCTGTCGTGTACGAAGCCCGAGGTCTCTACCATCCTTTTGTCGGGTGCCGTGCGGTGAAGAACGACTTCAGCATCGCCGACCGCAACTACTACATCGTGACAGGAGCCAACATGGCGGGCAAGAGCACGTTCCTGCGCTCCATAGGCATCAACTATGTGCTGGCACTCAACGGAATGCCCGTCTTTGCAGACAGCCTGACGGTCTCCGTCTTCAACCTGTTCACGAATATGCGCACCACCGATGACCTGACGCGCGGCATCAGCTATTTCAATGCCGAACTGCTGCGCCTGAAGCAGCTGATGCAGAGCTGCCGCTCGACCAGCCGCCACTCGCTGATTATCCTCGACGAGATCCTCAAGGGGACAAACTCGCTCGACAAGCTCAACGGCTCGGTCTACTTCCTTGAGTCGATAGCCGGTATGCCCGTCAGCGGTGTCATTGCCACGCACGACCTCGAACTGTCGAAACTCGCAGAACGCTGTCCCGACCGTTTCCACAACTGGTGCTTCGAGATTGAGCTTGGCAGCAAGATCACATATTCATATAAGATTACCCCTGGCGTGGCAAGAAACCAGAATGCGACGTATCTGTTGAGGAACATCATCAGCGACGTGATCGGCAGGGACGGAGAGGAGGACGCGGCATCATGATAGTCTGCATTGCCGAGAAACCGTCGGTGGCACGCGACATAGCCAACGTGCTGGGCGCACACGAGCGCAAGGACGGATATATTGAGGGCAACGGCTATCAGGTGACGTGGACCTTCGGACACCTGTGCACCCTGAAAGAGCCGAACGACTATCTGCCGGAGTGGAAGTCGTGGAGCCTGGCGGCACTGCCCATGATACCGCCGCGCTTCGGCATCAAGCTCATCGGCAGTCCGTCCATCGAAAAGCAGTTCAACACAATCCGCGGGCTGATGCTGAAGGCAGACATGATAGTGAACTGCGGCGATGCCGGTCAGGAAGGAGAGCTGATACAGCGGTGGGTGATGCAGAAGGCCGGTGCCACCTGTCCCGTCAAGCGGCTGTGGATCTCGTCACTGACGGAGCAGTCCATCCGCGAAGGCTTCCGGCATCTGCACGATGCCGGTGAATACCAGCCGCTGTATGAGGCAGGGCTGTCACGCGCCATCGGCGACTGGCTGCTCGGCATGAACGCCACGCGGCTGTATACCATAAAGTACGGACAGAACCGCCAGGTGCTTTCCGTCGGCCGCGTGCAGACACCGACACTGGCACTCATCGTCAACCGCCAGCAGGAGATAGACCGCTTCGTGCCGCAGCAGTCGTGGGAGCTGAAGACCGTCTACCGCGACACGACATTCAGTGCCGTTGTCCGCAAGTCCGACGAGGACTTGGCCCTGGAGGCTGCCGATGCCGATGGCAAGCCGTCGGCACCCGATGCCACGAAGGACAACCCTGGCATTGAGCCGATAACCGACAAGGCCGCAGGCGATGCTCTGACAGGTAGCATCAGGGACCTGCCCTTCACCGTCACCGATGTCACCGACAGGAAAGGACGCGAGAACCCGCCACGGCTCTACGACCTGACGTCGCTTCAGGTGGACTGCAACCGCAAGTTCGGCTTCAGTGCCGACGACACGCTCAAGCTCATACAATCGCTCTACGAGAAGAAGATCACCACATACCCGCGTGTCGACACGACGTTCCTCAGCGACGACATCTATCCCAAGTGCCCGTCCATACTCAGAGGTCTCAAGGGCTATGAGGACATCACCGCCGCGCTCCTCGACGGCAGGACACTGCCGAAGTCAAAGAAGGTGTTCGACAACTCCAAGGTCACCGACCATCATGCCATAATACCCACAGGCCAAAGCCCCGTGGCTCTGACCGACCGTGAGCGGCAGGTGTTCGACCTCGTGGCACGCCATTTCATCGCGGCATTCTATCCGGAGTGCAAGGTGTCCACCACGACCGTGCAGGGACGTGCCGGCGATGTGCTGTTCCGCACATCGGGCAAGGTGGTTCTCGACCCTGGGTGGCGCGTGGTCTTTGCCGCACAGAATGTAGCCTCCGATACCGACAGCGAGAGCGACGGCACCGCCGCCGAGAGCAGGACACTCCCTGTGTTCAAGAAGGGAGAGAGCGGTCCGCACAGTCCGTCCCTCGCCGAGAAGTGGACACAGCCGCCCCGTCCGTACACCGAGGCCACGCTGCTCCGCGCCATGGAGACGGCGGGCAAGACGGTCGACGATGACGACCTGCGCGACGCTCTCAAGGAGAATGGCATCGGCCGTCCGTCGACGCGGGCAGCCATAATCGAGACCCTCTTCAAGCGCAACTACATCCGCAAGGAACGCAAGAACCTGCTGCCAACGCCGACGGGCACGGAGCTGATACAGCTCATCCACGAAGAGCTGCTGAAGTCGGCAGAGCTGACAGGTATATGGGAGAAGAAGCTGAGGCAGATAGAACGCAAGACCTACAGTGCGCCGACCTTCATCGACGAGCTGAAGCAGATGGTGCGCGAGCTGGTGCAGCAGGTCTTGTCCGACAACTCAAACCGCCGTGTGACGGTCGTCGCGCCGGCACCCGCCACTGCGGGCAAGGCCGCAAAGGAAAAGCCTGCCGGCAAGCCGGCAAGCCCACGCCGTCGTGCGGCGACGAAGAAAGCGTCTGCCGCCGCATCTGCTATGCCCGAACCCACGGATGCCCTCATCGGCCAGCCCTGTCCCGTGTGCCACAAGGGACAGGTCATCAAGGGCAAGACCGCCTACGGCTGCTCCGAATGGCGCAGCGGCTGCACCTTCCGCCTGCCGTTCGGCCAAAGTCCGTCGGTCTGACTACGGATCAGTGGGAAATTATTGCTGTCTCCCTCTCTCCCAGTACTCCTTTTTGTTTCGGTTAACCAAAACTGTCCAAAGGGTTAACCAA
>CAVERK010000081.1:0-11141 GCA_963618035.1 bacterium
TTCGAATCGTTTAAACCTTTCATTCGAATCGTTTAAACCTTTCATTCGAATCGTTTAAACCTTTCATTCGAATCGTTTAAACCTTTCATTCGAATCGTTTAAACCTTTCATTCGAATCGTTTAAACCTTTCATTCGAATCGTTTAAACCTTTCATTCGAATCGTTTAAACCTTTCATTCGAATCGTTCGAACCATTTATTCGAATAATTCGGGCAATTTATTCGAATAATTCGGACACGGGCAAAAGAATGGGGGGACACCGTCCCGAAATCATACAGTCGGGTGTAAAGATTTCATACAATCGGCCGCCCGTGGCTCCGTGGCTGTGCCGCCGTGTGCCGCCGTCACTTACCTTTGTTGCCGGAAAAAGGACTGCGCAGGCGGGAACAAGACTATAAACACATAAAAACAAGGACTATGATTAAGTTGGAACAAATCACGAAAGTGTTTCGAACGGAAGAGGTGGAGACAATGGCTCTGAACGACGTGACCCTGCATGTCGACGATGGCGAGTTCGTTGCCATAATGGGACCCTCGGGATGCGGCAAGTCCACGCTGCTGAACATAATGGGACTGCTCGACAACCCCACAAGTGGCAACTACTGGCTCGACGGACAGGAGGTGGGACATCTCAAGGAGAGTGCACGCACATCGTGCCGCCGCAACAAGATAGGCTTCGTGTTCCAGGCCTTCAACCTCATTGACGAGCTGAATGCCGAGGAGAACGTGGAGCTGCCGCTGAAGGCACTGGGCGTGCCGGCACGCGAGCGCAAGGAACGCGTTGTGGAGATCATGCAGAAGCTGCGCATCAGCCACCGCTCCCGCCACTATCCGCAGCAGCTCAGCGGCGGTCAGCAGCAGCGCATAGCCATAGCACGCGCCGTGGTCGCGAACCCGAAGATAATCCTTGCCGACGAGCCTACGGGAAACCTCGACTCGAAGAACGGGGCAGAGGTGATGGAGCTGCTGGAGCAGCTGAACCGTGAGGGCACGACCATAGTCATGGTGACGCACTCGCAGCACGACGCCACATTCGCCGGACGCATCGTGAACCTGTTTGACGGGAGGATCCAGTGATATGAAGACTTTTTTCAAGTTCCTGCTCCACAACAAGCTGTACACCGCCATCGAGATGTTCGGACTGTCGGTGTCGCTCGGCTTTGCCGTGCTGTTGCTGTCGTTTGCCAAGACGGAGTTCAGCATAGGCACAAACGTGAAGGACTGTGACAACATATACGCCTGCGGCAACGGCGCATTCATAGGCATGACCCTTGGAACCGCACCCGAGTTCTTCCCCTCCATACCGGAGATAAAGGAATGGACACGCACCGTTGGTGAGGAGGACTCGGACGTGATGGTGGGCAAGGACTACTACAACGTCCTTATTATTGCCGCCGATGACAACTTCTTCACGTTCTTCGACCACCACGTCACGGGCAATCCGTCTGAAGTCCTGCGCGGCACGGACGACGCAGCCATATCGCAGTCGTTCGCCGCCAGAGCTTTCGGCGGCGAAGACCCCGTGGGCAGGACATTCAAATATGACGGCATGGACTTCCGCATCACGGGCGTCTTCGACGACTTCGGGCCGGAGGACGAGTTCAAGAAGGCGGAAATCATAATCAACGCCGCCAAGGAGAAGGAAAGGTATCAGTGGATGGACAACTTCGGAATGACGGTGCCGTTTGTGAAGCTACAGGAGGGCGCGTCGCCCGCTGACGTGGCGGACAAGCTACTGGACAAGTATTGCGCATACTGGGACTACTACGAGCGGGACAACGCCAGCAACAACTTCATCTGGGGTTCCTCGCTGACGCGGCTGGACAAGCTGTACTTCTCTCCGCTGGAGAGCTACGGCCATCTGCGGTCGGGCGACAAGAGCGTGGTGCTGGTGCTCGGCGGCGTGGCATTGATTCTGCTCGTGTCTGCCCTGTTCAACTACATCAACCTGACCGTGGCACAGACCGGACGCCGTGCCAAGGAGATGGCGGTGCGCCGTCTCGTGGGGCAGGGGCGCGGCTTCATCGTGCGGCAGTATGTCAGGGAGGCGTTCGTCTTCACGGCAGCGTGCTTCGCAATCGGCATCGTCGTGGCACTGCTGATGCGTCCGCTGTTCAACCGGCTGATAGACACCGACATCGTGCTTGCGCCCGATGCGACGGCTGCCGCCATGGCGGTGGCTCTGCTGGCTGTCATATCCCTTGTCTCGGGACTTGTGCCTGCACTCTTCGTCATGCGCTTCAAGCCCATCGACGTTGTCAGGGGCAGTTTCCGCTTCAAGAGCAAGATGCTGTTCGGACGTGTGTTCATCGTGCTGCAGAACGTCATCAGTACGGTGCTCGTGGCCGTGGCTGTGGCAATGGCACTACAGATGCACCACCTCGCGACGCTGCCCGTGGGGTACAACACCGACGGCATCATCTTCGTGAGATCCTACAGCATTGGCGTCAAACCGGAAAGACAGAACATACTGAAGCAGCGGCTGAAGGCACTGCCACAGGTGGAAGACGTGGGGATGGCGAGAAACATACCGCTGATCTGCGGATTCAACGGTGTGCGTGAGGAGGGCAAGACGACAACGTCGTGGCTCAGACAGTCTGCGATGGACAGCGTCGCGTTCCGTTTCTTCGGGTTCAAAATCGTGGAACAGTACTCCGACGCACTCAACGGCATGGTCTGGATAGACCGCGAGACGCAGCAGCGTTACGGCGTGACACGCGAGAACAACGTCATCGGCACTGCCGAGGCCAATCAGGTGACGGTGTGCGGCATCGTGGAGAACTATCGCAGCGGAACACCGCTCTCGGAACAGATGGACGACTCGCACAACTCCATACAGGTCATGGCGGGCGAACAGGAATGGATCAATATGCAGGTGGTGAAAGTGCGTGGAGACCGCAGCGAGGCATTGGCGGCAGTCAGGAAGACGTGCAGCGAGGTGACTGAAGAAGTGGCGGGCATGCCGCTGGAACTGATGGTGGAGTATGTCGACCAGTACCTGTACGACAGCCTTAGCGGCAGCCGCAATACCATGACTCTTGTGTTCATATTCATGATCATCTCGGTGCTGATCTCTGCACTCGGCCTTCTGGCAATGTCGGTCTATTATACCGGACAGCAGAAGCGGCAGATTGCACTGCGCAAGGTCTTCGGCTACAGCACGCCGTCTGTGGTGCGGTGGCTCACCGGCAACTTCCTGAAGCTGACGGCCGTTGCCGTCGTGATGGCTGTGCCGATAAGCGTCATCGTGATAAGACGTTATCTTGAGGGCTTCTACTACCGCATCGACTTCCCGTGGGGCGTGCTGCTGGTCTCCGTGGCTGCTACGCTGGTGATTGTCATCGCGTCTATCGTGGGGCAGAGCGTGAACGCCGCCTCGGAGAACCCCGTAGAGACACTGAACCAGAACGGCTGATGACGGTGCAGCCGCAGGCGGCTGCGGCGTTGGATTTCCTGGATGAGATGAGGTGTTGACAGATTGGCATCTTTTCTTGCCACAAACCGTGCCATAATTGCAAAGGCACGGTTTTTGTTATCTGACAGGTTGACCGTAACATTATATATATATGTAGGTACAATGAGCAGAAAACATAACAGGAAGAAATCAAAAAGGAATGAAGATATGAGCACGAATAGCAACGAGGCTTCCGCCAAGGCGGAAGAACAGCAGCAGGAACAGGCTGCGGAGGTGGCAGCAGAGGAGAACGCCGCAAGCGGCAATGTCGGGGCTGAAGCCGAGACCGATGCTCCCGAGGCAGAGACTGCCGAGAATGAGGCAGGAGAGGGCGACGGCACCGACAGCCTGAAGGCACAGCTCGAGGAGATGAGCACCCAGCTTGCCGACCTCAAGGACAAGTACCTGCGGCTGTCGGCAGAGTTCGACAACTATCGCAAGCGCACGCTCAAGGAGAAGGCGGAGCTGATTCTCAATGGCGGAGAGAAGACAATCAAGGCCATACTGCCCGTCATCGACGACCTGGAACGTGCCTTGCAGAACATGGGCAAGACCACCGATGTGGATGCGCTGAAGGAAGGCGTAGGGATTGTGTACAACAAGTTCATGCAGATCCTCGGACAGAACGGTGTGAAAGCCATCGATACAAAGGAGAAGCCGCTCGACACGGACTATCATGAGGCGGTGGCTATGATAGATGCGCCGAAGGAGGAGCTGAAAGGCAAGGTCCTGGACTGCGTGCAGACAGGCTACACACTGAACGAGAAGGTAATCCGCCACGCCAAGGTCGTTGTGGGTAAGTAAACGTAATGGGGGAGTAGCATCATGGCAGACAGAGATTACTATGAAGTGCTTGGCATCGACAAGAGTGCTTCGGCGGACGACATAAAGAAGGCCTACCGCAAGAAGGCCATCCAGTATCATCCCGACCGTCAGATTGACAAGTCGGATGCCGAGAAGAAGGAGGCTGAGGAGAAGTTCAAGGAAGCGGCGGAGGCATACAGCGTGCTGAGCGACCCTGAGAAGAGACAACGCTATGACCAGTTCGGCAAGGCGGGTGTCGACGGCAACGGAGCCGGTGGCTTCGGAGGCTTCAGCGGCAGCGGCGGAATGTCTATGGACGACATCTTCTCGATGTTCGGCGACATCTTCGGCGGACACTCGGCGGGTGGCTTCGGAGGCTTCAGCGGTTTCGGCGGTGGCTTCGGCGGCGGAGGGTCGGCCTCTGCACGGCGCTATCGCGGCTCCGACCTGCGCGTCAAGGTGAAACTTGACCTGCACGAGGTGGCAACGGGTGTCGAGAAGAAGTTCAAGCTGAAGAAGTACGTCCCGTGTGCCGCATGTGGCGGAACGGGAGCCGAGGGCGGCAACAGCAGCGTTGAGACGTGCCCGACATGTAAGGGTCGCGGCACTGTCATCCGCACGCAGCGCACCATACTTGGAAATATGCAGACACAGACAACCTGTCCCACGTGTGGCGGCGAAGGCCATGTGATAAAGAACAAGTGCAGGGCCTGCGGCGGCGAGGGCATCGTCTACGGCGAAGAGGTCGTCAGTGTGAAGATCCCTGCCGGTGTGGCAGAGGGCATGCAGCTCTCGATGAGCGGCAAGGGAAATGCCGGAAAGCACAACGGCGTGCCCGGTGACTTGCTGATTGTCATTCAGGAAGAGCCGGACAAGGACCTGATACGCGACGACAATGATCTGGTCTACAACCTGCTTCTCAGCGTACCGACAGCAGCCATCGGCGGTGCGGTGGAGATTCCGACACTCGACGGCAGGGTGAAGGTGAAGATTGACCCTGGCACGCAGCCTGGAAAGGTGTTGCGTCTGCGGGGCAAGGGACTGCCGGATGTGAACGGCTACGGACACGGTGACCTGCTGGTCAACGTCAGTGTCTATATACCCGAGACCCTGAGCCGCGACGAGAAGAAGGCACTCGAAAGCATGCAGAATTCGACGAATTTCATACCGTCGTCGAGCGTCAAGGAAAAAATTTTCAACAAGTTTAAGAGTATGTTTGAATAAAAGCACTACTTTTGTGCGCCCGAAAGCTGTGTGAAGGGGAACAAGACCGGCACAGCACGTATGGGTGCACATTTTTTTTGTGCCTTGCCACTATGGCTCAGTTGGTAGAGCAACGCATTCGTAACGCGTAGGTCCCGAGTTCGAGTCTCGGTAGTGGCTCAAATCACCAAATTTCGTTGTTATGGATCAAGATGCCAGTCCGTTCAGCCGCCGTCTGAGAAAGGCGAGCCGCGAGATGTCTTCGGAATGGGCTCTTGGTGTCATGCGCCGTGCTCCCTACATCACGGTCAGCTTCATTCGCGATGACGGTACGGCCTACGGCCTGCCGCTGTCCCTCGCCTCTACAGACGACAACACATGGTACTTCCACTGCGCCCTGAAGGGCGATAAGCTCGATGCCATCGCATCGCATCCGCAGGTGTGCCTCTCGGCGGTGTCGCGCTGCGAGCCTGTGGTGGGACCCAAGGACGGCTCGTTCACGTTGCTGTTTGAGTCGGCCGTCGCCTTTGGCAGAGCCGTACTTGTGACCGACGATGAAGAGAAGACCCGAGCCATGCGTGCCATCTGCGAGCGTTTCCTGCCCCAGCACATGGATGCTTTCCAAGCGAGCATCGACCGCAGCCTGAAGAGTACGGCGGTGGTGCGCATAGACTTGCTTGCCCCGCCTACGGGCAAACGCAAGGCCTACGACAGTCATGGCGATGAGCTTAAGTGGCAGAGGGAAGAAACCCTCCCCGACGTTTGACGAACGCTATGAGCCGACCGAACAGAGGGTCGGCACGGAGTAGGGACGCATTGCCCGTCATGACGAGATGCTCCTTGGCGCGTGTGAGTGCCACGTTCAGCTTGCGGTCCACCACAGTCCCGTCGATGTCGACAAACACATTGTCTGTCAGGAAATTCAGCTGGCAGTACTTCCTCACCGTAAATCCATAGACTATCCATTTGCGCTGGCTGCCCTGAAAACGCTCCACGGTGTCGATTGTGATTCCGTGCAGCTCATCACGGCCATGTCTGCCTATGGCCTTGCGCACGGCAGCAATCTGATTGCGGTAGGGCACGATGATGCCGACGGTCTCTTCCGGCTTGAAGTCCGCCCTTTCCATATCATATATACGTACCACGATGTCGGCAATGATGTCCGCCTCGGCTGTATTCACCTTGTCCGACGTGTCCGTGTCTGCCGGTGCAGGCACATCCAGGAACACCATGCGGCGCGTCAGCAACGTGTCGGTCAGCGCGTCGCCGGTCATGGCGGCACCGTCCAGCCCTTTCCTCTGGTGCGGCAGCGGCACGGGGTGCAGGTGTCCGTTGTAGAACGCTGTGCCGGCAAAGGCTGCCACGTCCGGATGCATGCGCCCCTGACGTGTCAGTGCATACACCACATCGTCGCGGTCGTGATACCGCCTCAGCAGTCTCTCGAACAGCGACAGACGGCAGTCGGTCAGACCGATGCCGTTGAGCAGGGCATCGTCGACCCGCGACACGTCCTGCGTCTGCTGAACCACTGCCGGCAGTTGCTTGTGGTCGCCAATCATCACGAACTTCCCTATTGCCGGCCTCCCGTCGTGGCACGCGCTGAGTATTCCCGTGAGGTGCGGCTCCAGGATTTGCGATGCCTCGTCTATCACGGCGAGGCTGAAGCTCTTCAGGAGGAACAGGTTCAGGTGTGAGTTGATGGCCGTCGTCGTGCCCACAAACACACGCGTGTCCGCAATCTTCCGTCCCAGCTCCGCTGCGTTTGCAACGCTGTCTGTCAGGGCGTTTATCAGGTGCTTTCTGTACTCCGGTGCGCACGTCAGCTCACTGCCAATCCTCACGAAGTCAATGTCCGCCTCCGTCAGCTTGCTGCATATCTCGTCCACAGCCCTGTTGGTGTAGGACATCAGCAGCACGGACGTGCCTTCTTCCGCCAGCTCCTCCACCAGTGTGTTCAGCATGCCGTAGGATGTCTTGCCCGTGCCTGGCGGGCCGATGATGAGGAAGAAGTCACGTGCCTGCTTCACGCGCAGCGACAGTCCGTCGAAGCTGCCATAGCTGCCTCTCAGCGTCCTTGTGCCGTCGGTCTCAGGCTCGCGCTGCAGCAGCAACAGGTCGCGCCGCTCCTTGGGAGCCTTCAGGAAAGCCAGCATGCCGCGATACAGCGACGCGAAAGAAGCCTCCATGAAGTCGTGCTCGATGGCCCACAGCCTGCCGCCGTCCTGACGGGTGAAGATGCGTGCGTCCGACTGCGGTGCCCGCAGTGTCAGGATGATGTGCCCGTCGGCGGTGATGTCCTTGATGGAACAGCGCACCACCATCGTGCGCCGCGCGTCCGGCTCCTCGCCGTCGCGGTAGGGATACAGGAGCACGATGTCGCCAGTACGGAAGTTGCAAAGGTCGTTGTCGGTGTCGTCGCTGAAGCGCAGCTTCACCTCGGTGATGCGTCCCTCGGTGCTGCCGTCAGGGCTGACCAGTGTCAGACGGTCATAGATGTTGCCGGCGTGCCGCTTCTCGTCCGCGCTGTTCTGCCATGTCGAGGCGAAGCCCGAGTTCTCCTTGGTCTTGTTGCCTAACTTCGCCAGCACGTGTTCGTTGCTTATGAAGGTCAGGAAACGGAAGAAGTAGGCCTTCTCCAGTTCCGACGCACGGTGCACGGTGTCCAGCACGGCGGCTATCTGCGGCCGCTGGTATGACCTCCACAGCCTGTCGTCCACGCCTTTCTCGTTCAGCCTCTCGGGTGTCAGCCTGTCGAGCATGCGCCATTCCCCGTCGGCAGCCAGCCGCATCTCCGTCCATGCAATGCCGTTCCTCACCTTGATGGCTTCGAATATCTTCTCGGGAGCCATGCCGAGTGCCAGCAGGCTCTGGCTGTACTTGGAGTACAGCAGGAAGGCGTGCAGCTCTCCGCCGTTGGCCTCATAGCGGTCGCGGCGGTCATATCGGATCAGCAGCATGTAGAGCAGCAGCTGCACATAGTGGTCGTCTGTCTGCTGTGGATGCACGAAGCCGTCGTAGGGGAAGCGTCCCTTGCCCGACTTCTGCTCGATGAGCACCTTATAGTCCAGTTGCAGGAAGTCCATGCGTCCTTGCAGCCCCAGCGTCTCGGAGACGAACGACGGTTCCGTGATGCCCTCCTTGGGGTCGAAGCTGCCGACCTCCTGCGGCAGCCATCTGCCGAGTGCATCCTCAATGTGCTGCTTCTGCCGCTGTGCCTCCGTGTGGAACGTCGTGCCTATGCCGGCGGTGAGCAGGTCCAGTGCGTTGTGGCGGAAGAAGTCGGTCACGCTGTCGCGGTACGTACGTCCTCCGTCCTGGCGGTGCAGCTCCTCGTCCAGCAGCTGTCCGGCGAAGTTTCCTATCTCGATGGCCTCGCTGCCGGCTGCCGGCATCAGACGGCGCACGACGTTGACGAGCGGGGAGTCGGCGTAGTGCGTGAAGCACCGTGCCACCGATGTCACGTCCACCAGATAGTCCGGTTCCACGATGATTAGCTCCGGCATGATCGTGCCGTCGTCATCCAGTCGCGGACGCACCAAGTTGAGCTGCATTCCGGCATGCAGCATGTGTCTGAGGTAGGTCCAGTCGAAGTCGTAGTAGCGGTTGCCGTGGCTGTAGCACACGCGGCTGTCACGGCCGTCGCCGTATCCGTCTATGGTGCCGTAGATCATGTCGTCGTCCCACAGGCTCACGATCATTCTCATGCACTCCGTCAGCAGTCGCGGTGCGGTGTGCCGCACGGCATCGTCTGCCGGCAACAGTGCCGACACGCTTGCGGGAATCGGTATGCCGTCGACAAGAGCGATGAAGCGGCACAGGGCCTTCAGGTCGTGGCGGCAGGACTCGCGCAGCTCGTCTTCAGACACGTTGCCCCGCCGCCTGATGCGCACGCGTGCCGCATTGGCGGCCATCGACAGCTGCCGCTGTGCCTTCGCCTCCTTCAGCAGATGATCCATCTTGGCGAAGGGACCGCTGAAGTTGAGCGGCGAGGCAGCCGTGCGCTGGTCCAGGAACCTGAGCAGCACGTCGGCATAGCGGCCATAGACAGACCGCCAGTCTGGCTCGAGACCGACGGCAGCGGCCAGCTGCATCATGAGGCTGTCGCCCATCTCCGGATAGCGCACCCTGACCTCCTGCCCGTGGTTCTGTCCGCGCCGTCTGCCGTGGTTGCGCTGTCTCTCCTCCGATGTGTCCTGTCCCGTCATTGCCGTCCCTGTGCTGTGCAGCCGGCGGCCGCAACAGCCGTGCAATATTCGCAAAAAAACTCCGGACGAGCAAGATTTCCTGTGCTTTATGCTATCTTTGTGCGTACAAACATAGTTAGTGGAGTATGAAAAAGTACAGCATTGAAGACCTGAAGCAAGAAGGATGGTTCGACCACTATGATGGCGACATCTTCATAATGGACGACATCAGGAAGCTGCCGCTTGTGGAGAGCAGCATCTTCGAGACAGAGATACTGCTTGTCATCATCTGCGAGGGCGGCACGGGCGAAATCAATGTCAACGACCGCCTCTATCGCATGGGTGCCGGACAGATGCTTGTCTGCATGCCCCATGCCCTCTTCAAGGACTATCGCGCACTGACCGACGACTTCAACGTGTTTATCCTCGGACTGTCGACCCGCAGTTTCAACATGTCCCTCTTCAGCAACCGCAATGTCTGGAAGACCTTCTACTACATCTATGCCAACCCGCTGGTGAGCCTCTCCGACCACGACAAGCACATCCTCTCGCTATATTATCAGCTGGCGGAGGCGAAGATCAGGCGTCGTGACGATGTATACCACAAGGAGATTGTCAACACGCTGCTGCTCGGTGCCATCTACGAGCTGCTGAGCATCATCGACCGTTCCGACGGCGGTCAGCTCGAAGCCGTGAGCCTCGGGCAGGGCGACATACTCTTCCGCCGCTTCATAGAGTCGCTTGCGCGGCACGAGGGCAAGGTGCGCTCCGTCGCAGCCTTTGCCGACGAGCTGTGTGTGTCGCCGAAGTACCTAAGCTCCGTGATCAAGGCCTCGTGTGGCCGCACGGCACTCGAGCTTATACACGAAAGCTCCATCCGCGCCATCATGCGGCAACTCAAGTATTCTGACAAGTCGATAAAGGAGATAGCAAACGAGTTGGGCTTCTCCAGCCTCTCGTTCTTCGGGAAATTTGTCAAGTCGCAGCTCGGCGTCTCGCCCAAGAAATTCCGCCGCGAAGCCTGACGTTTTGGTGGGCGTAAATGCGCAGTTTTATGGACGTACGTCCATAGGTTCTATGGATGACCATTCACAGCTCTATGGATGACCATTCACAGCTCTGTGGATGACCATTCACAGGTTCTATGGATGAACGTCCATGGAAACGCTGATTTTCAGTGTGTTATATGAATGCCCATCGTTGGGTTCTATGAATGCCCATTCTATAGTCCTTTGAATGGGCATCCTTAGGTGTTATGAATGCCCATCCTTAGACCCTAAGAATGCCCATCGTTAGGGTGCCTCTCGGGGCAAACACGGAATTATTGAACGGAAGTGTGGAAAAGTGAACGTTTTTGAACAAAAACGGTGCTTCAATGGGCATTTGAAGGTCAGTTAGTAAACGGTTAGTAAACGGTTAGTAAACACTTTTGAACAGACTTGCATTTATGCGACGAAGTAAGTACTACTTCAATGGCAAAGTAAGTAGTACTGACT
>CAVERK010000082.1:0-11110 GCA_963618035.1 bacterium
CAGGATGCCGCAGGTGGTCAACCCGAAGGGGAACGAGAGCCACACACCCACAAGTCCCATGTGCAGCACGAAGGCAAAGACATAGCACAGAGGGAGTGAGACGACGAAATAGGCAATGAAGGCTATCAGCACCATGGGCTTGACATCGGCAATGCCACGCAGTGCGTTCGAGTAGGTTATCTGTAGTCCGTCGCCAAACTGATAAAGGATGAAAGGCAGGAAGAGCGATGCCACCATTGCGGCAATCTCGGTGTCGCCACCAGTGAAGAACGATCCGAGGTCATTGTGGATGCAGAGCAGGATGCCCGTAATCACCACCTCAAGCAGCAGCATGAGATGGAAGCCGGAGCTGACGGTCTGCCGAGCACTTGTGTAGTCACGCTGCCCCATGAAGTTGCTGACACGTATGGCCACGGCAGACCCCAAGCCATAGTATATCATAAAGGCAAACTGCGATATGGTGAGCATGACCTGATGCGATGCCAGTGCAAGCGTGCCTATCCATCCCACCATGATGGCGGTCAGGCTGAAGGATGCTGTCTCCATTCCCATCTGCAACGCTATGGGCCAGCCTATGACATTAAGACGCTTGAATAAGCTGAACGACCACTTGACAGACAGGAGTCCTGCGCGGTAGACGGCATACTTACTGCCCGACATGAGCACAACAACGTAAATCAAGACCATCAGCACACGCGAGAACAGCGTACTGCATCCGGCTCCGAAGATAC
The DNA here is from genome assembly GCA_963618035.1 of bacterium. Classification (GTDB taxonomy): domain Bacteria; phylum Bacteroidota; class Bacteroidia; order Bacteroidales; family Bacteroidaceae; genus Bacteroides. Next base: position 732 of record CAVERK010000082.1, read on the forward strand.
CAAGTTCGGGCAGTCCCAGCTTGCCGTAGATGAGGACATAGTTGCCGGCGATGTTGAAGAGGTTGCCCGTCAGCAGAATCCACATCGAGACTTTCGTCTGATTGATGCTGTCGGTGAACTGCTTGAAGGCGTTGAACAGCATGACGAAGACAAGCGAGGCAAGCAGGACGAGGAAGTAGGGCTTGATGAGTGGCATCAGCTCATCGGGTTGTCCCATGCGGTCGAGATTGAGGTAGGCCACTGCCATTATGACGGTGACGAGCAGTGCAACGCAGACATTGGCAACGATGCTGTGTACCAGCGTCTGTCCACTCTCACGCAAGCGTCCGGCTCCGAACAGGGAACCGATGACGGGAACCACTCCATAGCTGAAGCCCGTGAAGAAGATGATGCACAGGTTGAACAGACTGTTGACAAACGAGGCTGCTCCAAGTTCCGCCGTACTGTGCTGCCCAATCATGTAGGTGTCTGCAAACCCAAGAACAATCATGCCAAGCTGGCCTATGGCTATGGGCAGCCCGAGCGAGGCAAGTGACTTGTAGTATGCAGAATAGTGCCGAAAGATGTTCATTGGAACACTTGTGATGCGTTCTCCCTATCAGCCCGCCACGCTCCTGTAGCAGAGCACGGAGGAGTTGTCTGGAGTGAAGCAACGCGATGCAACCTGTTGAAGTTGTTGCGGGGTGACACCCTTGTATCTGTCGACCTGACGGTCGATTCCATTGGCATCGCCAAGCAACTCGAACCATGCCAACTGTGCCGCAACGTTCTGATAGTTCATGAAGCCGAATATCTGTGTGGATTCGAACTTGTTCTTGACCTTTTCAATCTCATAGCTGTCGACAGGATTGCGTGCAAGGTCGGTCAGCTCGTTCCATACGGCAGCTTCCGCATCGGCCATGCTGACACCGCCAGCCAGTTTGCCGCCAATCTGCAGCAGTCCTGGAGCGATGGTGCTGTAGACGTATGCATCAATGCTTGTGAAGAGCCTCTGCTCATCGACAAGACGCTGCGTGAGACGGCTGGATTGTCCGTTGGACAGTATGTCTGTCAGCATATCGTAAGCACAGTAGTCCGACGAGGAATAGCCATCCATGTGAAAGGCCATATATAAGGAGTCGACAGGCACAGGACGCTCGACCGTAAGCGTGCGAGGAGCCTTCTGCTCCGGCTCGACGGGCGAGACAGGCTTGCAGACGTTCCTGTTTGGAATAGGACCGAACCACTTGTCGGCCAGGCGTAGCACCTCATCCCACTCTATGTTGCCGGTGACAGACAGAACGGCGTTGTCAGGAGCATAGTAGCGGAAGAAGAAATCGCGCACGTCGTCCATGGTGACACCGGCAATATGGCTCAGCTCCTTACCTATAGTGGGCCACCGGTACGGGTGAACCTTATAGGCCATAGCGCGTATGAGATGGGGTACATCGCCGTAGGGCTGATTGAGGTATCTCTGTTTGAACTCCTCCATCACGACATTGCGCTGCACCTCAAGGCTCTGGGGATTGAACGCAAGACTGAGCATGCGGTCACTCTCAAGCCAAAAGCCGGTCTCTACGTTCTGTGCGGGAATGGTGAGATAGAAGTTGGTTATGTCGGTATTGGTCCACGCATTGTTCTCGCCGCCCGCTTTTTGCAGGGGCGTATCATAGTCGGGAATGTTGGCGGAGCCACCGAACATGAGATGCTCCATAAGATGGGCAAGCCCCGTCTTGTCGGGGCTTTCGTCACGCGAACCGACATCGTAGGCAATGTCAAGTGCCACCATCTTGGCATAGGGGTACTTGACATGCACTACACGCAGTCCGTTGTCCAATATGTGCCTATTTATCTTCAAGGACGGTCATCTTCTTTATAACTACGTCCTTGTCCGGACGGTCGTTGCCGTCGGTCTCGACCTCCTGAATTTTATCCACAACATCCATGCCGTCGATGACCTCGCCAAACACGGTGTAGCTGCCGTCGAGATGCGGCGTACCGCCTATAGTTGTGTATGCCTGTTTCTGCTCGTCGGTGAACTTGAACTCCGGCTTGCCGGCAATATCACGTTGAGCCTGTGCCAGCAGGGTGTCCTGCATGGCTTGCAGCCCTGCCTTGTCGCCTGCGGCATTCATCTTGCGAATCTCGTCAATGTGCTCCATGGCACGGCTCTGAAAAGCCTCGTTGAGCATATTGTAGTTGGCACGCGCCTCCATGTTGGCCAGCGTGCTGTCGTTGTAGACATTGCCGGTGACAATATAGAACTGGCAACCCGACGAAGCCTTCTCGGGATTGACATCATCACCCTGACGTGCAGCAGCGAGTGCTCCACGCTTGTGAAAACGCTGCGGATAGGCCTCGAACTCTGCCGGCACAGTGTAGCCCATGTCTCCACTGCCGAGCATCTGCCCCTTTTCTGCGGTCTTGGAGTCGGGGTCGCCTGCCTGTATCATGAAGTCCTTTATCACACGGTGAAAGAGAGTGCCCTCATAGGTGCCGTCCTTAACCAACTTGATGAAGTTATCGCGATGCTTGGGTGTCTCGTTATAAAGCTCGACGACGATGTCGCCCTTGCTTGTCTCAATCTTTACTTTGGTCATGCCATTGTCCTCATAATTGCGTGAGTGCTGGCACGACATGAGTCCGCAAGCAATCACCATTGCCATTGTGTAAATAAGTTTCTTCATTTTCTCAATATGTCTTAAAGCTTCGCCACGGATTGCCTGCGGGCAAGGGTGCCGTCACCGATATCTGCTGTTTGGACACAGGATGCACGAACTCCACGTGCCGTGCGTGCAGACTGATGCTGCCGTCGGCATTGGAACGTGGTGCGCCGTACTTCAGGTCGCCCTTGATGGGACAGCCTATCTTGGCCAGCTGGCACCTTATCTGATGGTGGCGACCAGTCTTGAGGTCGACTTCCACAAGGTAGTAATTGTCCGAACGGGCTATCAGGCGGTAATGAAGCACGGCTTTCTTGCTGTCTTTCGTCTCTTTGTCGTGGGCGAAGCTCTTGTTCATCTTCTCATTGCGCACGATGTAGTGCACCAGCTCGTCGTCATCCTCAGGAGGCCGGTTCCCGACCACAGCCCAGTATGTCTTCTTTACCTCACCATTGCGGAACATCTCACTGAGACGCGACAATGCCTTGCCTGTACGGGCAAAGACGACAATGCCACTGACCGGTCTGTCAAGACGGTGCGGCACACCGATGAAGACATTGCCAGGCTTCTGGTATTTCTCCTTTATGTAAGCCTTCACTTCTTCAGACAGCGGTGTGTCGCCTGTCTTGTCACCCTGCACAATCTCACCGGCAGCCTTGCTGACGATTATGATGTGGTTGTCCTCGTAGAGAATCTCCATCACATATTCATGCCGCCATCGACCTGAATGACCTGACCGGTCACGTATGACGAGAGGTCGGAGGCGAGGAACGTTGCCACATTGGCAATGTCTTCCACCTTTCCGGCACGGCGCAACGGAATGTTCTTGATCCACTCCTTGCGGACATCATCGGGCAGAGCCTGCGTCATGGCAGTGTCAATGAATCCGGGAGCAATGGCGTTGGCACGTATGCCACGGCTGCCAAGTTCCTGACCGATGCTCTTCGCAAGAGCTATCAGACCGGCCTTGGATGCAGCATAGTTGGCCTGACCTGCATTGCCGTGAATGCCCACGACAGACGACATATTGATTATCGAACCGCACTTCTGATGCAGCATGACCGGAGTGCAGGCATGGATGAAGTTGAATGCACTCTTCAAGTTGACGGCTATCACAGCATCCCACTGCAGCTCGCTCATGCGCAGCATCAGGGTGTCCTTGGTAATTCCGGCATTGTTCACCAATATATCTATGCGACCGAAGTCATCCACGACCTTACGGACGGTTGCCTCTGTCTCGTTGAAATCGGCGGCATTGCTTGCATAGCACATGGCCTTGACGCCACAGGCTTCAAGTTCTTTTACCGTCTCCTTGCAATTGTCGTCGATGGCTAAATCTGTAAATGCGATATTGGCACCTTCGCTTGCGAACTTCAAGGCTATGGCCTTGCCTATGCCGCGACCTGCGCCCGTAATAAGTGCAGTCTTACCTGATAGTAATCCCATGTTAGTATAAAATTAAAATTAAACTTCACTCTGTCATTTCTTGTAGTGCAAGGCACCCGCCACGATATTGAGCACGGCCTTGCGACGCACCTCGTCGGACATGCCCATAGCCAAGTTACCTCTGATATATGGAATCTCAAGACCCTTGAGGCAGAAATGGGTGATCTGCGCCGTCAGGTAAACATCGTCGACACTGAACATGCCGCTGTCGACACCCTGCTTCAGCACAGTCCTGAAAAGCTCTATCTCCTTGCGGTCGAAGCTCTTTCTTACCTTCTCTACGGTGAATATGTCTCTGAAGAAGTCCGCCTTCAGGGAACCGTTTCGCAGCACAACCTCCTTGATGGCTTCCAGTCGCGTGAAGATCATCTCCATTATCTTGAGTTCCGGACTGAGGTCGGTCTTGACCACATCCGACATCTTCTTTGTCAGCGTTTCAAGCTCTCCGGCGATGACAGCCTGATAGATGTCCTCCTTGCTCTTGAAGTACGTGTAGACAGTCCTGCGACTTATACCTGACGATGAGGCTATGTCGTTTATCGTGGTATTGTCGACACCACGCACCGCGAATAATTCTCGCGCTTCATCGACAATCTTGTTTCTCGTTTTCGCTCCTGCCATATCTTAATTCACAATACGCACTCTCAATTGAGGCAAAAGTATGACAAATAAGCGTAACGCACAAGAGAAAAATTTTAAACGTACATTCATTTGCATATTACGCAAAGAGCACGTACCTTTGCACCCGAAACAATGAGATAACATCGCGGAGTGGAGCAGTTGGTAGCTCGTTGGGCTCATAACCCAAAGGTCGTTCGTTCGAGTCGGGCCTCCGCAACCAAGGGAAGGAACGCGTCGTAGGATGCGTTCCTTTTTATTTTCCCCGAACAACAAGGAAACGCCGGCGGGAATACGTATCTTTGTGCAGAGACATAGACATAAAGGTTCAACTTCTTAAAAACGTAAAACTATGGCTAAAACAGGAGAAGTTTACAAGTGCGCCAAGTGTGGCGTGATGGTGGAAGTGCTGCGCGGAGGAAGCTGCGCACCGGAGTGTTGCGGTGAGCCGATGAAGCTGCTGAAGGAGAACACTACAGACGGTGCTAAAGAGAAGCACGTGCCTGTGATTGAGAAGACAGACGACGGCTACAAGGTCAGCGTCGGAAGCGTTGAACACCCGATGACACCGGAGCACTACATCGAGTGGATTGAGCTGATTACCCCGACGGGCGTGATGCGCCGTAGGCTGACACCCGAGGACAAGCCCGTGGCTGTGTTCAAGACAGATGCCGAGGAGGTTACAGCCCGTGAGTTCTGCAATCTTCACGGACTGTGGAAAGCCTGACGCGGCAACAGCCCTACGGGGCGTAATGAAGATGTACGATATGCCTTAAGACGAAGGGCCGGCTCCTGCATGTGGAGCCGGCCCTTCTCTTTCGTCCTTGTTCAGACTTTTAGCAGGCTGCGGCAAATCAGTATGCCGTGTTCTGCGGGTCGAAGTTCGTCCATCCGTCGAGCCAGTTGTCGTTCGCGTCCTTGAACGCTCCTATATAGCCGCCGTTGCCGTCGGATATCGTCGTTGACGGGCAATAGTTCTGACCTGTGCCCTTGGGGTCGGTGAGGTTCAGCTCCGCTTCGGTCATGATGCGGTTTGTAGGCTCACTCAGGAAGAACGTGTGCGAATATGACTGCTGCGTGCGGTCTTCGGTGCCGGCAGCGTAGTCGTAGAGATAGTCCTCATACTCCTTGTTCTTGTCTGTGCCCACAGCGTCCATGCCGGCAAATACGATGTTACGCAGATGGAAGTCTCCTGCCTTGGCATACTGCACTGTGTTGCCCTTTTCACCGTCGATGATGAGACCTACCGGATAGCCCACAGCCAGGAGGTTCTCTGCGTTGAGCTTGCTGCTGCGGCGTATCTGCATGGCGGCCTGGAAGCGGCCGAGCTTGGAACCGTTGTCGGGGAACATATCTCCTGCGGTGATGTAGTCGGACGTGTTCACGAAGTCACTGTTCTTGGCTGTCTTGGGACCGATGAATGTCACGTTCCTGAACGTTGCTGTGGTGAACGGCGTGGTCTCTGCACCGCTGGCATTGTTGTCGCTCTCGAAGCCGTTGCTCTGCGAGGTGTCGGCAATGCGCGGGTCGCGGATGGAGAGGCAGTACTGCACCGTGCCGCTGAAGCCGTTGTCGGTATCAAACTCATCGTCCCATCCCTTGTATGCCACGAGATAGTTGCAGTTCACCGTACCACCGAACCACTCGAACGAGTCGTCGTTTGAGTAGGACACCTGCAGGTGGTCGATGGTCGTGCCGCTGCCCACCGAGCCGAACGTGATGCCGTTGATTTCCTTGTCGGTGTCGAACGGATAGCCGGCAAACTCCACGCGGATGTACTGGTATATGCCCGAGTTGTCGGCATCGTCATCGCCTCCGTGTATGGTCGTCGGGCCTCCCTCTATCTGCTGGGTGCCCTGATTGTTGCGAGCCTTACCGCAGATGATGAGGCCTCCCCAGTCGCCAGGACGACGTTGTCCGGCAGGCTGCTCCGAGGTCATCACGATGGGCGCGTCCTTTGTGCCTTTCATCTCCACATATCCTCCAGGCTCCACGATGAGTGCTGCCATCGTCTGCTTGTCGCCCTTGATTACTGTCCCCGCAGGGATGGTCAGCTTGGCTCCTGCGTCGACATAGACCCAGCCCTTCATCAGATATGTGCCTTTCTCCAGAGCCACGTTGCCGGTGAAGTGGAAGTTCTGCGTGCCGTTGCCCAGCTCTGTGCCGTTGCTGAACAGGATGCCGTCACTGTATGCCACGTTGCCCTTGTAGATCACCTCAGGATCTGTCTTCTCCGGAACCTGAGGGTCATCGTCCGATGAGCACGACACCATTGTTGTCATGGCTGCTCCGATAACCAGAGCCAGTCCAAACCTTTTCATTTCAATCTTCATGTGTTCTTTCTTGTTTGGATGAAACATATATACCTTAAAAACTATATCCGATTGTCAGGTTGAGGTCCCGTCCGGGCCGGTAGCTGCGGGTCACCTCCTCGATGGTGTGCTTCTGTCCGTCCATGACGACATCTTCAAACTGCTTGAAGAGTACGCGCTCTGCCAGCAGGTCGCGCACGGAGAGCTTCAGCTGCCAGCGGCCTATCTTCTTGCCCACGGAGAGGTCGATGCTGTTGCGTGGCATCTCGTAGGAGTTGGGGATGTCGCGCGAAGAGCCGTCGGCTCCCGTGCCGTAGCGTTTGCCCACGCCGGTGATGCGCTTGCCTATGCGGTTGTAGAGCAGGGCGGCACTCCATCCGTTGTCCGAATTGTTATAGAACAGGCCCGTATTGATGAGGTACGGCGACTGTCCCTGCATGGGGCGGTCGATGTTGTTCGTACCTTCCTCAAACTCCACCTTGCTTTTTATCAGCGCACCGTTGAACGAGAACGAGAAGTCGCGCAGCCCCATGAAGTCGAGGTTCTTGCGGATGTCAAGTTCAATGCCGTAGTTGTTGGCTCCCTTGGCGTTGACGAACGAGTAGATGAGGTCGGTGCCGCCCGCAACAGTATACGTCCACTCGATGGGGTCACGGAAATGCTTGTAGAACAGAGCCACCGAGACCTGCTCGCCCGCCGACGGATACCACTCATAGCGCAGGTCGATGTTGTCGATGTAGGCGGGCTTCAGGTCGTAGTTACCCATCACGTTGCTGCCCAGCTCGAAGTCGTAGTACACCGACGTGGACAGCTCGCGGAACTCCGGACGGTTTATTGAGCGTCCGTATGCAGCCCGCAATTGATGCCGGTCGTTCAGCTTGTATGTCATGTTCAGCGACGGGAAGATGTCGTTGGAGTCGTAGTCGGTGCTCTGCGGGCTCTCCTCATACTGCCGCGTGTTCATCGTCAGTGTCTGCCTGTTGAATTCATATCTTGCACCGGCATAGACGTTCAGCTTTCCCACCGGCAGGTTCAGACCCGCATATCCTGCCACCAACGTCTGACGACCATCGTAGTTGTTCAGGTAGTTCACCTCCTCATAGAGGTAGAGCTTGTCCGAGCCGTAGTTCTCGTCGATGAGCACCGTGTGTGGCAGGTCGTCAAAGAACAGGAAGCCCTGCGGGAGGGTGTTGTCCGGCTGCCACCCGTACTGGAACTGGCGTGTGCGGTACTGGCGTGTGCGGTATTCGCCGTAGACCCCTGCCTTCAGCGTGGGTTCAAGTGTTCCGATGAGGAAGTCATGGCGATAGTTGGCATTGGCGGAGGCTATGTGCTCGTCAAGCCGTGTGAACTCACGGCTTATGCGGTAGATGCCCATCCGCTGGTCCGTACGGTCGGTACGCTCTATCAGCCGGCGGTCGGGCAGGTCGCGGTTGGCGTAGGCATAGCCCACGCTCCAGTCCACGTGGTCGCGGTCAAAAGTGTGACGGCCTGTCAGCTGGGTGTTGTATGTGGAGCGCGACGAGTAGTAGTACTCCATGTCGTTGATGTTGTCCGGCTGTGCGTTGAAGCCCGTGCGCTCGGCATAGCGGTTCTTCGCTATCTGGTTGAAGATGTTTTTCCACTCGAAATAGTGTCGCGTGTCGCGCGGGCGGAAAGACAGGTTGAGCATCGCCCCGAGGCGCACGTCGTTGCTGTACTGGTTGTCGGTGGCGCGGCGCAGGGCCACGGGCTTGTCGTTCGCGGTGTCATAGGGGCCATACAGGGAGTTCTCCATGTCGGTCTGTGTCTTGTAGGTGTTGCTGTAGTTCATCGTGGCCAACAGACCCAGCCGGTTGCCGCTACGGGCTTCCCAGGTGTGGTTGTAGCTTGCGTTCAGCTTCATGTCGCCTATCGGACGGTGTGTGCGCAGTGTCCAGTCGTTGTTCAGTCCGTTGCCGAGCAGGTCGAGGCGCGGATTGTTGCTGTTCGCATAGCCGGAATAGGCGTTCAGCTTTCCCGTCATGCCTGCATCGAGACTCCTGTAGCCGCTGCCGAAGCCTGTCCAGTCCAACGCACTGCCTCGTGACGACGTGAAGCTGCGGAAGTGGGTGCGGTCGTTCACGCCGTAGCCCACGGAGATCTCCAGCCCGCCGTCTGTGGGCTGCTGCTTGGTGTTGACAAGGATGAAGCCGCCGGTGAAGTCGGCAGGATATTCCGGTGCGGGGCTTTTCACGATGACCATGTTGTCCAGCTGCGAACTCGGCAGTATGTCGAACGAGAACGCACGGGAGTCGGCCTCCGAACTCGGCACCGCCCCTCCGTTGAGCCACACGTTATTGTAGCGTTGCGCCAGTCCGCGCACCGTGACAAACTTGCCGTCGACGACCGACACTCCAGGCACACGGCGTATCACCTCCGACGCGTCCTTGTCCTGCGTGCGGGCTATCTGCTGTGCCGACACGCCCGTCTGCACCACCAGGCTGCGCCGTTGTTCCTGCACCTGTGCCGTCTCGGTGTTGCGGCGTGCCGTCGCCGTCACCTGCACCTCGCCCAGGGTCTGCGCATCGCTCTCCATCAGGAAGTCGAGCGTCACCTCACCCGTGGCAGGCACCTTGACAGCCTCCATCACGATATTCTGATAGCCGATGTAGCGTATTGTCAGCGTGTATGTGCCGGCAGGAAGCTCAAGCGAGTATGCGCCGTCCATGTCGGCGGTCGCTCCCCGCTGGTTCTCCTCGGCGAAGATTGTGGCTCCTGTCAGCGGTTCGTTGTCCTGTTTGTCCTTGACCGTCCCCTTCACAATCCCTGCGTTCGCCGCCTGCATGTAGCAGAACACAAGGGCCAGCAGGAACGCGGTTCTTGTCGTCAATGCGTCTTTTCTTTTCATTCTCGTATCCATACTTTCGTTTTCTCGCTGCAAAAGTATCGGCACGATGTTTCATGGAGATTACGGACTTGTTAAGAAGGTCTTACACTTGCAATCCCGTTCACTTCCGTTTACCAACTGTTCACTAACCGTTTACTGACCCCTCGCCAGACGCTCTCTGGAGACATATCCCGTTCACTAACCGTTCACTTTTCCACACCTCCATTCACTAATTCCGTGTTTGGGCAGTCAGGCACCCTAACGATGCCCATTCATAGGGTCTAAGGATGGGCAAGCATAGCACCTATGGATGCCCATTTAAAGCACCTAAGAATGGGCATTCATAGAACCCAACGATGGGCATTCATATAATGCATTGAAAATCAGCGTCTCCATGGACGTACGTCCACAGGTTCTATGGATGACCATTCACAGTTCTGTGGATGACCATTCACAGCTCTATGGTTGACCATTCACAGTTCTATGGTTGAACGTCCACAACCGAAGGTTTCT
>CAVERK010000083.1:0-11095 GCA_963618035.1 bacterium
CCACAGGATGTGTAAAATCGGAGCGCGCGTCGCGCCACGTCCTGTGGCGTGGTGCAGCGAATGTGAACAGTCGCGTTGACGCGGTTGTAAGGGGCTGAAAATCAGCGTCTCCATGGACGTACGTCCAGAGGTTCTATGGCTGTACGTCCAGAGGTTCTATGAACGTTCATCCACAGAGCTATGAACGTTCATCCACAGAGCTGTGGATGGTCATTCATGGAAGCATTGATTATCAGCGTGTTGTAGTTGCGGTTTTGGGTCAGTAGAAAATTAATCCCCCTGATTTATCGGGTGAGCCTTGTCCTATCGTCCTCTCCTTGCCGGATTACTATTTGCGGTCTCCCTTTCTTCCAGTACTCCTTCTTGTTTCAATTAGTCGGTACTGGCGTACCGATTAGCCGGTACTGCAGTACCGGCTATATGGTACTGCAGTACCAACTATACGGTACTGCCCGAGGGGTTAACCGTTTTTCCCGAAGAGGTTAATAGACTTCTTCAGGTCAGCCATACCTGTCTCGTAGTGCGCGGTGCACTCCGCAGACGGCCATGTGTAAATATAAACGCGCCGATGCTGTCGGTGTCGGCGGTTTTTCGTACCTTTGTGCTTGCAAAAACAGATTTAACCCTGAATATGACTGAAGAAGAGAAGATAATAGGCGAAAACAACTACTCAGCCAACAACATCCAGGTTCTTGAAGGACTGGAGGCAGTGCGCAAGCGTCCTGCCATGTACATCGGAGACATCAGCTTCAACGGCTTGCACCACCTGATAAACGAGGTGGTCGACAACTCCATCGACGAGGCTCTGGCGGGCTTCTGCGACAGGATAGAGGTCACACTGAACGAAGACAACTCCGTGACGGTGCAGGACAACGGACGCGGAATACCCGTGGACATGCACGAGAAGGAACACAAGTCAGCACTCGAAGTGGTCATGACCGTGCTGCATGCCGGAGGCAAGTTCGACAAGGGCTCGTACAAGGTGTCCGGCGGTCTGCACGGCGTAGGCGTGAGCTGCGTCAATGCGCTGTCGAAGCACATGACGTCGCAGGTGTTCCGCAACGGCAAGATCTATCAGCAGGAATACGAATATGGCAAGCCGCTGTATGCCGTCAAGGTCGTCGGAGAGACCACGCAGACCGGCACGCGCCAGCAGTTCTGGCCCGACGGCACGATATTCACCGAGACGGTCTACAACTACGACCATGTGGCGAACCGCATGCGCGAGCTGGCGTTCCTCAATGCCGGCATCACCATCGTGCTGACCGACATGCGCCGCGACAGCGAGGGCAACACGCGGCAGGACGTGTTCCACTCCGACGAGGGACTGAAGGAGTTTGTCCGCTATCTGGACTCGTCGCGGGTGCACCTGTTCGACGATGTCATCTACATCAACACCGAGAAGCAGGGACTGCCGATAGAGATAGCCATCATGTACAACACCGGCTACAGCGAGAACCTGCACTCCTATGTCAACAACATCAACACCATAGAGGGCGGCACGCACCTGACCGGCTTCCGGCGTGCACTGACGCGCACACTGAAGAAGTATGCCGACGACAACAACATGCTGGAGAAGGCAAAGGTGGAGATAGACGGCGAGGACTTCCGCGAGGGACTCACGGCCGTGATATCCATCAAGGTTGCAGAGCCGCAGTTCGAGGGACAGACCAAGACCAAGCTGGGCAACAGCGAGGTGGCGGGAGCCGTGGACCAGGCTGTCGGTGAGGCTCTGACAAACTACCTTGAGGAGCATCCCAAGGAGGCTAAGCTCATCGTCGACAAGGTCATCCTGGCAGCACAGGCACGTGTGGCAGCACGCAAGGCACGCGAGACGGTGCAGCGCAAGTCGCCCATGAGCGGTGGAGGCATGCCAGGCAAGCTGGCAGACTGCTCGAGCAAAGACCCCGATGAGTGCGAGCTGTTCCTCGTCGAGGGCGACTCTGCCGGTGGCTCGGCAAAGCAGGGACGCGACCGCAAGTTCCAGGCCATACTGCCGCTTCGCGGAAAGATTCTGAACGTGGAGAAGTCCATGTGGCACAAGGCGTTCGAGAGCGACGAGGTGAACAACATCATCCAGGCTCTCGGCGTGCGCTTCGGCGTGGATGCGGAGGACAGCAAGAAAGCCAACCTCGACAAGATAAGATACAAGAAGGTGATAATCATGACCGATGCCGATGTCGACGGCTCGCACATCGACACACTGGTCATCACGTTCTTCTACCGCTATATGCCGGAGGTCATCGAACGCGGATACCTCTACATAGCCACGCCGCCGCTCTATCTCTGCAAGAAGGGCAGCGTCGAGGAATACTGCTGGACAGACCAGCAGCGTCAGAAGTTCATAGACACCTACGGCGGCGGCAAGGAGGGTGCGATACACGTGCAGCGTTACAAAGGTCTTGGTGAGATGAACCCCGAGCAGCTCTGGGACACGACCATGAACCCCGAGAACCGCATGCTCAAGCAGGTCACCCTCTCCAACGGCACCGATGCAGACTATACCTTCTCAATGCTGATGGGCGAGGACGTGGGTCCGCGTCGCGAGTTCATAGAGAAGAACGCCACATACGCCAATATCGATGCCTGACGAACGGGCAGTACGGCGAAACGACAGAGGGCGGCGCAACCATGTTGCGCCGCCCTCTGTCGTTGATATGCGGTTCATTGACGTGTGTCAGTCGGTGTAGTGTCTCTTGCGCAGCTCCTCGGCGGCATCGCAAAGCTCGTCGTACCACTCCTGTCCGAACAGTCGCACAAGCGGGTCGCGCAGGAACTCATAGACACGGACGTTGAGCTTCCGTCCCAGCAGCCGTGCCCCCTGGCAGACGCTCCACTCGTGGTAGTTCAGGGCTTTCATGTCTCCTATCTGTGACACCCTGATGGGATACAGATGGCAGGATATGGGTTTGTAGAAGCCGGTTCTGTGCTCCCTGAACGCCTTCTCCAGCGCACAGAGACACATGCCCTTGGCATCGTAGCAGGTGAAGACGCAGTCGCGTCCGTTGACTATGGAGATGACCTGCTGTCCGTCGATGTCGGTATAGGTCAGTCCCTGCCGGCGGATAACGTCTCGGGCTTCGGCAGACAGGTCGTCCCACACTGCCGGCAGAGCATCCTCGAGCTGCTTCACCTCATCAGGCTCCACGGGAGCACCGGCATCGCCCTCTATGCAACACGCACCCTTGCATTGTGACAGGTCGCACAGAAAGCGTTTGCCCAGCACGTCGTCGCTTATCAGCACATCGCCTATCTGGAACATGCCGCCCGTCCCCGTCACTTTATCAGGTCGTGGCCGGTCATCTCCTTCGGCTGCGGCATGCCCATGATGTGCAGTATCGAGGGAGCGACATCGGCAAGCACGCCGTCTTCCACCGTGGCGTTCTTGTCTGCCGTGACGTAGACAAAGGGCACGGGGTTCAGCGAGTGTGCGGTGTTCGGCGTACCGTCTTCGTTCAGTGCGTGGTCGGCATTGCCGTGGTCGGCGATGATGATCACCTCGTAGTCGTTGGCTTTGGCAGCCTCTACGGTATCGCGCACGCAGTTGTCGATTGCGGTGACAGCCTTCTCGATGGCAGAATACACGCCCGTGTGTCCCACCATGTCACCGTTGGCATAGTTCACTACGATGAAGTCATACTTCTGCGAGCCGATGGCTTCCACCAGCTTGTCCTTGACCTCATACGCGCTCATCTCCGGCTTCAGGTCGTAGGTGGCAACCTTGGGCGACGGCACGAGTATGCGGTCTTCGCCGTCGAACGGCTTCTCCCGTCCGCCGTTGAAGAAGAAGGTCACGTGTGCGTACTTCTCCGTCTCGGCTATGTGCAGCTGCTTCTTGCCGTTCACGGACAGGTATTCGCCGAGGGTGTTGTCGACGTTCTCCTTGTCGAAGAGGATGTGGACACCCTTGAACGATGCGTCGTAGGGTGTCATGCAGTAGTACTGCAGACCCTTTATCGTGTGCATGCCCATGTCCGGCTTGTCCTCCTGCGTCAGCACGACGGTGATTTCCTTGGCGCGGTCGTTGCGGTAGTTGAAGAAGATCACCACATCGTTCTCCTTTATTGTGCCGTCGAAGGCTCCGTTGACGATGGGCTTGATGAACTCGTCCGTCACTCCCTCGTCATAAGACTCCTGCATGGCCTGCACCATGTCCGTAGCCACCTTGCCCTCGCCGTTGACCAGCTGGTCGTAGGCTATCTTCACGCGCTCCCACCGCTTGTCGCGGTCCATGGCGTAGAAGCGTCCTATGATGGAGGCTATTCTTCCCGCGCTCTGGCGGCAGTGCTCTGTCAGCTGGCTGATGAATCCCTTGCCGCTCTTCGGGTCGGTGTCGCGTCCGTCCATGAAGCAGTGTATGAAGGTGCGGTCGCCGATGCCATACTCCTTGGCGATGTCGCACAGCTTGAACAGATGGTCGAACGACGAGTGCACGCCGCCGGTGCTGGTCAGTCCCATTATATGGAGGTTCACGCCGTGGTCGCGGGCGTAGCTGTAGGCAGACACAATCTCGGGGTTCTTCAGTATGCTGCCGTCCTGGCAGGCGCGGTTGATCTTCACAAGGTCCTGATATACGATGCGCCCTGCACCGATGTTCAGGTGTCCGACTTCGGAATTTCCCATCTGTCCGTGGGGCAGACCTACGTTCTCGCCGCAAGCCAGCAGCTGTGAGTTGGGGTATGTCTTTATCAGACTGTCCCAGTAAGGGGTAGGGGTGCAGTAAATCACGTCATCCTTCTTGTGGTCGCCGATACCCCACCCGTCGAGTATCATCAAAAGTGCTTTCTTAGCCATAATGTTTTAATGCTTTTAGTGTACGTAAACTTCTTGTTTCCAACACCGCAAAGGTAACGCTTTTCGGGGTCAATATAAAAAATCAGAGCCCCGAGATGTCGGGGCTCTGATTGATGATGGAGCTGACGGGGGTTATTCGCCCGTTGTTAAGTGGTCATCGTCTCCCAACGTCTCCGAAGAGATTTCGAATGTTGTGCCTTTTGTCCAGTCTGCAGCAGTCAGCTTGACAACGAGGGCACCCTCGCTGTTGGAGAGCTTGATGGTGTACAGATAGTTGCGCTTCAGAGGAGTCTGGTTGCTGCTCTTCTTGAAGTTGACGGTGTGCTTGTAGGTTCCTGTCTTCCCTGTGACGGTATAGGTAAGCTCTACCGACGGAAGATTATCCGTTGTATTGCTCTGCTCGTAGGAGTAGATTGTCTCGGTAGTCTTGCCAGGTGTCGTGGAGTTGCCCGCGATGTTAAGCGTATATTCTTTGCTTGACAACAACTCCGCGCTTACCGTTGTCTCGATGTCTCTCACAAGGAGGCTCTTGACGGCACGGTTCACGAAATTGGCTTTGGTGATTGTGACGCCATCTGCTGCATTCTCGATGTCCACTCTCGCCATGGCACGCTGCAGGGTGACTGTGCCCAAGTCTGTCATATTGGCTTCTGTTGTGGTCGATACGACATAGTTGCCATAGAAGTTCGTGCTCACCATCAGCATGGGCTTGGTGTCGGGATCCTGTGTCTCCACCAGTGCCTTGAAGGTCTCCACGGTGCTTACGCCGACTGTCAAGCCCTTGATTTTCTTTACCAGATCCTCGCTCGGGTTTGCCACGAAGCAGAACTGATAGTTGCCTGCCGCCATGGAGAACTTTTCCTGTGTGTTCTCCTCGAAAGATCCCCAGCCGGCAACCAGCTCCTTTACCAGGACGTAGGTGTCATCTTTGCTCTCGTCTGCGGTCTTGGTATCGCCTTTGACTGTTGTTGTGGCATCAACGTCCTTGAATGCCACGACGTAGAGAGTCTTCACTTCCTTCTCGGCAGCACTCTGCACCTCACTGTCGGCACGTGTGGTCGCACCGGTGGAGAGGGTGAAGCAGACTGTACCCATCTCCTCGCCTTCCTGATCCAGCGCGACATCCGGTCCGTCCTCCTGACTGCACGAGCCGAGGAGCAGCGATGCCATCGCCATCATTCCAAGTATATTTCTTGTCTTCATATTATATAAACGTGTGTTTTGCCGAATAAAAACCTTTGGTCTATTGTCCGTCTTCGTGCGGGTTATGACTGCACGTCTGCGCTCGGAGTCAACTCTTCCTCGAATACTTCGCCCGTTGTCCAGTCATTGACAACCAGTGTCACCTTCAATTCGCCGGTGAGGACAGCCGTACCGTTACCCAGCTGGATGGTGTACAGATGGTTGCGCTGTATCGGCTTGTAGGTCGTGGTTCCGTCTGCCGCTACGCTGAAAGGTACCTTGACAGTACCTGTCGCTTCCTGTGTCGTGTTTCCTTCTGCGTCTTTGCTATTCACGCTGTATGAAACCTCGACATAGAACACCTCGTTTCCCGAAGAGTTTGCAGCCTGCTCGTAGAGGTAGAACGCACGGTGGGTGTTTGCCTCGAAGATCTCAGTCTGCGTAGCTCCGGTCTTTACGGGGTCGTATACCGTCTTGTCGTTAGAGATCAATGTAGAGTACTCCTTCAATGGGTTGAGCTCGGCTATAGCTTCGGGACTTGTCGGCACGTTGATGGTGCCCGAGCCGCTGAAGATGTAGCTCTTCGAGTTTGCCTTGACCACCTTCACACCTGTGATGGTGAGGTCTGTCGCGTAGTTGCGGATGTCTATACGTGCCACGTTGCGGACCAACGTGACATTGCCCTCTATCTCGGTGTTGCCGGCTGCCGTGAGCAAATAGCTTTTGCTTGCGTCGTTGATTACGGCAGACATCGGGAAGCTCTTGTCGGTTTCACCACCTACCAGCACGTCGGCAGTATTGGTTGTCGCTACCGTTGCCGAAGCCACAGTGCTTGTCATGAAAGTAGCCAAAGAGGTTGAGTTCAAAGTCGGCTGCTCGACATCCCCGTCGTTGGCGATGATGGCAAAACGGGTGTCCTTGCCCATTGCATCGAGAGGGATCTTGCCGGTGCAGGTTATTGTGCCGCTCCCGCTGTCCTCCCATGCGGAGATACCAGTAGTTGCAGTGGCTTTGAACGACAGCTTGCCGCTGTAGTAGTACACATTGTCCGTCGTGTAAGTATTACTGCTTGCTTTCGAGAACAGATAGATATCTACGGATTTCAGTGTTGCCTCGTCGGTCTCGTCTGCTACGATGTCGCCTTCGGCACGTGTTGCGTTATTGACCGTCACGCCACCGACGGCGGGTGTCTTCAGCGTGATGCTGAATGTGGGTGCATCTTCCTCATCGACGATGCCTGCCACTTCGTCGTTGCTGCATGCTGCACAGATGAGGGCGAATGCTCCGAGCAGCAGTGACTTTGTCAGAAAATCATTCTTTTTCATATATCTAAATAATATTTGGTTTGTTAAAAGTTATACATATATAATGTCACCCGAAGGTTCCTCCGTCTATCCAGTCGTTGACTCCCATCTCGAGACCCTGGTTTATCTCTATGCTCCCGTTGGAGTGTATGAGCATCCGTATCTCGTAGACCTGCACCGGCGTCTGCGACGGATACCATCCCCACTTCCTGAAGACGGACTTCAGGTCTATCTCCTTGGTGACCGGCGTGTCGTCGTGATAGAGGATGAAGCAGGGTATCTCGTCGTCTGTCCATCGCAGTGTCACGATTGAGGCGTTCAGCGCAAAGCGTCGCAGCGGCACTTCCTCCACGACCTGTCCGTCGTAGGCAAGAGCCGGCGGGAAGCTGTGTATGTCGATGCTGTAGGCATGTGTGCCGCTCATCTCCATGCCCGTGGCGATGCCCTTCAGGCAGTAGCGATAGCCCTCGGAGAAGCGCGGCAACAGCTCCCACTCCACCTTCAGCCGCAGGATGCAGTGCACGTTCGACATCTCGCCGATGAAGCTGTTCGAGGCTCCTGTGGCAATGGTGAACGGGCACTCGCCACGATAGAGGTTGTCTCCATTGGCAAAGGCTGACCGGTCCTGCGGGAAGTACTTGTCCACCGAGAGGCGGAAAGCCTCCAGACCCTCTTCGGCATATCCCTCGAGAGAACCATAGTCTCCGAGATTGCCTACGGCCACGAGCGTGTAGCTGCCTGCCTTCAGGGTGCTGATGTCGACCTTCGCGGGGCTGCACTCCAAGGCATACATCTCGCCGAGGAACGATCCGCCGGCATCGAACAGGAAGTAGCGCACCGTGGAGATATATTCCGCGAAGCGGTCCGAACCTCTGTAGAAGTAGCGGAAACGCACCTGATTGCTCTCGCAGCATCCGTCGCGCCAGTCGTCCATGTCGCACGCAGCGAGCAGCTGGAGCAACAGCAGCGGAAGGATGAAGAGGAACTTCCTGTACACTGGTTTTTGATGACGATTTACCCATCCTGCGCCCCACATGCTTTAGCGTATATAATAGACGACCGAGACGGAGGCTTTGGTGGGCAGGAACAGGTGCTTGTGGTATGAACCGTATTTCCTGCCGCATGCTCCGCAGTTATATTTGTCGTATTCCAAGTAGGCATATCCTATTCCGACGGATGTGTCCAGCGCCCACCGCTTGCCCAACGTCCACTCATAGCCATAGCTGATGCCTGCACCGGCGAGCCATCCGTCGTAGCGGCGGTTTTTCAGTGCGTGGATGAACTCAATGCCTCCGACATTATACTGTCCGTAGAAGGCATGCAGCCCCACGTAGCTCTTCGAGAAGGCGTAGCAGAACCAGTACTTGAGTTCGGGCATGACGACCCAGTTGTGGAACTTGGGGTTGAGTGCTATGCCGTTGGCGTTCTTGTGCTGTCCGAAGTTGAAGGCGTTGTAGCCTACGGTGGCAGACAGCGAATAGTGCGGATACAGCCTCCACTCCGCACCCACATTGGGCGTGGTGGTCAGCCAGTAGAGCAGGTTCGTCTTGACTGCTACCTGCTGTGAGAAAGCCGGAACGGCGGAAACCAGCAAGAACAGCAGCAGCAGCCGACGGCGCAGACCTCTGCGTATGTTAAAACACCCCATTCGTTCTGTGTTCAATGTGTGACAGCCTGTAGCCTTTAGAACGCAAGGATGCAACGGGCATAACTGAAAGAGGATGTCTTAGTCCAATACTTGAAACGCAACGCGCTATTTTTGAGGTCCATATTGTAGGCTTGGCTGTCGCTATACTCCGAAGACGACCAATATTCGTCGAGGACTTTATCATAAGTGCCGGCTTTTGCCAAAGCAGCATCAAGATTATTGCGAGCCGTTGTTGCCACGCCGCTTACAGAATACGCACTGCTGCTGCTGTTCTTGATGCTGGAGACATTCGCTCCACCGAGACCGTCTGCGCCCAATATGTCAATCCACTCACCGACACTCGGGAGATACCAGTCTGTGGTCTTCTTTGGCGCAGGATAACTTGTCCGGTAACTATCCACGTGAGTGAATACCGTGGGCCTCTTATTAGTAGCGGCGAGTGCGAGTGCGAGCTTGGTAGCCTCACATCCGTCAATCGCATTGTCGTAATAAAGAGCATTCAAGGATTTCGTATAGTTTCTGCTGTCGCCAAGTGTGGCGTTCCCCCCTGAAGTAGTCTCCCAATAAACTTTGTTGCCGCTATCCACATTTTTCAATGCCAGCACAAGACCGCACGGCGCGGTTACGCCATTTGTCGCAAGGGTGGTCTTGACACCGTTGCCGATGCGGGAGTCGTCTGTATAGAGGTAGGCGACAACGCCGATGGCTTTTGCTGTCGTATTACTTGTTAAGTATGTACTTAGATTGTCAGGCTTGACAATCTTTCCATCTGAGATCATGATGTCTCCAAGTGCTACGTCGCACCGATCCTCGTCGGTTCCTATGATGAGTTTGCGGTTTGTCACCTCGAACACTGTTCCCTCGCTCCAGTCTGCCACGGTCAGCGAGACAATGAGCTTGTCGGCATCGTTCGTGAGGATGACGGTGTAGAGGTGGTTGCGCTCCAGGTTTATCTGTTTCGTCGTCGCTTCTTCGCCCTCTGTCTTCTCGAACTTCACCGTGTGCTTGTAGGTCTTGCCTGTCTGTCCGTCTATGGTGTAGGTGATCTCCATCTCGGGAGCATTGTCTCCAGTGCCGTACTGCTCGTATGTGTAGATTGCTTCGGTGTACTTGCTGCTTCCGTCGGAGTTCCCCTTCAGGGCAAGGCTGGTATATTCCTTGCCTGTACTTTCAAGATAGTCCGTGTTGAGTGTAGCGTTGTTGTCGTTGATGAGGTCGGTCTTGACGGTGCGGTTCTTGAAGGTGATGTCCGTCACCGTGATGCCGTTGGCCTTGTTCACCACGTCTATTCTCGCCATGGCGCGTACCATGGAGACCGTCCCCAAGTCGGCTGCCGTGCTTTTCGTGACCTTGGCTGTGTAGAAGTTGCTGGTCATGAGCATGGGCTTGGTGTCGGGAGCCTGTGTCCCCACCAATGCCTTGAAGTCCTTTATGGTGCTTACTCCGAGTTCGAGGCTGTTGATTGCCGTTGCCAGCTCTGTACCAGGGTTGGCGATGAAGCATATCTGATAGTTGTCTGTCGGGGCTTTGAAGGTTGCGGTGCCATCGTTAGCATTATAGGCAGTTGTCACGTTTGTGCCGGTTGCCGTCAGGCTCACTGCCTTGATGAAGATGTCGTCCGGTGATTCGCGGTCCTGTGTTCCGTTGGCGGCTGAACCTGCGTTGTCGCTTGTGCTTCTGAAGAGTACGGCGTAGAGAGATGTGATCTCCTTCTCACTGTCTGCCGCCGCTGTTGTTGTGGCGCGTGTTGTGGTCTTGCCTGCTGCGCCTCCAAGAGTGAAGCTTATGGTGCCTTCGTTGCTCTCGGTGTTGTCTGTACTGCCTGTGCCATTTGCAGAGTCAAGCCCTGCGTCCTGCGAACATGAGGCGAGTAGCAGCATCAGGACTGCTAAGAATACCCCTCCCCGTTGGCTGTTTTTCTTGAAAATCTTCATAGTTCGATACGTATCTATATATTTTTCAGCCAGCAAAGGTAGCAAATGTTTTTTGAATGGACGTACAATCACGAATTATTGCTGTCCGCTATCCCGAACCCGCATATCCTTCTCTTGTTGTCGGGCTACTGCTTGCTGTCTCCCTCTCTTCCAGTACTCCTTTTTGTACCGATTAGCTGGTACTGCAGTACCGATTAACTGGTACGCCAGTACCGGCTATATGGTACTGCAGT
>CAVERK010000084.1:0-10994 GCA_963618035.1 bacterium
CCGTTCACTAATTCCGCGTTTGGGCAGTCAGACACCCTAACGATGCCCATTCATAGGGTCTAAGGATGGGCAAGCATAGCACCTATGGATGCCCATTTAAAGCACCCAAGAATGGGCAAGCATAGAACCCAAGGATGGGCATCGTTATAACACGCTGAAAATCAACGTCTCCATGGACGTACATCCAGAGGTTCCGTGAACGTACGTCCAGAGGTCCTTTGGCTGTACGTTCAGAGGTTCCCTGACTGTACGTCCAGAGACCCCATGACTGTACGTCCAGAGATTTCCCCATCCTACGGCAGCGGCAATATGGTCTGCCACGCCATGTGGCGTGTTAATCAGCACGGCGATGCTTGCACATTCAAGCGGAAACGTTTAGCTTTGCAAGGCATTGCCCAAGCATCAAAAAAAGGAAGCAAATGAGATACGATACCGACCACCTGAAGACAAACCGCCAGTTCATGATTGGCAACGGACTGCTGGCATTTGCCGTGTTCATATTAGTTGCCGTGTTCATCTACCTGAGCTTCCGCGAAAGGGGCGACAAGACCGACGTGACCTATGAAGAGACGTACACCGTGAATCTGACGCGCGGATTTGCGGGCGACTCACTGACGGTGATGGTCAACGACAGCACACTGATGGACAACGGACTCGTGGCGAAGGAGCCTATGAGCCTGAGCTTCCGCCGCTTCGCCGAGCAGAGCACGCTGATACTGGTGAGCCACGGCGAGCTGTCGCTCTTCGAACTGGACGAGGACGGCGGACAGTACTTCTTCGAGAAGGACGGCAAGGAGATACGCCGGCTGGATGCAAGGAACTGATTTGTTACATTCATATACACAAAAACATTACATCATGAAGACATCCTTCAGAAACATCACGACAATGGTGGCGGCACTGGCAATGGCTGTGTGCCTGACACTGACAGGCTGCTCCGGCGGCAACACCTCATCACTGCCACGCGGCGAGGCATCGGCAGAGCTGACAGCGGCAATGGACAAGTATTTTCAGGCTGTGGCAGACGACGGAGAGGACCTGCACAGCATCATGGTGCTGCAGCACGGCAAGGTGCTGGCAGAACGCTGGCTGAGCGAGGGTCATCCAGACTCGGCACACATACTGAACTCAGTGAGCAAGACGTTCACCTCGACAGCCGTGGGACTGGCTATCGCCGACGGCAAGCTGAAGCTGACAGACACGGTCATCTCATTCTTCCCCGACCAGCTGCCTGACACCGTGAGCGACAACCTCAAGGCCATGACCGTCCGCGACCTGCTGACCATGAACTGCGGACACGACACCGACCCCACCAACTCGATACGCAACGTCGAAGGCAATGACTGGGTGCAGGCTTTCCTTGCCTATCCCGTGGAGCACCAGCCTGGCACGTTCTACTGCTACAACTCACTCGGCACATACATGCTCTCTGCCATCGTGCAGAAGGTGACGGGCGAGAAGGTGGTGGACTATCTGTATCCGCGCCTGTTCGAGCCGCTGAGCATCGACAAGCCGTTCTGGAAAGAAAGCCCGCAGGGCATCAACTGCGGAGGTTGGGGACTGTATCTGAAGACCGAAGACCTGGCGAAGATGGGACAGCTGCTGCTACAGAAAGGACAGTGGAACGGCAAGCAGGTGATACCCGCCGAGTGGGTGGCAGAGGCATCGAAAGCACAGGTGCCGTGCGTGCCGTCGGGAGTGAAGCCACAGGATGCCGAGCGCGTAGGGCTGACCAAGGAGAACAGTGACTGGGTGCAGGGCTACGGCTACCAGATGTGGCGGTGCCGCCACAACGCATTCCGCGCCGACGGTGCCAACGGACAGTACATACTGGTGATGCCCGACGAGGATGCGGTGATAGCAGTGACGGCGCACGTCAGCGACATGCAGACCGAGCTGAACCTGATATGGGACAACATACTGCCGGCTCTGCAATAGAAAATTTTGCCTACCTTTGCGCGGGCTTTCATAGCCACAGGCCTTTTGCAGCATGGACGAATGGATAGAAATTCTGGTGTTCGTGGCGTTTGTCGTGGGAGGTATGCTCTTGGACAAACGCCGGAAGAGGAGTGACAGTGCCGACGCAGACGGCGGCACCGCCATGACAGGCGAAGCCATGCCGGACGAGGTGCCGGACGAGACGCAGCCTGCCGCCGTGAGGCGGCAACCGGTGCGGACGAAGCACAAGGCTGCGGACAACGCCGGACGCACGTCTCCGGCGCAGTCGCCAGCGGCTGCAACCGAAGAGGAGCAGAGCGAGTTTGCACTCAAGGATGCGGACGACGTGCGACGGGCTGTGGTGTGGTCTGAGATATTGCGCAGGAAATATTAACCCTTTAAAAACAAATAATGTCACTTAAGAACATCACAGCTCTCGAAGCTGCATCATTGATCAAGAATGATGAGAAAATCGGACTTAGCGGCTTCACGCCGGCAGGCACCGCCAAGGCCGTAACAAAGGAACTGGCCAAGCTGGCCGCAGCCGAGCATGAGGCAGGACGCCCGTTCCAGGTAAGCATCTTCACCGGAGCCTCCACAGGCCAAAGCACCGACGGCGACATGGCCAACGCGAACGCAATAAAGTTCCGCGCACCATACACCACAAACGGCGACTTCCGCAAGCATGTCAATGCAAATGAGTTCGCGTACACCGACCTGCACCTCAGCCACATGGCACAGGAGCTGCGCTACGGCTTCTACGGCCAGCTGGACTGGGCGATCATTGAGGTCTGCGACTATGAGGTCGTGGGCAACAAGGTTCACGCCTACCTGACAGCTGCCGGAGGCATAAGCCCCACGATAGCAATGCTGGCAAAGCACGTCGTGCTGGAGCTGAACGCTTTCCACAGCAAGGGAGCGAAGCTGCTGCACGATGTCTACCAGCCTCTTGACCCGCCACAGCGTCAGCCTATCCCAATCACCAAGGTCAGCGACCGCATCGGCAAGCCGTATGTCGAGATTGACGCGGCAAAGGTCGTGGGCGTGGTGGAATGTGACATCCCCGATGAGGCACGCGGCTTCCGTGACCCCGATGCCGTGACATCGCAGATTGGATACAACACGGCCGAGTTCCTGGTCGACGACATGAAGCGCGGCATCATCCCGAGCACGTTCCTGCCTCTGCAAAGCGGCGTGGGAGCAACGGCAAACGCCATCTTGGGTGCACTGGGCAAGGACGAACACGTGCCTAACTTCAACATCTACACCGAGGTCCTGCAGGACTCTGTCGTGGCAATGATGCTCGAAGGCCGTGTCATCGACGCTTCGGCATGCTCGCTGACAGTCACCAACCCGTGCCTGATGCAGGTGTACGACAACATCGACTACTTCAAGGATCACCTGACGTTGCGACAGAGCGAGATCTCGAACTCGCCCGAGGTTATACGCCGCTTGGGTGTCATAGCCATCAACACTGCCATCGAGGTGGACATCTACGGCAATGCCAACTCCACACAGATCAGCGGTACGAAGATGATGAACGGCATCGGCGGCAGCGGCGACTTCGAGCGCAACGCATACATCAGCATCTTCACCTGCCCGTCGACGGCGAAGGACGGCCTCATCAGCTCCATCGTACCGTTCGTGAGCCATCAGGACCACTCGGAGCACGACGTGAACGTCATCGTGACGGAACAGGGCGTGGCAGACCTGCGCGGCAAGTGCCCGCTGGAGCGTGCGGAGACCATCATCGAGAACT
Source organism: bacterium (assembly GCA_963618035.1). Taxonomy (GTDB): domain Bacteria; phylum Bacteroidota; class Bacteroidia; order Bacteroidales; family Bacteroidaceae; genus Bacteroides. The sequence continues at coordinate 3,698 of CAVERK010000084.1, forward strand.
GCGCACATCCCGACTACAAGCCGCTGCTGCGTGACTACCTGAAGATTGCCAAGGGCGGACAGACACACCACTATCTGCCGGCAGCATTCGCCATGCACGACACGCTGGCACGCAAGGGCGATATGCGCCTGACCGATTTCAGTGAGTACTTGAAGAAGTGAGACGGCGGAGGAAAGAACGCTGCTTTACAGCATAACGGATGAGACCCCAGGAGGCAAGCACAGAGACACCGTCTCTGACTGCTTGCCTCCTGGCTTTTATGCCTGCTGTCCGCCGGACTTCGTCAGCTTGCGCCGCTCAATGATGATGACGGCAACAGCACCGACCAGCATCAGTGCGATGGCGATGTAGGCGATGGTCTCGGTGACGTGCAGAGACTGCGGGTCGAACACCATCTCGATGGTATGCGTACCGGCAGGGACGTAGAGCGTACGCAGCACATAGTCGGCACGTGCCAGCCCAACAGGACTGCCGTCGATGCTGACCTGCCAGCCGTGCGGATAGTATATCTCCGAGAAGACAGCCACGCCGTCGTGCGCGTTGTCGGAACGGTAGGTGACACGGTTCGGCTCATAGGCAGTCAGCACGATGCTGCTTCCAGCGTCCTTCTGCAACAGCTCCGCACCATTGAGCAGGCTCTTGAAGCGTGCGTCGACGACAGCCGTCTTCTCCGGCATGATGTCGCCCAAGGCAGAGATTTCCTCATTGGCATCGCCGACATACCTGACACTGTCCACGAACCACGCATTGCCGAGAGCATACGGATTGCGGATTGGCACTGTGCCGTCCTGCGTCGGGAAGATGAGGTAGCGTGCATTCAGCATATTGATGACACGGAACTTGGATGCCGAGACGCTGTCCATGTCACCTCCGGCATCCAGGACTTCGGAATAGGCATCCTGCATCTCCGGCGAGATGTGACGCTCTATCAGCTCCTGATAACGGCGCAGCTTGGCGGCATGGTATCCGCCGATGCTCTTGTGCCAGTAGGACGTGTTATTCTCGTTGAACGTGTTGGTGGCGAAGTTCAGCACACGGTAGTTCGGGTCTGTGTCCTGCAGGATCTGCCTGTCGGCATCGGTCTGCCTGAAGGTCGTGGTTCGCACCGAGGGCTGGACGAACTGCGCATCATTGAGATAACGCTTGTTGACCGTCCACATGTCGGCAAGACACAGCACGGCGATGGCACAGACGGCAAGGTTCGCACGCAGCTTACCTTTTATATAAAGCAGCACTATGATGATGCCGGCGGCGATGACAAAGACAGAACGCAAGGCATCCGACGTGACAAGGGCACGGCGCATCTCTTCAAGGTTCTGCATTATGCCGGCGACCTCGGATGCGGGAATCATGCCTTGTGCGGCCGCGCTCTGCAACATCTGCGTCTCCTGCTGCGGCACGAAGCCTGTGAACACACCAGGAGCAACGTATATCAGCAGAGCCATGCCGAGCGTCAAGGCAAGGCTCACAAGGAAAGCCTTCTTGTCACGTACAAACACGTCGGGACGGCTGATAATCTCCTTCAGTGCCAGCACCGCAAGCAGAGGTATGGTGAACTCGGCAATGACGAGGATGGACGACACAGCACGGAACTTGTCATACATCGGCACGAAGTCGATGAAGAAGTCAGTGACAGGCATGAAGTTCTTGCCCCACGACAATATGACGGAGAACACCGTACCGCCGACAAGAGCCCACTTCATGGGGCCACGCACGATGAAGCAGCCCACGAAGAACAGGAACAGCACGAAAGCGCCGACATAGACGGGGCCGGAGGTCATGGGCTGGTCACCGAAATACTGCGTCAGACTGCCATACAGGCTCGTGTACTGCGGATTGGCCTTCGCCATCGCCGTGCTGCTCTGGCTCAGCGGCACGGAAGCCCCGCCCTTGAAGTTTGGCACAAGGAGCGTCATGGTCTCCCCTATCCCGTAGCTCCATTGCGTTATGTAGTCGCGGTCAAGCCCGTCCGTCTGCTGCTGTGAGCGTGAGGCACCGGCATCGACAAGCTCGCTCTTGCCGCGCATGGTCTCCTTGCTGTAGCTGTATGTGTGATACAGGTTGCTTATGTTGGCAGACAGTCCCACAAGTCCGGCAACAAGCAGCACAGCCGAAGTCTTGAGAAACTGCGGCACGGTCTTGCGTCTGACGGCTTCGGCGAGATATGCGAGGACAAAGAACAGGATTACGAACAGGAAATAATAGGTCATCTGCACATGATTGGAGAGGATCTGCAGCGCAGTGAACAGGGCGAAGACGAGTGCACCTTTAAGCGTCTTGCCACGATATGCCATCACCACTCCTGCCAGCGTCGGCGGTATGTATGCCAGCGTCACGAACTTCCATATATGTCCCGCCGAAATCAGTATGAAGAAGTATGACGAGAAAGCCCACAGGATGCCTCCCAATCCCGACAGCCATGCCGACAGTCCGAAAGCACGGAGCAGGATATAGAAGCCGAGCATCATGATGAATGTCAGGCAGACATAATCGGGCAGGAACAGCTGATAGACCTTCTGCGCCCATGCCAGCGGCTGTGTGGAGTCGTATGACGGAGAGATCTGGTATGTAGGCATCCCGCCAAACAGGGCATCGGTCCATCGCGTCCGTTCACCTGTCTGTTCATAATACTCTGCGGCCTCGTGCCCCGCCCCCATGCCTGCCGAAGTGTCCTGCTGGAACAGTATCCTGCCCTCGATGTCGGCAGGGAAGAAGTAGACGAGCGACAACGCTACAAAAGCCACAACGGCTATCAGGTCGGGTAAATATTTCTTCATGACAATGACAATGAGTATATTGGTCTGCAAAGGTAGCAAAAATTGCACTACCTTTGCGCTGAACAAGTATGACTGAGACTATATGAGAATTTGCGTTATAAGTGCCATGGAGAGCGAACACCGCCAGCTGGCAGGCCGTCTGAAAGACCGTACTAACGATACTGACGGCATCTACAGCTATGCCATTGGCAAGGTTGGCGGCAATGAGCTTGTGCTCATGCAATGCGGCATCGCCAAGGTGAACGCCGCACTGGGCACGCAGGCAGCGATAAGCCGCTACAAGCCCGACTGCATCCTGAGCACCGGCGTGGCAGGAGGCATAGACAGCAGCCTGAAGATCGGGGATGTCGTGGCAAGCAGCAAGGTGGTGCACCACGATGTGTGGTGCGGCGATGGCAACGAACGCGGACAGGTGCAGGGACTGCCGACGTTTCTTCCTGTCAGCGAGCCGTTGCTGAAGCATGCGCTGAGCCTCAACAAGACACATCACGAAGACAAGACGCGCATAGTGGGAGGACTGATATGCACCGGCGAACAGTTCATCAGCGACAAGCAACACCTGGCATATATAAAGCAGACATTCCCCGACGGGATGGCGGTGGACATGGAGTCGGCGGCAATCGCACAGACATGTTATATATATGGTGTGCCGTTCCTCAGCTTCAGGATTATCAGCGACACACCTGGAGCCACAGCCGACAACTTCAGCCAGTACAACGACTTTTGGAAGGAGATAGCGCAGTCGTGCTTCCACACCACGTGGTCGTTCCTCTACACACTGCCGGAGAGACTGTAAACAAACGAAAGGACTATGGATTCTACAAGACAAAGCAAGATAGCAAGGCTTCTGCAAAAAGAGTTGAGTGACATCTTCCAGAAGCAGACACAAGGCACACACGGAGTGATTGTCAGCGTCAGTGCCGTGCGCGTAAGCCCCGACCTCAGCATAGCAAGCTCATACCTGAGCGTATTCCCGTCGGAGAAGCGCGACGACATACTGAAAAACATCAATGCCAACGCACGCACCCTGCGCTATGACTTGGGCAAGCGCGTCAGACACCAGCTGCGCATCATCCCCGAACTGCGGTTCTTCCCCGACGACACGCTGGACTATCTTGAGCACATCGATGAGATTCTGAAGAGGACGCACAAGGACAGCACGCCAAACACGGATCAAGAGTGAACCTGCCGCTGTACATAGCCAAACGCTACCTCGCATCGAAGAAGAAACACAACGCCATAAACATCATCTCGGCAGTGTCGGTCTGCGGAGTGGCACTGGCAACGATGGCCATGGTGTGCACGCTGTCTGTCTTCAACGGCTTTCAGGAAATGGTGGAGGGGCTGTTCACAGCCTTTGACCCGCAGCTGAAAATTACCGCACGTCAGGGCAAGACGTTCGACCCGTCGGGTACGGAGTTCCAACGGGTTAAAGCCCTGCCGGAGATAGAAGTGTGGATGGAGTCGGTGGAGGAAAACGCCATGGCACAATACAAGAGCCAGCAGGCCATGGTGACGATAAAGGGTGTTGAAGACAGCTTCGAGCAGCTGACGGACATTGACAGCATTCTGATAGGCAACCGGCATTTCATGCTTGAGGACGAGGTGGTCTGCTACGGCATCATGGGGATAGGCGTGGCAGAGACGCTCGGCTCGGGAATAGGGTTCGTAGACCCGCTGACGATATACGCACCGAAGCACAATGCCACGATAAACATCGCCAACCCGTCGGCAGCATTCAGCAAGGATTACCTGTATTCACCAGGCAACGTGTTCATTGTCAATCAGGAGAAATACGACTCGCGCTACGTCATCGTGCCGCTCAGCTTCGCACGCCGTCTGTTCCGCTACGACAAGGAGGTCACGTCCATAGAACTGCGGCTGGCACCCGATGCCGACGAAGATGCGGTGAAAGAGAAGATCGGGTCGGCACTCGGCAACCGCTACATCGTGCAGAACAGGTACGAACAACAGGCAGACGTGTTCCGCATCATGGAGATAGAGAAGCTGATTTCGTACTTCTTCCTTACGTTCATTGTGGTGATAGCCTGCTTCAACATCATCAGCACACTGTCGATGCTGATAATGGACAAGCGCGACGACGTGAAGACCCTGCGCCACCTCGGGGCGGACGACCGTCTGATACGTCACATCTTCACCATAGAAGGGTGGCTTGTCTCACTGACAGGAACCGCAGCGGGCATCGTGCTGGGTCTCGCCCTGTGCTGGGCGCAGAAGCAGTTCGGGCTGATCAGCATGGGAAGCGACTTCATCGTCAACGCCTATCCCGTGAGCGTACACCTCAGCGACATACTGATAGTGGCACTGACGGTGACGGCCGTAGGCTGTGCATCTGTGATTTACCCTGTCAGATACATCTGCGGCAAGCTCCTCTGAGCCCCGCTGCCGCACCGCCACAGTCCCCGCTACTTCTTGCGTATTATCGACAGACCGTCGCGAAGCGGAAGAATGACCTTCTCCACACGGTCATCCTGCGCCACAAGGTCATTGAAGCGCATGATGCCCAACGTCTGCTGGTCTGACTTCCTGACGTGTTCCTCCGTGACATGGCTGTCCCACAGCGTATTGTCCGCAAGTATGAAGCCGCCGGAGCGCAGCACCTTGAGTGTCATCTCGTAGAACTCCACATACCGGCGTTTGTCGCCGTCGATGAACGCCATGTCGAACGTCACGCCCAACTTCGGGACAACTTCCAGCGCATCACCGATGCGGAAGTCAATCTTGTCGGCATAGCCGGAGCTGTCAATCCACGGACGGGTGAACACCTCCTGTTCGTCGTTGACCTCAATGGTGTAGACCTTGCCTCCGTCCTCCAGCCCCTCTGCCATGCAAATGGCGGAATAGCCGCTGTATGTACCAATCTCGAGTATGTTCTTGGGGCGTATCATCCTGACGATCATCTTCAGTATGCGTCCCTGAAGATGACCCGACACCATGTGCGGGTACAGCAGCTGCAGGTGTGTCTGCCGGTAGAGCTTCTGCAGGTGGTCGCTCTCCTTGTCGATATGCTGCAGGATATAGTCGTCGATGTCCATCACTCGTCCTTCAGGTTCAGCAGGGCCTCCAGTGCCAGACGGTACGAGTCCAGTCCGAAGCCCAGTATCACGCCCTTGCATGCACACGAGATCATCGACGTGTGCCGGAATGTCTCGCGCGCGTGTACATTAGATATATGCACCTCCACCACGGGCGACGTGATGGCGCGTATGCAGTCCTGCAACGCAATGGACGTGTGCGTATAGGCTCCGGCGTTGAGGATTATGCCGTCCACGCTGAAGCCGGCCTCCTGCATCTTGTCGATCATCAGTCCTTCGACGTTCGACTGGTAGTAGTCTATCTGCACATCGGGATATTTGGCACGCAACTCCTTCAGGCAGGCATCGAACGCCGTATGTCCGTAGATGCCAGGCTCGCGCTTGCCCAGGAGGTTTATGTTCGGCCCGTTCACTATCAGTATCCTCTTCTGCTTGGCCGGTCCGGCCGCTTCATTGGCAAAAACTGCACTCATTGGTCTCATCAAGTTTTGGTTTTATCTCTCTATCTTTGTAGAGACAAAGTTAGTAAAAATGGAAGAAGCAAGAGCAACGACGCGCACAAAGATACTGAAAGAATACCGCCAATACCTCCGGCTTGAGCGCAACCTGTCTCCCAATACCCTCGATGCCTACCGGTCCGACCTCGACAAGCTGCTCCACTATCTCGACAGCGAAGGCATAGACATCCTCGATGTCACGACCGACAACCTGCAGAACTTCGCCGCCGGTCTGCACGACATCGGCATACATCCGCGTTCGCAGTCAAGGATAGTCTCCGGCATCCGTTCGTTCTTCCGCTTCCTCGTCATGGCAGACTATCGCAAGAGCGACCCTGGGGAGCTGCTCGAGAGCCCCAAGATAGGGTTCCACATACCCGAGGTGCTCACGGTCGACGAGATTGACAGCATCATCTCCGCCGTGGACATGGAGAAGAACGAGGGACAGCGCAACCGTGCCATTCTGGAGACGCTCTACAGCTGCGGGCTGCGCGTGTCCGAGCTGTGCGGCCTGAAGATCTCCGACCTCTACTTCGACGAGGGCTTCATCAAGGTTGAGGGCAAGGGCAGCAAGCAGCGGTTAGTGCCTATCTCCGACCGTGCCGTCCGCGAGATCAGGCTGTGGCTGGAGCAGCGCATCACTTGGCGCATCAAGCCAGGCTTTGAAGACCATGTCTTCCTGGCACGCTGGGGCAACGGCATCTCGCGCATCATGGTGTTCCACATGATAAAGGAGCTGGCAGTACAGGCAGGCATCAAGAAGAGCATCAGTCCGCACACGTTCCGCCACTCCTTCGCCACACATCTGCTCGAGGGCGGAGCCAACCTGCGTGCCATACAGGCCATGCTGGGACACGAGAGCATCGCCACGACAGAGATCTACACACATATAGACCGCACCATGCTGCGCCAGGAGATTATAGAGCACCATCCGCGCAACATAAAGTACAATACTGCTGTCCGCTAA
>CAVERK010000085.1:0-10827 GCA_963618035.1 bacterium
GATTATTGTCTCGGATAATGCGGATTATTTGCTCTGATAATGCGGATTATTGTCTCTGATAATGCGGATTATTGTCTCTGATAATACGGATTATTGTCTCTGATAATACGGATTATTGTCTCGGATAATGCGGATTATTTGCTCTGATAATGCGGATTATTGTCTTCGATAATGCGCATTATTGCTTCTGATAATGCGGATTATTGTCTCCCGCAGCAGGCGGGGGCAGAAAACAGGAAGGGCTCCGGACGCGGCACTGTCGTGCGGGTCCGAAGCCCTTCTCTCTCTATGTGTGTTGCGGGCGATGCCCGCCGTGTCTCACTTGCCCGTGCGGACAAGGGTGATCTTGCTCTCCTTCATGAAGGCATTGCCAGGCATGACACCGCTGATGCTTCCGTCGGCATTCTTCTTGAAGCTGAGGGGCACGTCCCTGCCGTATGTCGACATCTTGAAGTCGAATCCGTCGTCGGTGGCCTCGACATCCTTCAGCGACACGTGCTCGGGATAGCCGTCGCTCCACATCTCGCCAGTGAGGGTGCTGCCCTTGGCCTTGACGATGCTGATGTGGTAGACCATCTCGCCCATGCTGCTCTCCACGATCATGTTCCACTGTCCGACGTAGTCCTTCGGTCTGGGCTTGGCACTGACGCTCACGCTCATCCCCAGCCCCATCAGCAGCAGGCTGACAAACAACAAGCTGAATCTCTTCATGGCGTTGTCTCTCCTCTCTGTAGCGGTGCCGGTCAGTGTGCCAGCGGACGGATCCAGATGTTACGGTAGCTGATCGGGGCACTCGGGTCGCCGTGGCTCTGCAACAGGATGGGGCCGTCGCCGTGGGGCTTCACCTGGGGCCAGCCGATGTACTCCGTCGTACCCCAGATCTCGGTGTGGTTCTGCAGCACTACGCCGTTCTGGATGACGGTGACGTAGGGATGAACCTTGTATGTCCCGTCTTCGTTGAAGACAGGAGCGTTGTAGATGATGTCGTAGACGTTCCACTCGCCAGGCTTGCGCATCACGTTGACCTGCGGCGGTGTCTGCTTGTAGACCGCGCCGGTCATGCCGTTGACGTAGGTCTCGTTGTTGTAGCAGTCGAGTATCTGGATCTCATACTTGTTCTGCATGTAGACGCCCGAGTTGCCGCGCACCTGGCTTGTGCCGGTGATGTTCTCCGGTATCTGCCACTCGATGTGCAGCTGGAACGAGCCGAAGCTCTGCTTTGTCTGGATGTCGCCCTTGCTCTTGTTGACCGTGAACACGCCGTCGTGGACGTCCCACTCTGCGGGGCCGCCCTTCGCGCTCTGCCATGCCGACAGGTCCTTGCCGTCGAACAGCACGATGGCGTCAGAGGGTGCGCCGGCCGTGGCCTGGTCGCCAGGGGTCACAATCTTGGGCTGCGGAGTCCAGTACTCAGACATTCCTGGAGTCATCCTCTCCTGCTGCGGATACTCCTTCTTCTCCTGTGCATTGGCCAATGCTGTGCATGCCAGTGCCGACAGGCAGACGATAGCTAATCTCTTCATATACACTTTTGTTTTTTGTGAAGTTAAACGTTTCTGTTCAGCTCCAGTGCGCCACAGGCAACGGGGTGCAGGCGCGTGCGGTCGCACCTCCTCGTCTCCGGCGTGCTGGAAGCTGTGCAAAAGTATTAAATTTTGGTATATCCGTATTTCGCGGCGTGCAGATTTTGGATTGCGGTCGTGAAAGATGTTGTACCTTTGCCGCCGCTATCGGGGGCGAAGACCCCGCAAGGGAACAAGTACACAGAGAGATGTTGATACAGAATCAGGTGAAGAAGGTTGTTGCCGTGCACGACCTCTCGTGCATGGGACACACGTCGTTGATGTCGGTCATCCCGATACTCTCGTCGATGGGTCTCGAGGTATGCCCCTTGCCGACAGCCCTGCTGTCGTGCCACACGCAGTATCCTGAATATTCCTTCCTCGACCTCACGGACGAGATGAGGCGCATCCTCGGCGCGTGGAAGTCGCTCGGCTTCCGCTTCGACGCCATCTATACGGGCTATCTCGGCTCGCCGCAGCAGGTGGGCATCGTGAAGGAACTTGCCGACACGTTCCGCCGTCCTGACAGCCTGATGGTCGTGGACCCCGTGCTTGGCGACAACGGCGGGCTGTACAAGGGCATGAAGCCAGGGATGGTGAGCGAGATGCGCCGTCTTGTGGGCCATGCCGACGTGATCACGCCCAACCTCACCGAGATGTTCCTGCTCCTCGACGAGCCGTACCGCAACAGCGGCCTGCGCGACGACGAGCTGAAGGACTGCCTGCGCCGCCTCTCCGGCATGGGGCCGGAGATTGCCATCGTGACCAGCGTCCCCGTCATCGGCAACGAGCATCTGACCTCCGTCTATGCCTACAACCGCAACAGCAACAAGTACTGGAAGGTGACGTGTCCGTTCCTGCCTGCCCACTATCCAGGCACCGGCGACTCGTTCACCAGCGTCGTCACCGGCTCGCTGCTGCGTGGCGACAGCCTCCCCATCGCCCTCGACCGCGCCACGCAGTTCACCCTGCAGGGCATACGCTCCACCTTCGGCTATGAATACGACAACATGGAGGGCATCATGCTCGAGAAGGTGCTCGGCAACCTCAACACGCCCATGCAGGTCTGGACGTTCGAACTGATCTAACAAGGAACAAAGTTTTCTTTCTACATATATATATGAAGGAATTGACAGAGGGGCGTCCGTTGCCCCTGATCCTGAGTTTCAGTCTGCCGCTGTTGCTCGGCAACATGTTGCAGCAGACATACACCCTCGTCGATGCCGCCATCGTCGGACAGTTTCTCGGCATCAACTCGTTGGCAGCCGTGGGAGCCAGCTCCTCGGTCATATTCCTGATACTCGGCTTCTGCAACGGCTGTTGCGGCGGTTTCGGCATACCCATTGCGCAGAAGTTCGGTGCGCGCGACTACGTTGCCATGCGCCACTACGTCTACAGCAGCCTGCGCCTGTCGGCATACATGTCCACGGCGTTGGCCGTGGTGTGCAGCCTGCTTTGTGCCGTGATACTGCGGCTGATGGCAACGCCGGAGGCGATAATGCACGAGGCATACCTCTATCTGCTTGTCACGTTCATCGGCATTCCGTGTACGTTCTTCTACAACCTGCTCTCCAGCATCATCCGCGCCCTTGGCGACAGCAAGACGCCGTTCTGGTTCCTGCTGTTCTCGACCGTGCTCAACATCCTGCTCGACCTGCTGTGCATCGTCACTCTGGGGTGGGGCGTGGCAGGAGCCAGCATCGCCACCGTGGTGTCGCAAGGCGTGTCGGCACTGCTGTGCTATGCGTTCATGATGCGGCGGTTCTCCATCCTGAAGGTCGCCGACGACAGTGAACGGCGCATACAGCACGGCTTCTCCGGCAAGCTGCTCGCCATCGGCGTGCCCATGGGACTGCAGTTCAGCATCACCGCCATAGGCAGCATAATGCTGCAGAGTGCCAACAACGCCCTCGGCACGGCGTGTGTGGCGGCGTTCACCTCGGCAATGAGGATAAAGATGTTCCTCATCACGCCGTTCGACACCCTCGGACTGGCAATGGCCACATACAGCGGACAGAACTACGGGGCGGGCAAGCCACGGCGCGTGCTCGACGGAGTGAAGGTGAGCATCGGCGTGCTCTTCGCCTACAGTGCCCTGATGTTTGTCGTGCTGATGCTCCTCGGGCGCACCTTCGCACTGCTGTTCGTCGATGCCGGCGAGACCGAGATACTCGACAAGACCGCACAGTTCCTGCACGTGTCGGCGTGCTTCATGCCGATGCTCGCCATACTGTGCTCGCTGCGCTACACCATACAGGGAGTAGGCTACACGTCGTTTGCCATGTGCTCCGGCGTGATGGAGATGATTGCCCGCACGCTGGTCAGCCTCTGGGCAGTGCCGTTGTGGGGATACACCGCCGTCTGCTTCGGCGACTCCACGGCATGGTGCTTTGCCGACATCTTCCTGATCCCCGCATTCGTCTACGTCTATCACCGCATCAGGAGAATCAAAGCTGCCTACTAATCGGTCGGTTGGCACCTGCGTCGAGGTGTTGGATGTCGGGTTCTGTGAATGGTCATCCACAGGTCCTTTGAATGGTCATCCATAGAACTGTGAATGGTCATCCACAGGTCCTCTGAATGGTCATCCATAGAACCTCTGAATGGTCATCCATAGAACGGTCGGTCAGGATGTCACTCGGGCTGCTTCCCGAAGGCAAGACGCTCCAGCCTGCTGACAGCCGCCTCAAGGTCGGCGGCAAAGGCTTGGTGGTCCTTCAGGAACTCGGGATTGCCGCAGGATATGGCGGCATACAGACTGCCGTCCATCTCGTCGGCATAGTTTGAAATGATGTATTCGATGTCGTCTTTCTGCCACGGCAGGGTCGACCGGCGGTAGACATTCCACTTCTGGTGCAGAAAGCTGTATGCGGTCTCGATGCTGTCCCTGTCCATTGTCTCCATGGCCGTCACCAGAACTTCTTCAGCTCCTCGGAATACTCGAATCCGGCACTCTTCATCTTCTGTTCCAGCTCCTTGCGGTCAAGGCCGTAGTGGCTGCAAACCTCGTCAAGGTTGTCAAACACCTCGTCGCGCAGCAGGAAGTTTATTGCACTGGCGAGCATCGGGATGTCATCTACAGGCAGTTTGTCCATGTCTTTCTGTGTTTTCAGAGTTCTATTGCCTGCATCAGGACGGCGACGATGCGCTCCATCCAGATGCGGTCTGTATCGTCAAATTCGTTCAGGCGGTCGCTGTCGACATCAAGCACGCCCGCCACCTGCGTGCCGTCGGTGGCAGGAGCCACGAGGGGCACCACGATTTCGGAACGGCTGCTCGAGCTGCATGCTATATGTCCTGGGAACCGGTCAACATCGGGCACGACGATGGTCTTCTTCTCCCGCCATGCCGTGCCACAGACACCGTGCCCGTAGGCAATGCTGCTGCACGCCACAGGGCCTTGGAACGGGCCGAGCACTAATCTGCCGCCACGGACGAGGTAGAAGCCCACCCAGAAGAACCCGAATGCCTCTTTCAGCAGGGCTGCCGTGTTGGCCAGCAGGGCTGTGGCATACCTCTCGCCCTCGGCAAAGGCACGATACTGGGTCAGGAACTGTTCGTAGCGTTCTTCTTTCGTCGTTGCGTCGAGTGTGAAGCTGTGTTCAGGCATGTGTCGTCATTCCTCCTTTCAGGTCATATCCGGTCGAGCACCTTCACAATCAGTGCCTCGATGCCGTCCTTGTAGTTCGTGTCGGCCTCTCTCGTAAGACGGTTGGCGGCGACCATGCAGACGGTCGTGGCACTATGCCCCAAGAGGCGGCTCAGGCCTGCGAGGGCGGAGCTTTCCATCTCGTAGTTCGTTATCCGGTGTCCCTCAAACTCAAACTGTCCGATCTTGCGGTTCTGGTCGGGGTCGGCCAAGGGTATGCGCAGCTCGCGTCCCTGCGGACCGAAGAAGCCGTTGGCAGCCATCGTCACGCCGCGCACCATGTCGCTTCCGGCGATGCACTCGACAAGTTCCTCGTCGGCATCGACCACATACAGGTTGGGGGCGCACACCGTGCCGTGCCAGCCCATGTATTCGACGAAAGCCTTCTCAAAGCGGATGTCGGTCACGCTGTCGCGTCCGGCATAGAAGTTCAGCAGGCAGTCCAGGCCTATCGACTTGACCGAGCAGATGAATGTGCCTGGCGGCGTGTAGGGCTGTAGTCCGCCGCAGGTGCCTATGCGCACTATACGCAGGTGGCGCAGCCGGTCTTTCACCATGCGTGTCCCGAAGTCGATGTTTGCCAGTGCGTCAAGCTCGTTCATCACGATGTCGATGTTGTCGCACCCGATGCCGGTCGACAGGGCTGTGATGCGCTTGCCCTTGTATGTGCCTGTCACGGTGTGGAACTCGCGGCTACTGACCTCGGCCTCTATGCTGTCGAAATACTTCGACACCTTGGGCACACGCCCTGGGTCGCCCACCAGTATCACGTTGTCTGCCAGCCACTCGGGCTTGACGTGCAGGTGGAACACCGAACCGTCGTCGTTGATCATCAGCTCGGACGGTGCCATGTGTCTCTTCTTCTCCGTTGTCATCTCCGTAGGGTCTCCTGTTTCGCGTTGTCTTTACTTGCCTGGCTTTGCCTGTCCTGCCGACGGGCGCGCTATGGTCTCGCGCATCGACGTGTCGGCCTCGATGTTCTTCATGCGGTAGTAGTCCATGATGCCCAGGTTGCCGTTGCGGAACGCCTCTGCCATGGCCTTGGGCACTTCGGCCTCTGCCTCGATGACTTTCGCGCGTGCTTCCTGAGCCTTTGCCTTCATCTCCTGCTCGCTTGCCACTGCCATTGCGCGACGCTCTTCGGCTTTGGCCTGGGCGATGTTCTTGTCGGCATTGGCCTGATCCATCTGTAGGGTCGCTCCGATGTTGCGGCCGACGTCGATGTCGGCAATGTCAATCGACAGGATTTCGTATGCCGTGCCGGCATCGAGTCCCTTGGACAGCACCAGCTTGGAGATGGAGTCGGGGTTCTCCAGCACCTGCTCGTGTGTCTCCGCCGAACCGATGCTGCTCACGATGCCCTCGCCCACACGTGCCAGTATGGTGTCTTCGCCGGCACCGCCCACAAGCTGGTGGATGTTTGCACGCACGGTGACGCGTGCCTTTGCTATCAGCTGGATGCCGTTCTTCGCCACGGCTGTGACGGGTGGCGTGTCGATGACCTTGGGGTTCACCGACATCTGCACGGCCTCGAACACGTCGCGTCCTGCCAGGTCTATGGCTGTTGCCATCTGGAACGGCAGCTCAATGTTGGCCTTCGATGCCGATACCAGCGCGTGCACCACGCGCTCAACGTGTCCGCCGGCGAGATAGTGCGCCTCCAGCTCGTCGCGCGTGATGTTGCGCAGTCCGGCCTTGTGAGCCTCAATCATCGCGGGCACGATGACGTAGGGCGGCACGTTGCGGATGCGCATCAGAAACAGCTGTACCAGTGAGATGTCGACGCCCGACACCTTGGCGGACAGCCAGAGGAAGAAAGGCACGTAGTGGAAGAATATGGCCAGGAATGCTATGCAGGCCACAATCAGGAATGCTGTGAAGTAGATTGATCCTGTCATGATGTGTGTGTATGTTTTTTAGGGGTTAGATAAATGTCTCTCTCGGTTCATTCCTTGTCGCGCACCACCTCTATGAGGCTGTCGCTGACACGAATGACGGTGACGGGTGTCTGTGCGTCCATGAAGCCGTCTGCCGACTTCACCTCGACAATCTTTCCGTCGAAGTCGGCGTTGCCTATGAGTGCCAGGCGTGTCACCGTCTTGCCCTTGTCGCCGACACGCAGGCTCTTTGCCGCCGTGCGGTCGACCGTGGAGTCTATGTTTTTCTTCAGAGCCACGCGGTCGAGGGTCTTGGAGCGCATGAAACGCATCACAGCCAGCACGCCGCCAATGCCGGCAAGTGCCAGTGTCGCCAGTCCTGCCAGCATGCCAAGGGTGTCGAAGGCATAGTACACGGCAAAGACCACACACCCCGCCGCCAGCACGGAGGCGAAGCCTGTACCAGGGATCAGAAACAGGTCGACAAGCAGAAGCACCAGTGCCACGAGGAGCAAGCATAGTATTATGAACAGATCCATAAGCATTTCTTGTTTGTGATTAGTGGAAGATATGAATTTTGTGTCACTCGGTCTCCAACCTTCTGACATCCTTCTCGGCACTGCGCATCGCATCATACTGTTCCGCCTCGCGCCGCTCCAGCTCCAGCAGTGCCGCCCTCATGCTTTGGCGGTGGCTCGTGTCGGAGGCGGCATACTCGTCGCGCATGGCCGACAGCCTCTGCACCGTGTTGTTGTAGGTGTCGGCGACTTGTCTGTACTGTCCGAAAGCCTGACGTGCCTCTGCCGAACGGAAGTCGTCGAGGCTGTGGTAGGTGCGGTTGTCGTCCACCACGAAGGTGAAGTCTCTGCTGCCGGCTTCTGCATGCTGTCCGTTGTCACTGCCCGCCTGTGCCAGCCGCGACAGGGCACTGTCGACATCGGCCTGTTCTTTCCACGTGTCGCGTATGCTCGACAGCTGTGCCAGGCTCGCCATCTTGTCTGCGCCGAGGTCTTCATAGCTGTAGACCTGCTTCGTGGCGTTGGGTATGAAGATGTAGATGCACACCTTGTCTGACGGCTGGTTGCGGTCTGACGCGAACCAGCCCAGGTTGTTGAACTCGTCGATGACGTACATGTAGTCGTTGGCTGTCGAGTTGAACGGCATACCGATGTTCTCCGCATCGTAGTAGGTGCCTGTGCTTGAGTTGTAGCGTGTCACGAAGATGTCGAACCCGCCTATCGATCCGTTGCCTGTGGAGGCGAAATATGTCACCGAACCGTCGGGCATCACGTAGGGGTAGGCCGTGCTTGCCGCAGCGGTGTTTATGTTGTCGGGCAGTGGGGTGGGGTTGCTCCATCCGCCGTCCTGACTGTAGGCTGTGAAGATTGCCAGTGTGCTGTCCGCCCGCCGGTCGGCAAAGAAGATCTTGTTGCCCAGCTCTGTGCGGTACACGGTTCTGTCGCCACGGAACTGCCGTTGCTGCTGTACTGCCGCTCCGTCGTTGCCGGCTGCGGTGGCGATGGCGGTGGTGTCTGCCTCAATGCCGGAGGTCTGTACGGGAACCACTGCCTCCTCGTCGGTGGCTGTTGCCGTCTCCTCTGCAACGCCGAAGAACGGAGCGAAAGGCATCAGCTGTCCGGACTCGCGGCTTATGCGGTATGCGTCGAGAAACTTGTCCTTGTCCGTCACGATGCTGTCTATCACCGTCACGTTCTCCACACCGCGTATCATGCGCAGTCCTGTGCGGCTCTTCTCCAACAGGGCTTCAGCCTCTGCCGATGTGCGCTTGCGCTTGGCCTGATCGGAGATGTAGGTCTCGAGTGCCGATATTGCCTCCTCGTACCGGTATGTGTCGCACAGTGCTTCGCCAAGATACAGCTTGCTGCCTGTGGCGCGTCGCTTGTCGGCATTGCGCAGGTAGGCGACTGCCTCCTCCGCCTGTCCTGTGCGCAGACAACATACGCCATACCACAGATTGTAGTTGGCATTGGCGGGCGTGGCCTTCACCAACCGCTCGAACACCGGCTTGGCTTCGGCGAAGCGACCGTCGTCATACAGCTTGCGGGCTTCGGCGAGTGTCTGCGCTCCGGCAACAGCCGTCGTGCCCAGTACGGTCAGCGTCAGTGATAATATATAAAGGAGTCTCTTCATGTGTCAACGTACGTTCTTAGGCTTTTTGAATACACAAACGTACGCGAAAAAAACAGAAGAGGCAAAGTTTTAGACGTTTTTAAGCATCCATGCTGCGCTCCAGCCTGCCGCGCCACAGATATTTGCGGGTCTCGTGCACGATAACTCCGTTGAGGAACAGCAGGCTCAGCAGGTTGGGTATCGCCATCAAGGCATTGAAGCAGTCGGCAAGGTTCCAGACAGCGGCAAGGCTTGCCACCGATCCTACGAACGTCGCCACGATGTAGAGCCACCGGTATGACAGCATCCAGCGGCGTCCGCCCAAGTACTCCACCGCACGTTCGCCATAGTAGCACCATCCCAAGGTGGTGCTGAATGCGAATGTGAAGAGTGCCACCGTCAGCAGTATGTCGCCGATATACGGTATCTTGCCGAAGGCAGCCTTGGTCAGCTCTGCACCGTCGCTGCTGCTGATGTCCGGATAGGCCAGTATGCTCGACACGATGACGAGCCCTGTCAGAGCGCAGATCACCACAGTGTCCCAGAATGTCCCCGTGCTCGATACCAATGCCTGGCGCACAGGGTTGCGCGTCTTTGCTGCTGCCGCCACTATGGGCGCACTGCCAAGTCCGCTCTCGTTGCTGAAGAGGCCGCGTGCAATACCGTAGCGTGCGGCAATCATCACCGTTGAGCCGACGAAGCCACCGGCAGCAGCCTGCGACGTGAATGCTGCCTTGCCTATTGTCACCATGGCAGGCCACACGTAGTCACCGTTGACAAAGAGGATGTAGATGCAGCCAACGACATAGAATATAGCCATGAACGGTATCAGCCAGCCGCACACCTTCGATATGCTCTTCACTCCGCCGATTACGACCGCAGCCACCATTATGCTTATCACTGCACCGCTCAATACGGGCGGGATGCCGCAGGTGTCGCGTGCCAGCGTGGCAATGGCGTTGGCCTGTACCGTGCTGCCTATGCCGAACGATGCCAAGGCGGTGAAGGCTGCAAAGAGCACAGCCATCCATTTCCATCCCAGTCCGCGTTCGAGGGCATACATCGGACCGCCCAGCATGCGCCCGTCGGCTGTCTTGGTGCGGTATTTTATCGACAGCAGTCCCTCGCCATACTTCGTGGCTATGCCGAACACTCCCGTCAGCCAGCACCACAGCACGGCCCCAGGACCACCGAGAGCCACGGCCGTGGCAACGCCGATGATGTTTCCTGTGCCGATGGTTGCTGCCAATGCCGTGGCCAATGCTCCGTACTGCGACACGTCGCCGGTGGAGTCAGGGTCTTTCTCTACCGACAGGCGTATGGCTTTGAATATGTGCCGCTGTGGAAACCGAAGTCTGATGGTCAGGAATATGTGTGTCCCCAACAGGAGGATGATCATTGGCCAGCCCCAAAGCAATGAACTGGCTTGTGAGAGGATGTCGTTTAGCTGTTGCATGGTGATTTATTTTCGCGCAAAGATAGTGAAAACAACTTGTGCGATAGCAAAACGTTAGGCTTTTATTCTTATCGACGACATTATTTTGCGTATAAGCGTATTGCTGTCCGCTAAACGTTTCAGACCGAGGGTGCGAGGCGCACACCCAACACT
>CAVERK010000086.1:0-10744 GCA_963618035.1 bacterium
TATGAATGGGCATCGTTAGGGTGTCTGACTGCCCAAACGCGGAATTAGTGAACGGGAGTGTGGAAAAGTGAACGGTTAGTGAACGGAGCATGGCTCCAGAGAGTGTCTGGCGAGGGGTCGGTGAACAGTTGGTAAACGGATAGTAAACGCTTTGGAACGGACTTGTGCGTGTGCCGGCATGAAGAGTGCCACATTACGGGCAAACTGTGCCGTAAATCGTCCAAAAAGCGTAACTTTGCACGCGGGTGCTCCCGCACACCGCACCTGTCAAGAGAGATTATATAGAACCCACCATATATAATATATATGAGTACAAGAGAAAAGAAGGCCGGCAAGAAGATGAACAAGAAGGAACTTGCCGGAATGATTGTCGACCTGTTTCGGTCGAACCCCTCGGATGCCTATTCCCCAAAGAAGATATACGAGCTGCTGCGCCTGACCACGCACCCGCTGAAGATGCTGTGCATGGACATCCTGCGTGAGGGTGTCGACGATGGTTTCCTGACGACGGCGGGCAGCAACCGCTTCAAGCTGAACACGCGCGGCACGGAGATGACCGGTGTGTTCCACCGCAAGAGCAACGGCAAGAACCTCTTCAGCCCCGACGACGGCAGCGACCCCATAATGATTGCCGAGCGCAACTCGGCACACGCCATGGACGGCGACAAGGTGAAGGTGATGTTCTTCGCACGCCGCCACGGCCACTCGCCCGAGGGCGAGGTGACGGAGATTGTGGAGCGCGGCAACGACACCTATGTGGGCACGCTCGACGTGTCGAAGCAGTATGCGTTTCTCGTCACCGAGAGCCGCACGCTGGCCAATGACATCTTCATCCCGCGCGACATGCTCAATGGCGGGCAGGACGGCGACAAGGCCGTGGTGAGAATCGTGGAATGGCCCAGTGAGGCCAAGAACCCGATAGGCGAGGTCGTGGATGTGCTCGGGCGCGGCGGCGAGAACAACACCGAGATGCACGCCATCCTTGCCGAGTACGGACTGCCTTACACCTATCCCAAGAACGTGGAGGATGCTGCGGAGAAGATTGGTGCGGACATCACGCCGGAGGAGATTGCGCGCCGCGAGGACTTCCGTGGAGTGCTGACCTTCACCTGCGACCCCGCCGATGCCAAGGACTTCGACGACGCACTGTCGGTGCGCCAGTTGGAGGACGGACTGTGGGAGGTGGGCGTTCACATCGCCGACGTGACACATTATATAAAGGAAGGTTCAGTCATCGACAGGGAGGCTCTCAAGCGTTCCACGTCGGTCTATCTCGTGGACCGCACCGTGCCCATGCTGCCCGAGAAGCTCTGCAACTTCCTCTGCTCGCTGCGTCCCAACGAGGAGAAACTGGCATATTCAGTGGTGTTCAGGATGACCGCCGACGCACAGGTGCGCGACTACCGCATCGTGCACACCGTCATCAAGTCCGACCGCCGCTTCACCTATGAGCAGGTGCAGCAGGTCATCGAGAGCGGCGATGGCCCCTATGCCAAGGAGATACTCGTGCTCGACAAGATGGCCAAGGCTCTGCGGCAACGCCGCTTCGACAACGGCGCCATCAGCTTCGACCGCTATGAGGTGAAGTTCCGTCTCGACAAGAACGGCAAGCCCACGGGTGTCTACTTCAAGGTGTCGAAAGATTCCAACAAGCTCATCGAGGAGTTCATGCTGCTTGCCAACCGCACTGTGGCAGAGCACATAGGGCGCGTACCCAAGGGCAAGAAGGCCAAGACCTTCGTCTACCGTGTGCACGACCTGCCCGACCCCGACAAGCTCGACAACCTGTCGCAGTTCATCTCACGCTTCGGCTACAAGCTCAAGACGCAAGGATCCAAGGCCGACATCTCCAAGGGCATCAACCGCCTGCTCGCCGACGTGCAGGGCAAGAAGGAGGAGAACCTCATCGAGACCATCTCCATACGCTCCATGATGAAGGCATACTACTCCGTGCACAACATCGGGCACTACGGACTGGCATTCGACTACTACACGCACTTCACCTCGCCCATACGCCGCTATCCGGACATGATGGTCCACCGCCTGCTGACAAAATACATCGACGAGGGCGGACGCAGTGCCAACCTGCAGAAGTATGAGGGCATGTGCGAGCACGCCAGCTCCATGGAGGAGACGGCAGCCAACGCCGAACGTGCATCCATAAAGTACAAGCAGGTGGAGTTCATGCAGGAGCGCGTGGGGCAGGTGTTCGACGGCATCATCTCCGGTGTCTGCGAGTGGGGACTCTACGTGGAGCTGAACGACAACAAGTGCGAGGGCTTGGTGCCCATGCGCGACCTCGACGACGACTTCTATGAGTTCGACGAGAAGAACTACTGTCTGCGCGGACGGCGGCATCACCACGTCTACAGCCTTGGCGACCCGATGCGCGTCAGCGTGGCGCGTGCCAACCTTGCCAAGAAGCAGCTCGACTTTGCCATTGCCACCGATGAGGGCGGCAGCGTGCCACCGCAGCCGCAGCAGCCGGAGAGCCTGAGCCTGCGCGTCAAGTCGCAGACCGGCAAGGGACGCAAGAGAGGAAAGCACAGACGTGCATAACAACGTTATCAGTATATCAGTCATATTTGACACACTTAAATGGAACAACAATTCAACATGGTGGCCAAGACCTTCAAAGGGTTGGAGGGCGTGCTGGCCGCAGAACTTACCGAGTTAGGAGCCGACAACATACAGACAGGCAACCGCATGGTGTCGTTCACCGGCGACAAGGCGATGCTCTATCGTGCCAACTTCGCCCTGCGCACTGCCGTGCGCGTGCTCAAGCCCATAAAGGAGTTCAAGGCACAGACGGCCGACGAGGTGTATGAGGCTGTGAAGTCGGTGGAGTGGGAACAGTACATCGGCGAGGGCAGGACGTTTGCCGTTGACAGCGTGGTCTTCAGCGAGGTGTTCAGACACAGCATGTTCGTGTCCTACCGCGTCAAGGATGCCATTGCCGACTACTTCCGCGAGAAGACCGGCCGCCGTCCGAGCGTGAGCGTGAAGAACCCCGACGTACTGCTGAACATCCACGTCAGCGACACCGACTGCATCCTGTCGCTCGACTCGAGCGGTGAGTCGCTGCACCGCCGAGGCTACCGCATGGGCACCGTGGAGGCACCGCTGAACGAGGTGCTGGCCGCCGGCCTGATCCTGCTGAGCGGATGGCACGGCGAGTGCGACCTGATAGACCCCATGTGCGGCTCGGGCACCATACCCATAGAGGCAGCACTGATAGCGCGTAACATCGCCCCTGGTGTGTTCAGGCAGGACTATGCCTTCGAGAAGTGGCCCGACTTCGACCGCAGTCTCTTCGAGTCCATCTATAACGACGACAGTCAGGAACGCGACTTCACCCACAAGATATACGCCTACGACAAAGACCCCAAGGCTGTGGGCACGGCACGTGCCAACATAAAGTCTTCGGGCACGGCACGCGACATCGAGATTGATATGCGCCCCCTCAAGGACTTCGTGCAACCCACGGAGCCGGCAGTGATGATAACCAACCCGCCGTATGGCGAACGCATATCGACAGACAACCTGCTGGAGCTGTACCACACCCTTGGCGAACGGCTGAAACACGCCTTCACGGGCAACAAGGCATGGGTTCTGAGCATGCGCGACGAGTGCTTCGACGAGATTGGGCTGAAGCCCACGGTGAAGATTGATGTCTTCAACGGTGAGCTGGAGTGCCAGTTCCGCGAATACGAGATCTTCGACGGCAAGTACCGCGAGTTCCGCGAAGATGGTGACGCATTGGACAAGGAGTCAGCACGCCGACGCGTGATGCCGGCTCGAGGCGAGAGAAACGATAGAGGCGAAAGAGGCGACAGGCGCAGGCCGCGTCCTCACCGTGAGGACGGCAGGGACGACAGGCGCAGCCACGGCGAACGCCGCAGCTTTGGCGGCAAGCGTGAGTACGGCGAACGCCGCTTTGAGAGCTATCCCGAGCGCAAACGGCGCGAACAGGCGGAACGCATGAAGAACCGAAATACGGAGACAAACAATGGCAACAACGAAAATGAAGATTAAGAAAAGTACACATCTGCTGCTGGTGATGGCACTGATGACACTCTGCAACATGGGAGCGACTGCACAACAACTGAAGAAACCTACACTGGACGAACTGTCGTCGGGCGGCTCCGGCTACCGCTTCACCGAAGACATCTACGGTCTGCAATGGTGGGGTGACACACTGATAAAGCCCTCGGCAGACGAGGTGACAGCCGTCAACCCCAAGAACGGACGCGAGTGGCAGCTGCTGACGCGCCAGCAGGTTGAGGACATCGTGCAGCGCGAGACCGGCAGTCAGGTGCGCGTGCCCAACATGGCAGGCGTGCGTTTCCCCTGGCCTGGCGAGACAAAGGCACTGGTGCGCAGTGCGGCAGACTACTACGTGGTGGACTGGAAGGCAGGCACCGTCGTCGGACACAGGACGATGCAGCAGGGAGCACGCAATGCCGACTTCTGTAGTGCGTCGGGCAACGTGGCATACACCATAGACAACAACCTGTGGGTCAACGACAGGGCGGTGACCGACGAGCCGGACGGCATCGTGTGCGGACAGAGCGTGCACCGCAATGAGTTCGGCATCAACAAAGGCACATTCTGGAGTCCCGACGGCACGCAGCTGGCGTTCTACCGCATGGACGAGAGCATGGTGACGGAATATCCACTGGTCGACATCGACACGCGGATAGCCACCGCAACCCCCGTGCGATACCCCATGGCGGGCATGACCAGCCACAAGGTGACGGTGGGCGTATACAGCGTGGCGACGGGCAGAACCCTGTATCTCGATGCCGGCGACCCGACCGACCGCTACTTCACCAACATAAGCTGGAGCACCGACGGCCGCTATGTGTTCCTCATCGAGCTGAACCGCGACCAGAACCATGCCAAGCTGTGCCGCTATGACGCTTCGACAGGCAAGCCCGTGGATGTGCTCTATGAGGAGGAGAACCCCAAGTATGTGGAGCCGCAGAACCCTATAACGTTCCTGCCGTGGGACAACGGCAAGTTCATCTACCAGAGCCAGCGTGACGGGTGGAACCACCTGTACGTTATGGACTTGAACGCACCGCTGCAGACACCCGTGGAGCAGACGACAGCCATAGGCTCACGCTACAAGGAGTACCTGACGACACAGCAGCTGACGCAGGGCGAGTGGATTGTGCAGTCGGTGGCGGGCTTCAACAAAGACCGCAAGCAGGTGGTCTACACCTCGACGGAAGTGTCGCCGCTACAGACTAACATCTACGTCATCGGCACCGACGGCAAGGGCGCGACGGCCATAGGCAACAGCGAGGGCGTGCACAGCGCATCACTGTCGGCATCGGGCGCGTATGTCATCGACCGCTATTCGACACCCGACGTGCCACGCAACATAGAAGTCCGCCCCACACGCGGCAACGGCAAGACACTGACGCTGCTCGAGGCCGAAGACCCGTACAAGGACTTCCAGATGCCGCAGATAGAGACCGGCACCATCAAGGCCGCCGACGGCAAGACCGACATCTGGTACCGCATTGCCAAGCCTGCCGACTTCGACCCTACGAAGAAGTATCCCGTCATCGTCTACGTCTATGGTGGCCCGCACGCACACATGATACAGAACAGCTTCCGCTATATGCTGCGCTCATGGGACATCTACATGACCGGTCAGGGATACGTGATGTTTACCGTCGACGGCCGTGGCAGCGAGAACCGTGGCTTTGAGTTCGAGAGCGCAACGTTCCGCCATCTCGGCGTGGAGGAGTGCAAGGATCAGGTCAAGGGCGTTGAGTTCCTGAAGAGCCTGCCCTACATCGACGGCAGCCGCATCGGCGTGCACGGATGGAGCTTCGGCGGACACATGACCACGGCACTGATGCTGCGCTATCCGGACATCTTCAAGGTGGGTGTGGCTGGCGGACCGGTGATAGACTGGAGCTACTACGAGGTGATGTACGGCGAACGCTACATGGACACGCCGCAGACCAACCCCGAGGGCTACAGGGAGACCAACCTCCGCAACCTCGCAGGCAACCTCAAGGGCAAGCTGCTGATGATCCACGGCTATCAGGACGAGACCTGCGTGCCACAGCACACGCTGGGCTTCATGAAAGCATGCATCGACGCACGCACCTACCCCGACCTGTTCCTCTATCCAGGACACAAGCACGGCGTGGCAGGACGCGACCAGGTGCACCTCAACACGAAGATGGCGCAGTATTTCATCGACAACCTATAAAAGACATTACACACACATATATTTACATACTGACATCATTATGGCGAAGATATTGTTATTAGGCTCGGGCGGTCGCGAGCACGCACTGGCGTGGAAGATTGCCCAAAGCAAGCAGGTAGGGAAGCTATACATAGCCCCTGGCAACGCCGGAACGTTGCAGGTCGGCGAGAACGTTCCTCTGAAAGCTACGGACTTTGCCGCCATCAAGGCCTTTGTGCTGGAGAACGGCATAGACATGATTGTCGTTGGACCCGAAGACCCGCTGGTGGAAGGCATCTACGACTACATCAGAGACGATGAGGCCACGAAGCACGTCGCCGTGATTGGCCCGTCCAAGTCCGGCGCACGCCTCGAGGGCAGCAAGGAGTTTGCCAAAGGCTTCATGCACCGTCACGGCATCCCCACAGCACGCTACATGAGCGTCAGCAAGGACAACCTGGAGGAGGGACTTGACTTCCTTGAGAAGCTCGATGCCCCGTATGTGCTCAAGGCCGACGGACTCTGTGCCGGCAAGGGCGTGCTGATCCTGCCGACGATTGAGGAGGCACGCCGTGAGCTGCGCGAGATGATTGGCGGAATGTTCGGCGAGGCCAGCGCGACGGTGCTCATCGAGGAGTTCCTCTCGGGCATAGAGTGCTCGGTGTTCGTGCTCACAGACGGGCACGACTACAAGCTGTTGCCCGTGGCCAAGGACTACAAGCGCGTAGGCGAGGGCGACAAGGGTCTGAACACCGGCGGTATGGGCAGCGTGTCGCCAGTGCCGTTTGCCGACGAGACGTTTATGGACAAGGTGCGCACGCGCATCATCGAACCCACGGTGAGAGGACTGGAGCAGGAGAACATACAGTATCAGGGCTTCATCTTCTTCGGTCTGATAAATGTCAACGGCGATCCTTACGTCATCGAGTACAACGTGAGGATGGGCGACCCTGAGACCGAGAGCGTGATGCTGAGGATAAAGAGCGACATCGTGGATCTGTTTGAGGGTGTTGCCAACGGAGACCTGAAAGAGAAGACGCTGGAGATTGACCCGCGCAGTGCAGTCTGCGTGATGCTGGTCAGCGGAGGATACCCTGGAGCATACCGTAAGGGCTTTGTCATCGACGGTCTCGACGAGGCAGCCGCCAGCGGCAGCGTGATATTCCACTCGGGTACGGCAGTAAAGGACGGACACGCCGTCACCAACGGCGGGCGTGTCATCGCCGTAAGCTCTTACGGAGCCACCAAGGAAGACGCATTGAGGCAAAGCTACGCCGCAGCGGAGCTGGTCGGGTTTGAGGGCAAGTACTGTCGTCGCGACATAGGGGCTGACCTGTAAGACACATGCAACAGCAATCACGCGGTTTCTTGAGGAAGGTTGTCACGGGCAGGTCGCTGCCCGTGACATCGCTCTTGGTGACTGTCGCGGGCTGGCTCACGGCGTTCGTGCTGTCGCCGCAGGACGACATGGGCGGCACGTTGGCGGCACTCTTGCTCTATCTTGTTGCAGGCTGTGTGCTCGTTGCCGTCAACTATACGTTTGTGCTCATCCGTCCGCAGTCGTTCATGCAGATGTCCGTGTTCCTCGTGTTGCTGGCTGTATATGTGCCGTTGCACAGGCTGTCTGCCGGTGTGACGGCATCGTTGTGCTTCATCCTTGCGCTGTACGCTCTGTTCATGAGCTATCAGAGGACCGATGCTCCGGCATGGGTCTTCCGCGCATTTGTCGTCATCGGGCTGTGCACGGTCTTCGTGCCGCGCTTCAGCTGGCTGGTGCCGCTGTTCTGGTTCGGGGCATCGCTGTTCCGATCCATGAGCCTCAAGGGCTTCGTGGCATCGGTCTTGGGCTGGCTGCTGCCGTTCTGGTTTCTTTCAGCCTATGCCGCCTTGGCCGGCGATGCCGGACTGCTGCTGCGTCCGCTCGAAGGCATCATTGTCTTTGAGGCAGGCGGCTACGGCATGCTGCTGTCGCAATGGCCGCTATGGGCATACGCCACGCTGCTGTTCGTCGTCTGCTCGTCACACTGCATGACCACGTCCTCGGAGGACAAGATCCAGGAGCGTTGCTACTTGCAGTTCCTCTCTGCCGCCGGAGCGTTCTCCATAGCCCTGACGCTGCTGCAGCCCCGACTGTCGGACATCATGCTGCCAATCCTGTTGCTGTGCACCGGCATGCTCTGCGGCAGGTTCATGACCACGGGAAGCAGCCGGTCGTCGAACGTGTTTTTCATTGTCATGACGGTACTGTTGGTGCCGCTATTCCTATATAATATGGTATGGATGCATTTGTAGAGCTGATGATTGATTGGGGCTATGTGGGGATGTTCATCTCTGCCGTCATAGCCGGAAGCGTTATCCCCTTCAGCTCCGAGCTGGTGTTTGCTGGGCTGATCTACGTAGGGCTTGACCCCGTGCTGTGTGTCATCTCAGCCACGCTTGGAAATACAATCGGCAGCATGACAATCTACTGCGTCGGCTGTCTGGGCAAGGTGGAATGGATGGAGAAATACTTTCATGTGAAGCGCGAGAAGGTGGAGCGGATGCACCGCTTCCTGCAGCATAAGGGTGCACTGATGGGATTCTTCGCCTTCCTGCCGCTTGTGGGCAGCGTGATCTCGGCGGCACTGGGCTTCATGCGCAGTAATCTGACGCTGACGGTGCTGTCGATGATGACCGGCAAGGCTCTGAGATACATAATCCTGGTGCTGACCATAGAGGCGGTTTTTTGAGGACAGAAGATGTTAGGGATGAAAGGAACGGGACTGAAGGGACGATGTGCGGCATTGCTGCTGTGCCTGTGCACGGTGCTGTGCGGCTGCGGCGGACACCGTGGCGGCAGTACTGACGGCGACAAGCCGCTCGTGATGGTCACCATCGAGCCTGTGCGCTATTTCACTGAACGGATAGCAGGCGGCCTGGTGCAGGTGGAGAGCATGGTGCCGCGCGGCTCCAACCCCGAAGCCTACGACCCCACGCCGCGACAGATGATGAGGCTGGGCAGCAGCACTGCCTATCTCGACAACGGCGGCTATCTCGGCTTCGAACAGTCGTGGCTGGAACGGCTGCAGCAGAACGCTGCCGGTACGCGCTTCTTCAATCTGTCGGAGGGCATGAACCTCATCGCCGACGACCATGAGGCCACAGGCATCGACCCGCACATCTGGTGCTCGTGCGCCAACGCACGCATCATGGCACGCAACATCCTCAACGCCCTTCTTCTCCTCGACGGGGAGAACAAGGGTGCCTACACCGCAGGCTACGACAGTCTGCTCGCGGAGATAGACCGCACCGACTCCATAATAAGACAGAAGACCGCCGGCATCAAGGCTTCGCGCGCCTTCGTGATATACCATCCGGCACTGACATACTATGCCGCAGAGTACGGGCTGGAGCAGATACCGATAGAGAAGGACGGCAAGGAGCCGTCGGCAGCAGGGCTGAAGGACATCATCGACGACGGCGTGGAGAAGCACGTGCGTGTGGTCTTCATACAGCCGGAGTTCGACCGCCACAACGCCGAAGCCATTGCGCAGCAGATAGGTGCACGGATTGTGGACATCAACCCCATCTCATACGACTGGGCGGCAGAGATGGTGCACATTGCCGAATCGCTGCAAGCGGAATGACAGGGAGGAGACACATGGAAACGACAGACAACATCATACTGAAGATACGCGGCCTGAGTGCGTCCTACGAGGGAAAGGCCGTGCTGCGCGACGTGAACCTCGACGTTGCCGCGCACGACTTCCTCGGCATCACGGGACCCAATGGCGGCGGCAAGACCACGCTGATGCGCTGCATCCTCGGTCTCAAGAAGCCCGACGGCGGAACAGTGAGCTTCGTGCGCCCGCTGCGCATCGGCTATCTCCCGCAGATAAATATGGTCGACCGCCGCTTTCCGATAACCGTCGGGGAGGTGGTGCTCTCGGGATTGCAGGACAGAGGACACCTGACAGGCAGACATTCGGCGGCAGACCGCACGAGGGCGGACGAGATGATGCAGCGTGTCGGCATCGGCGGCATCGCATCAAAGCCCATAGGCGAGCTGAGTGGGGGACAGGTGCAGCGTGCCATGCTCGCTCGTGCCATCATCGACCGTCCCGAGCTGCTGATACTCGACGAGCCGAACACCTATCTCGACCGCGAGTTCCAGGGACATCTGCAAACCCTGCTGCGCGACATCAACAGGCACTGCGCCATCATCCTCGTCAGCCACGACCGCGATGCCATAACGGCGCAGGCACGTGCCATCGCCTACGTCGACCACGGAATAGAGTATCGGATCAACGAGCCCTGAACGGCATACACGGCCAACGGAGCATGACAACCGGCACTGCTCATTGTGGCATTCTATGGTTGACCATTCACAGATATCCTATGGCGGTGCGCCGCCTCGCACCCTCGGAGAGGTACATCGGAATGGCTATGAGTATAGCCTGAATGTTGTCCGAGTATAGCCTAAGTGTTGTCCGAGACCGGCTCATGTCCTCTCACATCGTTCGATGTGAGCATTCACTTCGTTCGATGTGA
>CAVERK010000087.1:0-10684 GCA_963618035.1 bacterium
GCACCACGCCACAGGACGTGGCGCGACGCGCGCTCCGATTTTACACATCCTGTGGTGCGTGTAAAAGCGGACAGCAATGGGTTTTTATTGATGCGTGTCAAAAAACTTGCATAATCCATCCGTCAACGGAATATTTAAGTACCTTTATCCCCGAGAAACTTTAAATCTTAAAAACTTAACATCATGACAAACAGAAGAGATTTCCTCAAGAGTGCGTCGCTGCTCACGTTCGGCGCATTGGCTGCATCCAAGGGATTTGCAGCAAGCGGCGTAGACGCGACGACAACAGCAACACCACAGGCAACAAAGGCAGGCAAGAACCTTGGCCTCCAGCTCTACTCGCTCGGCGGCGAGTTCTTCGCCAACCCCGCAGAGACACTGAAGAAGGTGAAGGCTGCAGGCTACCAGCAGCTTGAGCTTGCATTCTACAGCAAGGGCGGCTTCGCCTCCTTCGGACGCAACGCAGGCTCTCCGCTCTCGGCTGCCGACTTCAAGAAGATGTGCGACGATGCCGGTATCGGAATCCGCAGCTCACACCTCACACCCAACAACCTCGACCGTGGCGCAAAGTACGGTCCCGACACGAAGGAGAAGATACTGGACTTCTGGAAGGGCGTCGTCGACGACCACAAGATGTTCGGCTGCGAGTACATCGTGCAGCCCAGCCTCCCCACAATCAACAGCAAGGAAGACGCGCAGAACGTTGCCGAGGTGTTCAACGCCGTGGGCGAGCTGCTCCGTCAGAACGGCATCAAGTTCGGATACCACAACCACAGCGGTGAGTTCAACAAGGTTGTCCCTGGCGGCACGGAGGTGATACCGTTCAGCCAGCGCATGCGCCCTGGCCAGAACAACGGAGCTGCGCCGGAGACCATCGAGAAGGTGTTCATCGACAACACCGACCCGCAGAACGTGCTGTTCGAGCTTGACTGCTACTGGACCGTCATGGGCCAGCAAGACCCTGTGGAGTGGATCAAGACATACAAGGACCGCATACAGCTGTTGCACATCAAGGACTTCGTCGTCATCGGAGCATCGGGTGCCATGAATTTCGAGAACATCTTCAACGCCTTCTACGCCAACGGACACAAGCACTGGTTCGTGGAGATAGAGGACATCAACAGCGGCAAGCAGGTGCAGCGTGCCGAAGAGAGTGCGAAATATCTGCTCGGTCGGGACTTCGTGAAGTAAGCGGAAAACGGCGGAAAGCACAAAAAGTTACAGCGGATGTGACACTATATGAATATAATGTCATACTTTTACCGCAGAATACACTTAATGTTTTATATTATGGTTAATAGAAGAGATTTCTTAAAGGGCGCATCCCTGCTCACGCTGGGCGCTCTGGCAGCTTGCAACAACAGCAACAACGGTGCTGCAGCAGCCGACGGGCAGGAGGAAGCTCCTGCACACAAGACACTTGGTTTGCAGATCTACACACTCGGTCCGGAACTCTATGCCGGCGATGTCAACGCGAACCTGAAGAAGATAAAGGACATGGGCATCGACGAGCTTGAGCTTGCCGGCTATGATCCCGCAACAGGCCAGATTGGCGGCATCGACCCCGCAGAGTTCAAGAAGATGTGCGACGACAACGGCTTGTCCATCCCCAGCTCACACGTCAATCCTCCCCAGCTCTTCAGCGGTGCAGCAGGCCGTGAGGACCGTTCGGGCAAGTCCGGCGGTTGGGACGAGAGCCTGAAGGCTCCGATTGTCGAGGGCTGGAAGAAGATCACAGAAGACCATGCCAAGCTGGGTTGCGAATACCTGGTACAGCCGATGATGCCTATGTTCGGTCTGACAAGCGAAGGCCCTGTAAAGAGCTTCGCCGACCTGCTGAACAAGAGCGGCGAGGTTGTCAAGGCCGGTGGTCTGAAGTTCGGCTACCACAACCACAACATGGAGTTCGTGAAGGTTCAGGCAAAGGGCGAGCAGGACATGCTCGGCACAGTGCTGCACCGCGTTGAGGGTACCTCTATCCTCCAGCTCTTCATGGACAACACAGACGCTGCAAACGTGGCATTCGAGCTTGACGTTTACTGGACAGTCATGGGTCAGGAAGATCCTGTTGAGTGGATCAACAAGCATGCAGACCGCATCCAGCTGCTCCACATCAAGGACCGTGTCATCCTGGGCGACTCGGGCATGATGAACTTCAAGAACATCTTCGATGCTTACTATGCAAACGGCCTGAAGCACTTCTTCATCGAGATCGAGGACACCAACAGCGGCAAGCAGTATGACCGCGTACAGGCTTCTGCCGATTTCTTGACAAAGGCTTCTTTCGTTAAGTAAAGAGAACAACTCAATCAAGATAGACACATTTCACAAGGAGGCACGGTTCACGCCGTGCCTCTTTTTGTTCAACCAGGCACAAACACCAGGAGACAGACTTGAACGGACTGACAGACAGCTGGCTGCGCCCCCTCTTCCGGCTCATCTTCCCGCGCTATTGCGCCATCTGCGGCAACGTCATCTGCCAGACGGAGGACGTGGTATGCAGCAAGTGCAATGCCGCGCTGCCGCGCACGCACTTCCACCGTTGGCCGGAGAACCGCATGGAGAAGATGTTCTGGGGCAAGTTCGACATCGACAAGGCCACTGCCTACATACGCTATGCCAAGGGCGGTGACGTGGCTCTGCTGGTGAAGAAGATGAAGTATAAGGGCCGCAAGGACATAGCCACAGGCATGGGGCGCATGATGGCGAGGGAGATAATGCACAGCTCTGACTTCTTCGAGGGCATAGACTGCATAGTGCCCGTGCCCATGCACCACGACAAGCAGAAGCGGCGCGGCTACAACCAGGCTATCCTGATAGCCGCCGGCGTGTCAGAGGTGACGGGCATACCCGTGGAGGCAGATGCCGTTGTCAGGCCGCAGGCGGCGGAGTCGCAGACACACAAGTCGCACGTCGACCGCATGGTCTCCATGAAGGATGCGTTCATAGCCACGGACATCGGCCGCTTCGCAGGCAGGCACGTGCTGATTGTCGACGACATCATCACGACCAGTGCCACCATAACGGCATGCGCCGATGCCCTCGCACCGGCACCAGGCATCCGCTTCAGCGTGCTCACACTTGCCATAGCGAACGACTGAGTACACGCCCAGCAAGAGGGGGACACACCGTCATGGTGTGTCCCCCTCTTGCTGATTAGTCTTGTCCGCTGTGCGGACAGTGTGTGTGTCAATGGATTACCACGCAGATAATCTCATGGCCGAAGTTGCCGCTGATTGGCGCAACCTGCGGGCTGACGGCAGTGATGCGGAGCGGCAGGTAGTATGTGCCAGCCTCGACGGCAGCGGCATTGACGTGCAGCGTGCCCTGGGCATTGCGGCGGTTGTTCCAGCTTGTGCGGACGGTCAGGTCCTGCTTGCTGTAGGCAGGGATGACCAGCTCCATCGGCAATGACAGACCTTCGGCAGTCTTGGCGTATGACTCTGTGGACAGAGTGTAGCAGCCGGCAGGCAGCAGCGTCTCACCGTCGCCGAGCAGCGACTCGTCGATGCCGACAGTCACCGTGATGTCCTCGGTTATGTCCTGAGCGTAGCTGATGCTGTAGTTCACCCAGAAGTCCTTGCTTGTGGTCTCGTCGCTGACGGTCAGTGTCGTGAGGTTGCCGCTGGCAATCTCGAACTCAATGACCGGCTTCTGGTCGTCGATGTCGTAAAGGTATTCGTCCTTCAGGCATGAGCTCAGGGAGACTACTCCGAGAGCCATTATTAACAGTGATATAAACTTCTTCTTCATAATAACTTCTTGCTTATTTTTCGTAACCGTTCAGGAATTTAGAGTTCAAGTTCTCGCCAGCCTTCTCGCGTACAGGGTTTGCCGTGTCCCAGAAGAGGAGGTCGTTTACGATGCTTGTCTTCTCGTTGGCGGCGAAGTTGTCAGGGTTCAAAGCCCTCTCCGTCTGCGGGTACAGTGCACGGGCAGGCAGCTTCAGGTCAGACAAGTTCCACTGGTGGGATGCGTGCAGCCATGTAGGCATATCGGTGCGGCGTATCTCGCTCCACGACTCCAGAGGGTCGAGGAGGAAGAACCCGAGCCACTTCTGCACGCTTATGGCCTCCAGCTTCTCGGTGTCTGTGGTCATCAGGTCCCAGTTGACGAGGTCTGAGTACGTGCCCGATGTCTGTCCGTAGTAGGCAGCGGCAGCCTCGGCGGCTGTGCCGCTGATGGGTGCTTTCGCTCCGCTGTAGGGGATGTCTGCCTTGAGTGCGGTCTCGTAGGTCTCCATCAGACTGGTGATGCCTGCCTCGTAGTACT
The DNA here is from genome assembly GCA_963618035.1 of bacterium. Taxonomy (GTDB): domain Bacteria; phylum Bacteroidota; class Bacteroidia; order Bacteroidales; family Bacteroidaceae; genus Bacteroides. Next base: position 4,273 of record CAVERK010000087.1, read on the forward strand.
GCTTTGCCTTTGCGTCACCGCCGTCGATGAGTCCGCGCAGGGCAGCCTCGGCGAAGTAGAAGTCGACGATGTGCTTCGGATAGATTATGACATCCTTGGATGCATCCTCGCTGAAGTCCCAGCTGCCGGTACCTATCACGCCGACACCAATCAGTGAGACGTAGGCACGCTGTGCAGGCGTGTTCACTCCGTAAGGAATGCCGACATACCACTCATCGCCAAGGTCGAACTGCGAGTATGACGCATACGGGCTGTCGCTCAATTTCTCACGCGGGTCTGCATAGACGCGCAGCAGCGGGTTCTCCGTATCGCGGAGGAACTTGACCATCTCCGCCGTCGGGTCATACTGGCTACGGCCGGTAGAGCGGCGGCTGGTGCGGCCACTGGTGTAGTTGCCATTCCACAGATAGGTGTGTCCCCACAGGTAGTTCTGCGGTGACATCTTGTTCTCACCGATATAGTAGCCAGGGTTCGACGTGGCGTTCTCGGTGAGGCAGTTGCCCTCGAGAGCCTTGAGACGCGCTGCACCGTTGACCTCGTTGAAGAGGCTGACGTTAGAGATACGCATGAGCAGGCTCAGCTCGATGGAGTTGGCATAGCGCACCCACGCAGCCTTGTCGCCGCCGAAGTAGATGTCGGCATTGCCGTATGCTGTCAGCGAGCCGTCCTGCAGGTTGCTCTCTGCCTCAACGATCTCGGCACACAGAGCCTTGTATATCGTCTCTGCATCGTCGTATGCCGGCGACAGGTTCTCGGCAGCGAGGGCAGCCTCGGTGTAAGGCACGTTGCCGTAGATGTCGACAAGCTCGCGGAACTCAATGACCTCAAGCACCTGTGCGATGCCGAGCAGGGCGTTGTTTCCTTCTGCCTGCGCCTTCTCCTTTATGTTCTTGATGTTGGCTATGCGCTCGTAGCGGTTTGCCCAGTAGCCATTGAACGTGGAGTTCGACACCATGCCCGAGAGATACACGTATGAGCCGGAATAGTCGCCGGACTTGGTCAGCTGCTGTGACCAGTTGAACCAACCATAGTAGTTCGAACCTCCGGTGGCACTGGTGTTGAGTCGTCCGGCACGCTCGCCGGCAATGTCGTTCTCGACACTGGTCAGCAACAGGTCGGCAGTTACGGTACTGACCGTTGCGTTGTTAGGGTCGTCATTGACATCAATCCAGTCGGAGCAGCTGCCGAGTGCGAGTGTACCGCTTAATGCTGCAATATATAATATGTTCGTTTTCATACTTTTAATTCCTCTCCTTGACGTTAGAATGTGACGATAAGGTTGAAACCATAGCTGCGGTAGCCTGATGCAAGGTTGCCCTGCGTACCGTTTGCGTTCCTATTGTAGCTGGTGCTCGTGATGTTCGAGTTACCGCCATTGCTTGAGAACTCAGGGTCGCTGAAGATGTTGGTCTTTGGACGGAACATCAGCAGGTTGCGGCCTACAAGGCTTGCAGAGATGCCCTGTATGAAGCCGATCTTGTCAATGAGCTTCTTCGGGAACTCGTAGTTCAGAGAGACCTCACGCAGACGCCATGTTGCTGCGCTGTAGACCAGGTTGGCATAGCTCTGACGGTACAGTCCGTTCCAGAAGCTGTCGTCGCCATACATTATGGTGATGTTCTCATTGTCGACATAGCTCTGTGTAGCCTCATCCCATACTGAGGAGTGCGGGAACACTACGCGCTGACGGCCTGCGGTCGCACTGATCCATGAAGCACCTGTGAAGCAGTTGGAGCTTTCGAGTGTGCTGAGGAACTTGTGTCCGCCACGATAGTCGATGGTGGCAGTCAGCGTCCAGTCCTTGTAGCGGAATGTCGGGGTGATACCCAGACGTACGGTAGGTTCCGTGGTGCCCATGACCACCATGTCGCCGGCTTCCGGCAGACCGGTCGTGGCATTCACGATGACACGTCCCTGGTCGTCACGTTTCCAGTCCTGAGCCTTGATGACGGGGAACGACTCTCCCTTGATTGCCCAGATGCCGTAGTATGTACCGTTGATGTTGTTGTCGATGGCCAACTCGTCAAGACCGTCGGCAAGTTCGACGACCTTCGTCTTGACGAACGTCGCGTTGAAGCCGAGGTTGAAGCTGAAGTCGCCCCAACGTACAATCGGGTTGATGTGCAGGTCCAGCTCAACGCCCTTGCCCTCCATCGTGCCGGCGTTGATATAGCGCGAAGCATAGCCGGTAGAGGTCGGCACCGACACCGGCACCGTCTGGTCGGTCGTGCGCTGGAGATAAGCCGCAGCCTCCAGGGTGATGCGGTTGTTGAAGAAGCCGAACTCCGTGCCGACCTCATACTCCGACGTGAACTCGGGCTTCAGGTCATCGGTATAGATCGTAGTGCTCAGCGCGTAGCCGGTGGTCGTACCGTAGGGGAACGCACCGCTCACGGTGGCAAGTGTCTGCAAGCTGTAAGGCTCCAGGTTCACCGTACCTACACGCGCCCATGACGCACGCATCTTCCAGTGGTTGAAGACGTCGCTCTTGAGTGACGGCATGGCATCGGTCAGCACCACCGACGCATTGGCAGACGGGTAGAAGAACGAGCGGTTGCCCTTTGCCAGCAGTGATGTCCAGTCGTTACGGCCGGTGAGCTGCAGGAACGCCCAGTTGCGGTAGCTCAGGTCTACAGATGCGTAGATGCCTGTCTTGCGGCTGCGTGTCCACTTGTTGGAACCGGTGAGGTCGCCCAGCTTGTTGGAGAGGTTGTAGAGGTTCGGGATGGCAAGCTGCGAAGCTCCCACGCGCTTGTACTCATAGTACTTGTCCTGCAAGGAGTAGCCCACCATGCCCTTCAGTTCGAAGTCATCGCCGAACTTGTGGTTGGCCATGGCCATGAGGTCGAGGTTGAAGTTCGACGAGAGGCTCGATGCTGTGGTGAAGGTAGATACCTGGTCGGACGAGGCGTTGTACTTGTACTGCTTGGCATACTCGCTGAAGCTGAATGCCTCGGTACGCAGGTTGGTGTTGTTGACGTTCAGGTTCAGACCCGCACGTGCGGTGAACTTCAGCCAGTTGGTTGCATCGAGGTCTGCCTGTATCGTACCTGCCAGACGATCCTGACGTGTCTCACGGCGGTGTGTGTCGAGCAGGAAGAACGGGTTCTCCGAGTAATCAGAGAAGTACTCGTTAGGAGATACACCGGAACCGGTGTCACCCTGACGCCAGTCGGTGTAGTCACCGACACGGTAGTTCGCAGGGATCTGCATCAGTGAGTAGATACCGCTTGAGCTGTATGTGCTCATGTCGTATGTGCTGTGGGTGTATGTAGCCCTTCCCGACACGCTCAGGCGGTTGTAGTTGCGGCTGGCGTTGAAGCGCAGTGTCTGGCGTGCCGACTCGTCACCGCGCGTGATGGACTGCTGGTCCAGACGCTGGTATGAGAGGTACATGGATCCACGGTCGTCGCTGGCAGAGTAGCTCACGTCGTGCTGCAGGTCGAGACCCGAACGGTAGTAGCTCGACAGGTAGTCGTCGCCGGCATAGCCGTAGTTGATTGTACGTACCTCACCGTCAAGTCCTTCGAGCGGCCAGCCCGACTCGGCAGGCAGGTTGTCGAACTCCGGACCGAACTGCTGGTTCTCATACGACATATAAGAGTTGTTCGTGTAGTCCCAGTTGCCTGTGGACGAGTTGCGGTGGCCGGAGCCGAAACGTGTCTGCGTCTTTGGCAGGTAGGACACCTGATGTGTCGTGACCGTAAATCCGTATGTGATTTGTGGTTTGCCTTTTGAACCGGATTTTGTGGTCACGATGATCACGCCGTTGGCTGCTTCCGAGCCGTAGAGGGCTGCTGCCGATGCACCCTTGAGCACCGACACGTTGTCGATGTCGTTGGGGTTGAGCGTCTGCAGGAAGTTCATAGGTGTCTGCACACCGTCGAGCACGAGCAGGGCAGAGTTGTCGCCCTTGAACGAGCGTGCACCGCGCAGCTGTATGCGCGTCTCCTGGTCGAGTGCCGACGAGGTGACGTTGATCTCCAGTCCTGATACCTTGCCGCTAAGTGCAGCTGTGGCATCCGTACCTTTGGCGGCTGTCAGCTCGTCAGCGTCTACCTTCGCGGTGGAATAGCCGATGGCCTTTGCCTGACGCTGTATGCCCATGGCGGTCACGACGACCTCGCCCAGCATCTCAGAGTCTGACTTCAGTACGATGGTGAGCTGCGGCTGGGCCTTCACGGTCTGCTGCTGCATACCTACGTACGAGATTGTGAGGTCTGCGCCTTGCGGCACATTCTGGATGGTGAAGTTACCATCGATGTCGGTTATGGTACCCGTCGTGGTTCCCACAACCAGGACAGACGCACCGATAATGGGCAACCCGTCCTCGTCTGACGTAACATTGCCCTGCACGGTGATGTTTTGTGCAAAGGCGCATACGCTCATCAGAAGTAATGTGGCTAAAGCAATTAGTCTACTTTTCATAAGTCACGTCCTTAAAATTTGGTTAATACTATTAAAAACTATCTCCTGAAACTTTGTTTAGTTCCTTCTTCTTGCCTTCTGTTGAAATCCGTCATGCCGGTTCTGCCGGACCGGTTGCCGTCAATACGGCCTTGTGCTCTGGGCTGCAGCCTCGGGATAGCCAGGCTTCACCGGTATGCGGCCGCTGTCGTTTGCTGCGCTGAGTGCCATCGTTGCCACGATTGCAGCATCTATCTTCAGGTCGTCGAGCGACAGGCGTTCCCACGTGTCCATATTAGTATGGTATGTGCGGTCATACTCCAACTCGTCCTGTATGAACTGATATGACGGCAGGCCGATGCGGTCGAACGTCACGTGGTCGGTAGAGCCTGTCTGTCGCGGCGACAGTGTCTTGAAGCCGAGCGACTCCACGGGAGCCTTCCATGCCTCGAAGAACGGACGTGCCTGGTCGTTCTGCTCGAGGTAGATGCCACGGAAGCGTCCCGAGCCGTTGTCCATGTTCAGGTAGATCACGAACTTGCCGTATCCAGGCTTTGCCTTGTGTGTGCTGTCGTCGTATAGGTAGATGTTCTTGTATCCGCGCGAGCCCCACAGGCCGAGCTCCTCGCCGCCCCAGAGGGCAATGCGGATGGTGCGCTTGGGCTGTGCGCCTATGGCTTTCAGTATGCGCATGGCCTCCATCATGGTGATGCAGCCCGACGCATTGTCGGCACCGCCCGTGCCACTGTGCCAAGAGTCGAGATGTGCACCGATCAGGACGACCTCGTCCTTCAGCTTGGGGTCTGTGCCAGGTATCTCGGCAATCACGTTGTTTATCTTCTGGTTGTCTGTGAACTTGCTCTTCAGCTCAAGCTCCATCTCCACCTTCTCGCCTGCCTGTATGAGGCGGGCCATGCGGCCGCCGTCTTCAAGCGGAAGCACGACCTCCGGCACCGGCTCCTTGGCTCCTACCTTGTACTGCGAGCCGCCGCCGCTGGTCACGTTGAACGTGCCGCGTGTGTTGACGATGGCCAGCACGCCCTCGTTCTGCAACATCTGCGTCAGCTTGGTCTGTAGCTGACGCTGGCGCATCAGCTGCTCACGGCTGGGCTGCGGCCCTGCTGCCTGACGGCGGTAGCTGTGGCGTCCTGGGCGCGGGTCGGTCTCCAGCTCTGCCAGCTCCTCGTCTGTGTAGCGGTGAGCCAAAGGCTCGAACGACATGGTGTATGTGGTTGTGACGGGCATCAGCACAATCTTGCCTGCCAGCTTGCCGCGATACTTCTCCACGTCGTCGTCGCTCTGCAACTGGTCGATGTAGACAACCTCGCCCTTCACAAGGCCGTTGGTGCTGCCTGTCCATGCCTTCGGGTTGGCAGCATAGCTGCAATAGTAGGGGGCGGTCATGGCGACGTAGTTCTTCTCGCTGTCCCACCCGCCGCGATCGAACTTCACTGCAAATTCGGCGTGCGGGTTCGTGAGGCCGTACTCGCCGAGCTTCTTCACCACGAGCTGCTCAGCCCGCAGTTTCTGCTGCGAGGCTGCAAGGCGCGAGCCCAGCAGGTCGGTCATGTACTGCGACAACTTGTCGATGTCCGAATTGGCAAAAGCCTCGTTCTTGATTTTGTAGGCCAGCTCATCTGAAATGGCTGTCTGTGCGTGCACCTGGGCGAAAGTCAGTCCGGCGCAGGCCGCGAATAGCAAAATGCTCTTCCTCATAACGTCTTTTCTATTTACCTTAATATATAATACAGTCTGTCCCGATGAGGAAAATACGCTTATACTTTGTCCGTTGTATTTCCCCGCGCTGCTTCATGTGCAGTGCTAAATATGGCGCAAAGTTATTAAGAGAATTTAAAATCGCGCACAAAAGTTTCCAAAAATTCGCGTTTACTGACATAAAAGTCATATTTCCGTCAAAAGACGCAACAAATGTCAGCAGTCATAATCCACAGCCACAGCCAGCCACAACGCTCCATTGGCACATTGTGCGACGGCATTTCTGTGG
>CAVERK010000088.1:0-10642 GCA_963618035.1 bacterium
GGGTTTTCGTCCTCAATATCCATTGGCATCTGCTCCGCCTCCTGCTCCGCCTGCATGGCTTCGTCGTACTCCTTCTGATACTCCTCGGCTGTGGCTTCGCTTACCTCCGTGTATCGGTATTATAGCATAAAGAAATATTGCTGTCCGCTAAAATGGTCTTAATATTAGTTTAAGTGGGGCTTACTTTTCAGGAATACAATTCGCAATGCCTGTTTATCGGCACTGCGGACACAAAATTCTTTGCTCTTTGAGTTTTAGCGGACAGCAATAACTGAAAATCAGCGTCTCTATGGTTGACCATCCACAGAGTTGTGGCTGAACGTTCACAGAATTGCGGACGTACAGCCACGGAATTGTGACCATACGCCCGCAAAACGGAAGCTGAAAATTAAAGACTTTTCTTGCTGTACATGCTCTCCCACCACGAGTCATCGCCCTTGAGCCACTTCTGGAACCACGCGAAGATGGTGTTCTGCCAGCGGATGCGCTTGCCGTAGTCGAGTATGTGGTGGTTCTGCCCGTCCACGACGACGAAGGCCGTGGGGCGTCCCAGCAGCTTCAGGGCGGTGAACATCTGTATGCTTTCGCCCACGGGCACGTTGGTGTCGGCACTGCCGTGCAGGAAGAGTAGGGGCGTGTGTATCTTGTCGGCGTTGAACAGCGGACTGCGGTCTACATACAGGTCCTTTCTCGTCCACGGATAGCTGCCAGCCATCGACACTTCGCTGTACGAGTAGCCCCAGTAGCCCTCGCCCCAGTAACTCGTGTGGTCGCTGATGCCCGCATGTGATATGGCTGCCGCGAAGATGTCTGTCTTGGTCTGCAGATACTGTGTCATGAAGCCGCCGTACGACGCTCCTATACATCCCACCTTGGAGGCATCGGCATAGGCGTGTTCGGCAAGGAACTTGGTGGTGCCCTCAATGATGTCCTGTGCCACGCCCTCTCCGGCAGTGTTCACGTGGCGTGCCGAGAACTCCTGCCCGAAGCCCGTGGCACCGCTGGGGTTGACCACGTAGACCACATAGCCCAATGCCGCATAGGCATGATGCGGATAGCGGCTCTCGAAGTTGCGGCTCGTGGGGCTGCATCCGCCGTAGTAGTTGACGATGAGCGGATATTTCTTGTTGGCGTCGAAGTGCGGCGGCAGGTAGAAGCGTCCGTAGATGGTGTCGCCGCGACTGTTGACGAAGTTCCACGGCAGGCACTGTCCAAGCTCTATGCCGTCAAGAATCTGCTTGCTCAGGTCGTCAATCAGCGTGCTGCTGTCGTCGGTCAGGTCGACGCTGTAGACACGGTCGGAGTTCGATGCCCCCTGGCCGCCATAGGCCATCACCCTGGCGTTGCGTGCCAGCGTGAAGTCGTTGACCATCTCCTCAGCCACGCCGAGCTGCTGTATGCGCCCGTTGTCGGGGTTCATGCGATAGAGGCTGACGCTGTCCTTGTTCTCCGCCGTGAAGTATATCATGCCGTCGGCATGGCTCCACTCGGCGTGGTCGACACTGGGGTTGAAGTCCTTTGTCATGGGGCGCACCGACCTGTCGCCGAGGTTCATCAGGTAGAGCTGCGCGTCATACATGTTCGGTATCTGGTCCTGCCGCACGTTCTTGCCGATGCCGCCAAGGGCTTCGGGCGACCCCTGTATCAGCAGCCGGCTGCCGTCGGGCGAGAAGCTGCACGAGCCTACGAAGCCGTCGCCGTCGATAATCTTCTCTGTCTGCATCGTGGCAAGATCCATGACGTAATAGTCGCCCAGCGTCGTGGGTCTCTGCGTCAGCCGGTCGCGGCTGATGCTGAAAGCAATCTTCCTGCCGTCTGCGGATATATCCAGAAGCCTCGTGTTGTGAAAGCCGTAGGTGAGCTGCTGCATCACGCCGGTCTTCAGGTCGTACTTGGCCAGGCTGTAGCGGTCACGCCATCCAGGCTGGCGGTCGTCTGGCTCGATGATTTCGTAGATGTCCTCGCGCTCCTTCGGTCCCGACTGTTCCACCATATATATAAGGTAGTCCTCCGTCGGCGACATGATGAAGTATCCTTCGGGCAACCGCTCTGCAAGGACGGTCTCCGCACCCGTGGCGGCATCGACGGCGACGAGCTGCCGCCCGTCTGCCGACTGTCGTGCGAAGTGGTACTTGTCCTGCTGCGGCATCCACGCGGCAGGAGCGTCGGTAAACTCCTGGATGTTGCCCGTCTGCAAGTCGGTGAGGCGCGTGATGCGCTCCGTCTTGCCGCCCTCAAGGGTGTTGGTGTAGCCGGTCAGCAGATAGCGTCCGCTGGCAGAGAGGCTCACGCTGCTGAAGCGTCGGCCGAGGAGCACGTCGCGCAGCGTGTACTTGCGCTTGCCGCCGTCGCCTACGGTCAGCAGTCCGTCAGTGTTGCTGCCGATGCCAATCTTCACCGTTGCCGGCTGTCCTTGCGTCGTGAGGCACTTGACCACAATGCGGTGCGTGCCAGGTTCCAGTGCGATGCTGTCTGCTCCTGCCTTGGTGCCGTCGACATAGACGGCATAGTCCGTCAGGCCGTCCACCGTCACCTTGGCCTTGCCGTAAGTCTCGTTGTCGGCAGTGAAGCCAAGGAGCTGCAACGCATAGTCCGATGAGGTCTTTGGCAGCTGAATGCCGTTGGCACGGCCACGGAGGCGGTTGCTGCCGTCGGCAAACACTGCGTCGGCAGGCACGGCGGTGTCGAGCAAGTCTGCCGGTGCGAACGTGCGTGAGTTCACGTCTACACTGTCTATCATCAGCGGTTGCCGGACGGCATAGGGGCCGGCGTGCATCACCGTGGTTACGTTTATGTCTTCGGCCGTGGCTGCAAGTGCGCAGCCGAGCGTCAAGGCGCATAACATGAGTCTTTTCATTGTTCTCTCCTTTACTTTTGTTTATTTGTCGTTGTTGTCGTATATCCTTATGTGGCACAGGCGTGCATAGTCGCAGTTGGCGCAGTGCTTGTCCTTGTTGTCGGTCTGCGAGAACGGAACGGCGGTGTCGAAGATCTCGCGGACGACCTCGGTGAGCCTTCTGCGGTATTCCTCGTCGTGTTGGCGGAAGTCGTCTATGGTCTCCGTCCCGAGCTTCAGCTCCACGGGTCTGTCGGCTCCCTGCCTTTTGCTCACCATGAACAGAGCCGGACGCACCTTGCAGTCCTTGTGGCTGTGGCACACCATCGCGGAGTAGAGGAACGTCTGCAGCAGCCGTCCGTCGCGGTCCTTGCCGGTGAACGCCTTGTCCATCGTCGGGCTTTTGGGCGTGTCACCGCCGGTCTTGTAGTCCACGATGCGCAGCACGCCGTCCTTGCTGTCCATGCGGTCGATCTTGCCCCCGAGGCGCAGGCTGATGCGCCCTGCCGAGGTGTCGGTGTCCATGGTCTCCGTCACGTTCTTCTCCAGCGCCACTATGGTGAACGGGGCATATTCGCGGTCGGCACGCAGCATGTTTGCGATGAACCTCACGATGACGGAACGGCTTATCAGCTGTGTGCCGTTATAGTGTACGGCCTGTCCCGCCTCGACGTGGAAGAACTCCTGCCTGAAAGCCTCGTCGACATAGCGGCCGATGAGGTGCGTGTTCTTGAGCAGGACATCTATGCTCGCGGCGTTCACCACGCTGCCTCTTGCCGTCAGCTCGGTGTAGATCAGTTCTGCCGCCTTGTGGAACACGTTGCCGAACGTGGCGGCATCGATGTCTGCCGACACCTCGTCGTCACTGCGTATGCCGGCCACGTAGCGGTAGTAGAACATCAGGTGGCAGTCCAGATATTTGTTTATTGCCGACGGCGACAGGTAGCTGCCGTCTGCCGCCTCGGGGCTGTATCTCTCTGCCAATCTGTGCAGCATACCGGCGGTCTTGCCGACCGAGATGGTGCGTGCCGCCTCCGGCATCTGTCCTGCCACGAGACTGTGGCGGCCGATGTGCTGTCCCGACTCAACAAGATACTGGAGCATGAAGCGCGACATCTCGCCACGGTTAAGTCCGTCGTCGGAGGTGTTGTACATCAGCGTCACGTTCTCCGCACGCTGTATCAGGCGGTAGAAGTAGTAGGCATAGACGGACATGCGGTGCTCCACCGTGGTGAGTCCGAATGCCCGCCGCAGGTTGTAGGGAATGAACGATGCGTCGCCGTCGTTCTTCGGCAGCTTGTCTTCGTTGACCGAGAGCATCAGCAGATTGCGGAAGTCGAGGTTGCGCGTCTCGAGCACGCCCATGATCTGCAACCCTATGGCAGGCTCGCCGTGGAACGGTATGCTGGCAGCGGCAAGCAGCCGGTCCAGCAGGTTGACGAACGTCTGTGTCGTGACGTTCAGCTCGCCGCTCTCCGTCAGTGTCAGCAGGCGGTTGACGAGCGTGTATGCCTTGAACAGCGACTCGCGGTATAGCTGCCGGTACATGTCACGGCTGTCGTCGGCATCATTGTTGTCGCGGTAGAGTGTTGCCACGTCGCTTATCACGCCGTTGAGCCAGCGGCAGATGGCGGCATTGCCGTCTTGCGGGCGGAACACCTTTGACAGCACCCCGTCGCGCCACAGCTCTGACGGCGGCACGCTGAAGCGGTTGCCCTGCGTCAGCTCCCTGTCCGTCGCTGCTGCCACGGGACTAAGCTGCTGTATGTACGGATGCCGGAGCACGGGTGCCACATACTTGTAGGCATACGTCCCGCCCTGTGCGTCGTAGCCCTCTGTCTGCATGGAGGTAAGTACGCCGATCAGTCCCGATATGGGCGTTCCCGACAGCGGAAAGCCCATGGTGATGTTCACGCTGTGCACCTCGCGCGGCAGCGAATGGAGCACCGGCTGTAGCAGGGCTTCGTTGCACAGCACCACGGCGTTCTCCTTCTCACCGGTCTTGTCTCCGGTCTGCCCGTGCGGTTCTCCTGTGTTGATGGAGCTGTACCATTGCGGGATGTAGCGTGCCTGTGCGTTCTCGGTAGGTGCGGCGACATACCGCACGGTCTTCTGCCGGCGCATCACATCGAAACATTCTTCCGGCAGGCTGTTGGGGAACTCCCTCATGTTGCGCATTATGAATTCCCCTGCCTCGCGGGCGAAAGGCAGTCCTGCTGCCGCACTGTGGTGTGCAGATGCGTAGTAGGTGTCATAATCCCAGTAGAACAGGGCCTTGCCGGCATCGCGCAGACGGCTGAAGAGAAGCTGCTCCACCTTGTTCAGCACGTTGAACCCCACGAACACTATCCGCTCGTAGGGCAGGGCAGACACATCGATGCGCTCGATGACATCGCGGTACATCATGCCCTCATAGGCTATTCCGGCATCGTGCAACGTCCGTCGGAAGGCGGTGTAGATGCCGCCGAGATGGTTCCAGATGGTCATGAACTTCTGCTTGAGCTGTGTGCTCTTCTCGATGGAGAAGTTGCGGAAGAACTCGCGGACGGCGGCCTCCTGCGCCGTGGTCAGGAAGCTGTAGTCGTCCATATCCTTTAGCTCCTGCAGATTGCCCAACAGCCTGCCGGCATCTGCCATGTTCTTGTCGATGTCGTCGAAGTCGCTTATCAGCAGCTCGCCCCAGAAGAAGAACTCGTCGAGTGTCTCGTCACTGCCGGTCTGTTCCCTGTAGACCTTATAGATCAGACACGCGAGGCGTATGGGGTCGCCCACAGCGTAGGGTGACAGGCTCTGGAACAGTTCGCTGATGCTGCTGTAGACAGGCGACCACAGGGGCTTGCCGTCGGCTTCGGATGCCAGGCTCTCGTCGAAGAACAGGCTGGCACGCTTGTTTGGGAAGACCACAGCCGTACGGCTCAGGTCGTGTCCCGCCTTGCCATACAGGTCTTTCGCCACGAGTTGCAGAAATGTTTCCATATTTTTCACTCCACTTGTTCAATCTCCATGCTGTCCACATACCACAGATAGCCCGTGATGCTCTTGTCGGCATATCCCATGCGCGACAGCAGTTCCATATAGTCGTGCACCTGGGTGAAGTGCTTCTTGCTTGGCTTGCCGAACTTGTAGTCTATGACCACCACGTCATCGCCGCGCATCATGACGCGGTCCGGACGCTGTTGCTTCAGCCTGCCGTCTGCCATCTGTATGATGTTGCGCTCGTTGAAGAGCTGTGTCCACGAGCCGTCAAACCATCCCTGCACTCTCTCGTCGGCAAAGGCGCGGTGCGTCTCCTGTCTGATGTCTTCGGCAAGGCTGTCGCCCGCAGCCACGATGCCTTCGGCTATCAGTGCATCGATGGCACGGTCTATGTCGTCTGCCGTCCTGATGGCAGCAAACAGCCGGTGCATTATGTTGCCACGGTCCATGAAGCGGTGGCTGCTCTCCTGACCGCTGGCACTCGCGATGAAGGCGGCAGAGCGGTTGGACTCACGGAATGTCACGTCCGGTTCGCTGCTGTTCATCTCCACCGTCCTCTCTTCCGCCTGTGCCTCAAGAGGGTTCTCCGCGCTCTTGCCGTCCCTCCGGCCTTGCGTGTGTGCTGTCACGAGCGTTCCCAGCAGGAACTCCTGCCGCTCGTTGTCCCACTCCGCACCGGTCTCTCTTGCGACGTCCGGCAGCACGCCGAAGAGCATGTCTCCGATGCAGACACGCGAGCCGCGCGATGTCTTGTCGCGTTGCTTCATCGCCTCGCCGGAGCGTGCCAGCACGATGAGGTTCTTTCCGGCACGTGTGAATGCGACGTAGAGCATATTAAGATTGTCCACCCACAGACGCATGCGTTCGCGGTAGAAGTCGTCGCTGTATGCCGACTCGGGCATCATCTTCGACGAATATGCCAGCGGCACCATGTCGAGTGCGGCGAACGGCTGTTCGCCGGTGCTGCACCACATCAGCTCGTCGGTGCGCACTGTCGTCTGTGACCAGTCGCAGAAAGGAACGATGACGGTGTGGTATTCCAGACCCTTCGACTTGTGTATGGTCAGTATGCGAATGCCGTCGATGTCGCCGCCAGGGATTGTTGCATCACACATGTCGCTGTCCCAGTAGTCGAGGAACGTGCTGAGGTCTGAAGCATTGCTGTCGAGGAATTTGCTCACCTCGTCGAAGAACTTCAGCAGATAGGCATCCTGCTCATGACAGCGGTCCAAGCCGAAGATGCTGTACAGCCGTTCCGCAAGTTCATACAGGGGCATCAGTCCGAGGCTCTCCGTGTGCTCCGTGAATGTGGCGGGCAGTTGTGCCACGGCTTCCGTGCCGAACAGCTGTGTGCTGTCGCCGTCATCGCCGCCGCTGCCGAGCGATATGTAGTCTGCCGCCAGTGCAGCAAGCGAAACGTGGTCGTCGCGGTTGACAATCACGCGCAGTGCGTTCATCATAATGTTGACCGCCGTCGATGCGTCGAGGCGGAATGCCTCGTCGCTGACCACGGGCAGATGCAGCACGTTCTCGAAATACTCGGCTATCAGCGGCAGGTTGCCCGACTTCTTGCGCAGCAGCAGTGCTATGCTCTTCATCGGGATGCCGCTTGCCATCAGCTCCTGCACCTCGTGCCCCAAGGCTTCGAGCATGTTGGCCTTGTAGCCGTCGGTGTCGATGAACCGCACCTTCACCATTCCTGCCGCCTGCTCTTTCCTGCTGTGCTGCACCACGTCGCTGTAGGCTTTCGTCAGTTCCTCGCAGTCGCGGTCACGGTCGGCCCGCTCCTTGTCGTTGAAGTATCTTGCTGCGTTCGCAAACACCGCATTGTTGAAGCTCACGATGTTCGTCTCGCTGCGCCAGTTGGTGTCGAGATTGCAGATGCTGATGCCGAAGGGCGACTGCTGTTCGCGCATGCCGTTGAGGATGCTCCAGTCGCCGCCGCGCCACCGGTAGATGGACTGCTTCACGTCTCCCACAATCAGGCTGTCCGCCCCTTGCGCCAGCCCCTCGCGCAGCAACGGTCTCAGGTTTGCCCACTGCATGCGGCTCGTGTCCTGAAACTCGTCAATCATTATGTTCGTTATGCTTGCGCCGATCTTCTCGTAGATGAACGACGAGTCGTCGTCGGCCAGCAATCCCGAGAGGAGCCTGTTCGTCTCCGGCAGCAGGAAGCGGTTCTGGCGGCGGTTGTCCGCATCCACCTGTCCGGCAATGACGTTGAGCAGCTGCAGCTGATACAGGTAGCGCGATGTCATGTCGGCACTGTTCACCACGTGCAGGGCGTTGCTCCGCGCCGCCTCTGCCTCTGCCGCCAAGGGGACAAGCTCGGCGGCAGCCAGTGCCGCGATTTCGTCGTGCCGTTTCGATGTCTTGTTGACCCAGCGTTCGGCATCCGTGGAGATGCCGTCGATGGTCGTGCCTGGGGTGTCTATGCCGTATCCGCTGCGCAGCTTGGCGAAGTATGTCTCGATATGTCTCCCCTTGTTCGACAGTTCGCTCAGGTCGACACCGTTGTCTGCCAGCGTGCGGTGCAAGCGGTCGTAGTACGGCTTCAGACTGTCGAGGGCATTCTGCCTGGCGGCGTTCAGCGACGCGATGTACTGCCGCATGAAGTCCTTGGTCCCGATCTGCCGGCGCAGCACGGAGCCATGCTCCATGTACTCCTCGTCGAAGATGTTGCGCCCGAAATCCTTGAGGCTGCGCTCCACATGGCGCGACTTGTCGTTGTCCAGCCGGCTGTCGATGAAGTCCGTAATCCATCCGAGCGTGTCGGGATTGCGGTCAAGGCTTTCGAGAATATGGTCCACGGCTTCGTTCACCGCGCGTGCCGTGTTCAGCTCGATGTTCATGTCAGAGCCAATGCCCAGCTCGCGTGCCACGTTGCGTGTCACGGTCTGGAAGAAGGAATCGATGGTCGATATGCGGAAGCGGCTGTAGTCATGTAGGATGTTGTGCAGTGCCTCGCTGCAACGGCGGCGTATCGCGGCATCGTCCATCCCGCATCCGCCCTCTGCCAGCTTCTCCCTGACTGCCGACAGATAGGACTCTGAGGCGGCACTGCTGTTGCCTATGCCCCACAGCTCCTGCAGTATGCGGTCTTTCATCTCCGTCGTGGCCTTGTTGGTGAAGGTCACGGCAAGGATGTGGCGGTATGCCGTCGGGTCAAGCACCATGCGTCTGATGTACTCCACCGCCAGGGTGAACGTCTTGCCCGAACCTGCCGAAGCCTTGTAGACTGTCAGTCCCATGTGCTAATTCCTCCCGCCGAATGTGCCGAGGCTGATGTACGTGCCCGCCTCCATGAACAGGCCGCTGTGGAAGCGGTGTCCGTGGTAGTCGCGGCTGTGGTCATAGCCTCCCGTGAGCATCACGCCCGTCCTGCGGCTTATCTGATACTCCGCGTTGAGCCGTGCCTGGAGGGAGAACAGATGCCCAGGCTGCGTGCCGCGTCCGCGATGGAACGTCTCGACGTGCTGCACGCCCGCATCGCCGCTCAGAGCCATGCCGCCCCACAGCGGCACGCGCAGTCCGGCACGATAGGTGGCGGCAAAGTTCGTCCGGTCAATCTTGTGGTAGTCATATCCCAATGACAGTATGGTATAGTACAGCCGGTTTCTGAACCTCAGACCCGCGTTCAGCAGCGTCGATGTTCCGGCTGTTGCCATGAACTCTATCTGTGTGTCAGGATTGGCGTTGACCAGTCCGAGCTGGAAGCCGTCCAGCCCCTCGGCGTAGTAGTTCACGAGACCCATCTGCAGTCCGCGTGCGTGTACGGCAACGTTCAGCATGCCTATCTGTGCGCCCCTCATCTCCTTTGCGGCCACGTTCAGCACCGTCGTTGCCTGAATGCCGCGCAGCGTGTCGCCCGCGATGTTCGCCAGTCCGGCTATCTGCAGTCCGTCATGGTGTGCGGCATTGATGTTCGCCAGTCCTGCCAGCTCCACGCCCGTCGACCTGCCCGCACCGATGTTCACCAGTCCGGAGGCCATCAGTCCGCTGCTGTTGTCGCCCGTGATATTCGTCAGTCCGGAGAACATCACGCCGCGTGCGTTCCTGCCCGACAGTCCGAACAGTCCCGTCACGGACACGCCCGTCATGTTGTCTCCGTTGATGTTGGTGATGCCCGCCAGCTGCACGCCGCGCATGCTGCCGCCCACGATGTTGGCGATGCCTGCCAGCTGCACGCCGTTGGCATCTCTCTGCACCACGCCTGCCAGTATGTTCGCCCCTATGCCGTTGAGACGGTTCATGGCCGACAGCAGGCCGATGTTCAGGGCTGTGCTCCCCACGGTGTCAGTGCGCTGTGTCGAGGCACCTTTCCACAGCGACAGGTTGATGCCGACCGGCAGACTGTTGCTGCGTTGCTTGCGTGGGGTGGGGGATTGCGCCTCTGCCGAGGCGAGGCACATCGCGAGTGCCGTTATGAAGAAGAAAAAACGTTTCATTGCCTTCCGGTTTATATGCCTTGCATTTCTCTTTATAATTCTGTCTTCAGTTCGTTGTATAAGTCCACTGGTCCCAAGTGCCAGTACTTGGTGCTCTCGGTTGACAGCTTCTTGTAGAGCTGCGAATGATAAATGCGGCTCAGGCATTCTTGCAGTGAGAAACCGTATTCATCGTGCATGTATTCCACCAGCCAACTTACCTTGCCAGGCAAGAGCAAGTGGAGGTTGCCTTGATTGATTTGAACCATATTACTATCCTATTTTAATCGCTTTCGAAAAGTGCAAGGTAGACAAACTCTTTTCTGTGTGAAACAGGTATTGGTCTATCAGCTTGTACGTTTTCAATTCTCGTATGAGTGTGTCAACGCCGATTACTCCGCTT
>CAVERK010000089.1:0-10564 GCA_963618035.1 bacterium
CTTAGGTGCTTTAAATGGGCATCCATAGGTGCTATGAATGCCCATCCTTAGACCCTTAGAATGCCCATCGTTAGGGTGTCTGACCGCCCAAACACGGAATTAGTAAACGGAAGTGTGGAAAAGTGAACGGTTGGTGAACGGCATGCCGCGTCAGGGAGTGTCTGGCATGGGGTCAGTAAACGATTAGTAAACGGTTAGTGAACGAGAATTGAACAACACCGCAGGGCGCAGACACCCCGCCGTATGGCAGAACGCCCGAAATACAAAAAAACGGTTTTTTTTCTATTGGGAACGAAAAAATTGTACTTTTGCCGTTGGAAAAGTGAAAGACCGTAGGGTAAGAAATCTATTAATCCAAATTAAGCAGTAAACGAAATGAAAATTTCACACATTGAGCATCTTGGCATTGCTGTCCCAAGCATCGAGGAAGCGTTGCCTTATTTCGAGAATGTATTAGGTCTGAAGTGTTACAGTGTTGAGGAAGTTGCCGACCAGAAGGTGAAGACGGCTTTCATCAAGGTCGGAGAGGTGAAGCTTGAGCTTCTGGAGCCCACAAGTCCGGAGAGCACCATCGCCAAGTTCATCGAGAAGAACGGCGGACATGGCGGCATGCACCACCTGGCGTTCTGCATCGAGGACGGCGTGGCAAACGCACTGGCAGAGGCAGAGGGCAAGGGCGTGAAGCTGATTGACAAGGCTCCGCGCAAGGGAGCCGAGGGTCTCAACATCGCATTCCTGCATCCGAAGTCAACAGCATCAGTGCTGACCGAACTTTGCGAGAAACCGAATAAATAAACATAATCATCATTTGTACACAATGAGCAATCAGGTTGAAAAGATTAAGGAACTTATCGAGCTTCGCACAGAAGCCCGTTTAGGTGGTGGCGAGAAGGCTATTGAGAAGCAGCACGCCAAAGGTAAGTACACTGCCCGCGAGCGCATCACGATGCTGCTCGACGAGAGCAGCTTCGAGGAAGTCGACATGTTCGTAAAGCACAGATGCACGAACTTCGGCATGGACAAGAAGCACTATTTGGGCGACGGCGTTGTGACCGGCAGCGGCACAATCGACGGCCGTCTGGTCTACGTCTTCGCACAGGACTTCACAGTGACCGGTGGCTCACTGTCGGAGACAATGGCGCAGAAGATCTGCAAGGTCATGGACCTGGCAATGCGCATGGGTGCTCCGTGCATCGGCATCAACGACTCGGGTGGCGCACGCATTCAGGAAGCCGTGAACGCACTGGCAGGCTACTCTGAAATCTTCGAACGCAATATCCTGGCTTCGGGTGTAATCCCGCAGATCTCGGGCATCTTCGGTCCGTGTGCCGGCGGAGCAGTCTACTCCCCCGCCCTCACCGACTTCACCGTCATGATCGAAGGCACATCATACATGTTCCTGACCGGCCCGAAGGTGGTCAAGACTGTCACCGGCGAAGACGTTGACGAGGAGAGCCTGGGTGGCGCAAGCGTACACTCGGCAAAGTCCGGCGTGACACACTTCACCGCAGCAACCGAGGAGGAAGGCCTCGCCCTCATCCGCAAGCTCATCAGCTACATACCGCAGAACAACATGGAGGAGGCTCCCTCCGTTCCGTGCAGCGACCCGATAGACCGTCTTGAGGACTCACTGAACGAGATCGTTCCCGACAATCCAAACCAGGCATACGACATGTATGAGGTCATCGGCTCTGTCATCGACAACGGCGAGTTCCTCGAGGTTCACAAAGACTATGCGAAGAACATCATCGTCGGCTTTGCCCGCATGAACGGACAGTCGGTGGGTGTCGTAGCCAACCAGCCCAAGATCATGGCAGGTGTGCTCGACTGCAACGCATCGCGCAAGGCAGCACGCTTCGTGCGCTTCTGCGACGCATTCAACATTCCGTTGGTGACGCTCGTAGACGTTCCTGGCTTCCTGCCTGGCACAGGTCAGGAGTACAACGGCGTGATCCTGCACGGCGCGAAGCTGCTCTACGCTTACGGCGAGGCAACAGTGCCAAAGGTAACGGTCACACTGCGCAAGTCATACGGCGGTTCGCACATCGTGATGAGCTGCAAGCAGCTCCGTGGCGACATCAACTATGCTTGGCCGACAGCCGAGATTGCAGTCATGGGTGCAGCTGGAGCCGTCAAGGTTCTCTTCGCCAAGGAAGCAAAGGATGCAGCAGACCCCAAGGCATTGCTCGCAGAGAAGGAGGCAGAGTATCAGAAGCTCTTCGCCAACCCTTACAACGCAGCACAGTATGGCTACATCGACGATGTCATCGAGCCGCGTAACACGCGCTTCCGCATCATCCGTGCCCTGCAGCAGCTGAGGACAAAGCGTCAGGAAAATCCGGCCAAGAAGCACGGCAATATTCCACTTTAATTCCACGTATCGTAAAACAGAGAATTTATGAAGAAATTAAACATCGGAATAATTCTTGCATGTGCGCTGGTCTTCAGCCTCACGTCCTGCCGTCAGCAGTCCACGTCCAGCAAGGTATTGCTGAACGAGATCTGCATGGAGAACGTGAACGGCGTAGTCAACGACTACGGACAACACACGCCATGGATTGAATTGTTCGTCAAATACTACGGCCCGATAGACGTTGCAGGGTATGTTGTAGAGACTGAGGCCGACGGCAATAAAACCAGCTACACCATCCCGACCGGCGACGTTGCCACGAAAGTCCAGCCGCGCCAGCACATCCTGCTGTGGGCAGACAACAACGACCTGCACGGGACGCTGCACACCAACTTCACGCTGGATCCCAGCAAGACGACCACCGTCCGCCTGTATGACAGCAACAAGGACCTGATAGACGAGGTGACCATCCCCGCCAACAGCCTCAGCGCAGACCAGTCGTACGGCCGCAACGGTGACCTGTACTCCGGCTACGCGACAGACGCATGGAAGGTCTTCGACCACAACGACCACAACAACCCGACGACAGCCGGCGTGGCCAACGTTGTCGTTGACACCACCGCCAAGATGCGCAACTTCGAGACACAGGATCCCGTGGGTATCGGCATGACCATCACGGCCATGATTGTCGTGTTCGGCTGCTTGTTGCTTCTGTACAGGGCATTCAGCATCATCGGTAAGGTCTCGATAAAGATGGCCAAGAAGAACGAGCTGAAGGCCAAGGGCATGACTCCGGAAGCTGCAGCAACGGCAGCGGCAAGCACTACCGCCAAGGACTACGTCCCAGGCGAAGTATATGCCGCCATCGGCATGGCTCTGCACGAGATGCAGAACGATGTCCACGACATGGAGGAGATGGTACTCACCATGGATGCCGAGCACGAGCGCACGCTCTCTCCCTGGAACGCCAAGTCAATAACAATGCGTCAATTACCTCACAGAAAATAATTAAACGGAACAATGAAAGAATACGAGTATAAGATCAATGGCAACGTATACACCGTAGCCGTTGGCGAGATAGAGGAGAACGTTGTCAACGTAGAGGTCAACGGTGCTCCGTACAAAGTGGAAATGAAGAAGGCTCCCAAGACTGCACCCAAGGCAGCAGTGCGCCGTCCCGTACAGGCTAACCCCGCACCCGAACCGGTGGCTAAGGTCGACAAGCCCGCTGCACCCAAGGGCGGCAAGTCGGGCATCAAGTCTCCGCTGCCAGGCGTAATCCTGCAGGTGAAGGTCAACGTGGGCGACGAGGTCAAGAAAGGCCAGGTGCTTATGGTTCTTGAGGCCATGAAGATGGAGAACAACATCCTTGCAGACAAGGACGGCAAGATAACAGCCATCAATGTGGCCAAGGGCGATTCAATCCTTGAGGGTACAGACTTAATCGTAATAGAGTAAAAGAATATGGGAGAGTTTTTGAATTTCTTGGGACACAACCTGCTGGACTTCTGGAACTTCACGGGCTACGCCAATGCTACCGTGGGTCACTGGGTGATGCTCGCAGTAGGTCTGTTCTTCATATACCTGGCGGTATCGAGGGAGTTCGAGCCTATGCTGCTGATACCTATCGGTTTCGGTATTCTGGTCGGCAACATCCCGTTCAATCTGGACGCAGGTCTGAAAGTAGGTATCTACGAAGACAGCTCCGTGTTCAACATCCTCTACGGAGGTGTGACCAACGGATGGTATCCGCCGCTGATATTCCTCGGCATCGGTGCCATGACGGACTTCTCCGCGCTGATCTCGCAGCCGCGACTGATCCTTATCGGTGCGGCGGCACAGTTCGGTATCTTCGGTGCATACATCCTGGCGCTGGCCATCGGCTTCGACCCCAAGCAGGCAGGTGCAATCGGCATCATCGGTGGTGCCGACGGTCCTACGGCCATCTTCCTGTCGTCCAAGCTGGCTCCTAACCTCATGGGTGCCATCGCGGTGGCGGCATACTCGTACATGGCACTGGTGCCTGTGATCCAGCCGCCTATCATGCGTCTGCTCACCACGAAGAAGGAGCGCGTCATCCACATGAAGGCTCCGCGCGTGGTGTCGAAGAACGAGAAGGTCATCTTCCCGATTGTCGGACTGCTGCTCACGGCGATGCTCGTGCCTTCGGGTCTGCCATTGCTGGGTATGCTGTTCTTCGGCAACCTGCTCAAGGAGAGCGGCGTGACACGCCGTCTGGCAGACACTGCACGCAACCAGTTGATTGATGTCGTCACGATGCTCTTGGGCTTCACCGTGGGTTGCTCCACGCAGGCTTCGGAGTTCGTCACCATCAACTCGCTGCTCATATTCGGTCTGGGCGCACTGTCGTTCATGATTGCAACAGCAGCGGGCGTATCGTTCGTGAAGTTCTACAACCTGTTCCTGTCAAAGGACAACAAGATCAACCCGCTCATCGGCAACGCCGGTGTGTCGGCTGTGCCCGACTCGGCACGTATCTCGCAGATTGTCGGACTGGAGTATGACCCGTCCAACTACCTGCTGATGCACGCCATGGGCCCGAACGTCGCAGGTGTCATCGGTTCTGCCGTTGCAGCCGGTGTCCTCCTCGGCTTCCTGATCTGACACTGACGACTCAGGAATACACACACATCTGGAAGGCGGAGAGGCACAGTGCCTTTCCGCCTTTCTCTTTTCGCAGAAACCAACACATCAAACCCAACCGCATGACAAACAAGGAGAAATGGCTGACAGCGTGGAAGAACTACATGTACTTCATGCTCAAGAACAAGCGCAGGCCGTCGAAATACAAGGATGAGGAGAGTGCCCTCGTGAACTGGGCAAAGCAGAACCGCAAGATACGGAACCGAGGCATGATGGACAACTACAGGAAACGGATGTTTGAGCTGCTCACGACCGAAGCGCAGAACTACCGGCGCGTGAACCAGTACGCCTATGCAGACCATGCCAGACCCCTCTATCCGCATCCGTCAGAATAAAAATCCTTAAAAGCCACATTCGAGTACGAACGGAACAGTTAATAGTAAATAAGGGACACACTGCGCCTTGGGCTGTTACGGCAGAAATCCATACCTTTGCCGACGAATTGTGCCGCGGGAGGCACGACAACAGTGAACGCTTATGCGCAGACATCTACTATATATACTCTTCACCGTCATACTGTCGGGAATAGCCGCAAGTGCTGCGGCACAGAAGATAACCGGCATCATCACCGACTCGCTGACAAACGAGCCGCTGCTCTACGTGACCGTGCAGTATGAGGGCAAGGGCGTGGGCACGGTGTCGAACAACGACGGATACTATGAGGTGGAGACCCGCCGTGGCTGGTACACGCTGACATACAGTGCCATCGGCTACGACACCAAGCAGGTGACATTCCAGCCAGGTACGCGAGAGATCAACGTGCAGCTGAAGCCGAGCGACATCATGCTGGGCGAGGTGGTGGTGAAGCCCAAGCGCGAGCACTACTCGCGGCGCAACAATCCGGCGGTGGACTTCATGCGCAAGGTGATTGCCCGCAAGAGAGGCCTGAAGCTGGAGCAGAAGGACTACTACTCGTACTACAAGTATGAGAAGATGAAGACCTCGCTCAACAACGTCACGGCAGAGAAGATGGAGAAGGGCGTGTACAAGAAGTTCTCGTTCTTCAAGGATCAGGTCGAGGAGTCGCCGAAGACAGGAAAGATGATCCTGCCCATATCGGTGAAGGAGACCAACTCACGCACCATATACCGCAAGTCGCCCGAGAGCAAGAAGGAAATCATCGAGGGCATGACCTCCAACGGCATCGACGAGTTCTTCAACAACGGCGGCACGCTGGGCACGGTGCTCAACGACGTGTTCACGAACATAAACATCTACGACGACAACATACGGCTGCTGCAACAGCACTTCGTCAGCCCGATAGGCAGCGGAGCCATCTCGTTCTACCAGTTCTATCTGGTAGACACCATCATGGTGGACAAGCAGATGTGCGTCCACCTGAACTTCGTGCCGCAGAACTCGCAGGACTTCGGCTTCACCGGACACATCTACGTGGCCTATGACTCTACATACGCCGTGAAGCGTTGCACGATGAACCTGCCCAAGAAGACCGGCGTGAACTTCGTTGACAACCTCGACATCGAGCAGAACTACGAGCAGCTGCCGGACAGCACATGGGTGCTGACGGACGACGACATGACCGTCGAGCTGAGCCTGATAAAAGGCACGTCGGGCATGGAGATAGAACGCACGACCAAGTACACGAAGTATGACTTCGATGCCATCGAGCCGCGCCTGTTCCGCCTGAAGGGCGACGTGATCAAGGAGGCCGACATGATGAACAAGAGCGACGAGTACTGGGCAGACGTGAGGCAGGTGCCGCTGACAAAGAACGAGAGCACGATGGACGTGTTCATGAACCGCATAGAGCAGATACCAGGCTTCAAGTACATGATATTCGGCGCAAAGGCGGTCATACAGAACTTCGTCGAGGTGGGAGGACGCAAGCACCCGAGCAAGTTCGACATAGGCCCCATCAACACCATGGTGACGAGCAACTATGTCAACGGCCTGCGCCTGCGACTCAGCGGACTGACCACGGGCAACCTGAGCAAGCACTGGCTGGCAAGCGGCTACGGAGCCTACGGATTCAAGGACAAGAAGTGGTTCTATCAGGGACAGCTGGCATACTCGTTCAACAAGCGCGACTACGTGCTGTGGGAGTTCCCGCAACACTACGTGGCATTCCGCTACCAGTATGACGTGATGTCGCCCATGGACAAGTATCTGGCCACGGACAAGGACAACATGTTCGTCGGGTGGCGATGGACCACGGTGGACCAGATGTCCTACATACGCGATGCCGAACTGTCGTATGTCGTGGAGACAAATGCGGGACTGTCGTTCAAGGCCATCGGACGGCACCGCAACGACCAGCCTACGGGCGCACTGGAATACTGGAAGAACGACGGACAGACAGCGGGATACCTTGACGGGACGAACACCCGCGTGCATGACATCACGACGACGGAGATGTCGTTCACGCTGCGCTATGCCCCTGGCGAGACTTTCGTCAACACCAAGCAGAGGCGCGTGCCCGTGTCGCTCGATGCACCGATATACACCATCTCCCACACGGTGGGACTGAAAGGCATCCTCGGAGGCGAGTACAACTTCAACCTGACGGAAGCAAGCGTCCACCGCCGCTTCTGGTTGGGCTCGTGGGGCAAGCTGGATGCCACGCTGCGTGCCGGAGCACAGTGGAACAAGGTGCCGTTCCCGTTCCTGAACCTGCCGCAGGCCAACCTGTCGTACATAAACCAGCTGAACGAGACCTTCAGCCTCATAAACAACATGGAGTTCCTGAACGACCGCTACGTGTCACTGCACCTGAAGTACGACATGGGCGGCAAGCTGCTGAACCGCATTCCGCTGATAAAGAAGCTGAAGTGGCGCGAGACGTTCAAGATCCGCGGACTGTGGGGCACGCTGACCGACCAGAACAACCCCTACAAGCAGACAAGCTCCGACTTGTTCCTCTTCCCGATGCGCAACGGGACGGCAACGAGCTTCGTCATGGACCAGAAAGAGCCGTACATCGAAGCCAGCGTGGGCATCTACAACATCTTCAAGCTGCTGCACGTGGAGTACGTGCGCCGTCTGACGTACACGGACCTTCCTGGCGTGAAGAAAGGCGGCATACGCTTCATGGTGATGATGACGTTCTGACACACACCTACTATATATATATAAGGAGAACACACACGATGCAGCCACTGGCAGAACGCATGAGACCGAAGACACTCGACGAGTATGTCGGACAGCGACATCTCGTGGGCAAGGGAGCCATACTGAGGCAGATGATTGACTCGGGCGAGGTGTCGTCGTTCATCATGTGGGGTCCCCCTGGCGTGGGCAAGACCACGCTGGCACAGATCATCGCCAGCCGACTGAAGACACCGTTCTATACTCTGAGTGCCGTGACCAGTGGCGTGAAGGACGTGCGCGACGTGATAGAGCGTGCCAAGGGCAGCCGCTTCTTCTCGCAGGCCAACCCCGTGCTGTTCATCGACGAGATCCACCGCTTCAGCAAGTCACAGCAGGACTCGCTGCTCGGTGCGGTGGAGCAAGGCGTGGTGACGCTGATAGGAGCGACGACGGAGAACCCCTCGTTCGAGGTGATACGTCCGCTGCTGTCGCGCTGTCAGGTGTACACGCTGGAGCCGCTGGACAAGGACGACATGCTGGGACTGCTGAGCCGCGCCATTGCCACGGACACCGAGCTGAAGAAGCGCGACATACGCCTCGAAGAGACCACGGACATGTTGCGCTACAGCGGCGGCGATGCCCGCAAGCTCCTGAACATACTGGAGCTGGTGGTACAGTCAGAGCCGGAAGACCCCGTGACCATCACCGACAAGCTCGTGGCAAGCCGTCTGC
Organism: bacterium; assembly: GCA_963618035.1. GTDB lineage: Bacteria > Bacteroidota > Bacteroidia > Bacteroidales > Bacteroidaceae > Bacteroides. The sequence goes on from CAVERK010000089.1 coordinate 8,795, forward strand.
AACAGAACCCCCTGGCGTATGACAAGGACGGCGAGATGCACTACGACATCATCTCCGCCTTCATCAAGTCCATACGCGGCAGCGACCCCGATGCGGCAATCTACTGGCTGGCACGCATGGTCGAGGGAGGCGAAGACCCTGCATTCATCGCACGACGGTTAGTGATCTCGGCATCCGAGGACATCGGTCTTGCCAATCCCAACGCGTTGCTGCTGGCAAACGCCTGCTTCGATGCCGTGATGAAGTTGGGATGGCCCGAGGGACGCATACCGTTGGCAGAGGCGACGGTCTATCTGGCGACAAGCCCCAAGAGCAACTCGGCATACAAGGCGATAAACGATGCACTGGCGGAGGTGAAGCGTTCCGGCAACCAGCCCGTGCCGCTGCATCTCAGGAACGCCCCTACCCAACTGATGGAACAGTTAGGGTACGGCAAGGACTACAAGTATGCCCACGACTTTGCCGGACACTTCGTCAACCAGCAGTATCTGCCCGACAGTCTGAAGGACACGATGTTCTGGCATCCGCAGGACAACGCCGCCGAAGAGCGTCATCGGGAACGCATGACCCAGCTGTGGGGCAACAGCAAGAAATACAAGGCATAGCCTCGGTGCTCCGATTTAGCCCCGATGCCATCAGCAGAGACGAGTCCATCTACATAGGCCTTGCGTTCAAAAATCATGCTTTTATGTTACATTTCCTCTAAAAATCCCTGTTTCATATTCAATCTGAGGATGGTACGGCGTATATTGCAGTACAAGATGGGCACTAACGAGCACAGCCACAGGCGTTTTTGCCTTAGCGCGCTAATATTAGAAGTAAAACAATTTCCTCTTCGAGCTTGAGTCTCAAACGGGTGTCCTAAGCCGCATAAAGCGTGAGTCAGTTTGCAAACGGGGTCGAACCACCACAAATATAATGGCCTTACAATATGCGGTATATATTAGACCGGCTGCTTCTGCAGCTGGTTCAATATCTGGGTGTAGTCCTTGTATTGGACGTTGTCGTGGAGTATGAACCAAATGGAAGTTGGCATCTTGCGGGCAATTGCCACCTGAACCTTCATCTTTTTCTTTTTGCGGATAACGGTCTGTATATAACTGAACTTATTGAAAAAACAACAACGTGTTTTACTGGCAGCCCAAGAGCATTCGATAAGAGTTTTTCTCAAGTATTTATTGCCATGAGTTATTCTGCGTGACTTTATCTTTCCTGCACTTTCCTCGTTACGCGGCTTCAGTCCACACCAGGAGACAAGATGGGCGGCATCTTCGAATGATGACATATCTGTGCCCAATTCCGCAATTATCGCTGTGGCGGAACGCTCTTTAACACCCGGGATTGTCTGTAGGTTGGCCAGTTGCTCAGGGAACCATTCCTTGCAGAGTTCATTCATCTTTGACTGGCATTCGTCTTTGTGCTTCCGAGCCAGCAGTATTTCATCGCGCAGTTGACGGACTATGTCGACATCAGTATCTGATATGACACCGGTGAGTGCCCTGACAATAGTGTCCATTCCGTGTCTGTTGATTGTCCTGGAGTGGATGGCCTCCGCAAGTTCCCTTGGATCCTTGGTCCCTTCTGATATCAACCGTACGACTTCCTGATAGCCTTTACTGTCTGTTGAAGATACATAATTGCTGATGCGGATATTGCACCGTTGGAGTTCCATATCAAGTTTGGTCAACTTGTATGCTATGTCTTTGTTCAGGTCAAAGATGCGCCTGTCGTATTGCCGCAGTTGCTGGATACGGTCCTCCGGAACGTAAC